>CANQMK010000005.1 GCA_947624895.1 uncultured Oscillospiraceae bacterium | reverse complement strand
TGGGGGGACATGGAGGAGCAGATGCGCGCCCACGGCATCCCCCTCTACGGTCTGGAGAGCGGCGACCCCATCCGCGGTTTTGACCTCATCGCCTTCTCCGTGGGCTACGAGATGGCCTACACCAACATCCTCAATATGCTGGACCTGGCCGGGGTCCCCGTCCGCCGGGCGGACCGGGACGGCTCCCATCCCCTGGTGATCGCGGGGGGCACCTGCTGTTACGACCCCGAGCCCCTGAGCGACTTCATCGACGTCTTCTCCCTGGGGGAGGGGGAGGAGGTCACGGTGGAGCTGATCCAGGTCTGCCGGAGGGCCAGGGCGGAGGGCTGGAGCAGGGTGGACCTGCTCCGGGCGCTGGCCCAGGTGCCGGGGCTCTACGTCCCCAGCCTGGTGGACGTGACCTACCACGCCGACGGCACCATCCAGGCCATGACCCCCGCCGATGGGGTGACCTTACCTGTTCTCAAGCGGATCGTCTCCGACCTGAACCGCTCCTATTTCCCCACCCAGACCATCGTCCCCTCCACCGAGATCGTCCACGACCGGGTGATGCTGGAGGTGTTCCGGGGGTGCATCCGGGGCTGTCGGTTCTGCCAGGCGGGCTACGCCTACCGCCCCGTCCGGGCCAAGGACCCCAAGCTGCTGGTAGAGCAGGGGATCGCCGCCTGCAGGGACTCGGGCTACCAAGAGATGACCCTGTCCAGCCTGTCCACCAGCGACTACCGCCCTCTGGAGGAGCTGTGCGACGGACTGCTGGACTACTGCGCCCCCCGGGACATCGGCCTGTCCCTGCCCTCCCTCCGGGCGGACAACTTCTCCATGGGCCTGATGCGGCGGCTCCAGGGGACCCGGAAGAGCGGCCTCACCTTCGCCCCCGAGGCGGGGACCCAGCGCCTCCGGGACGCCATCAACAAAAACGTCACCGAGGAGGACCTGAAGCAGTCCTGCCGGGTGGCCTTCTCCGGGGGCTGGTCCAGCGTAAAGCTCTACTTCATGCTGGGGCTGCCCACCGAGACGGACGAGGACGTGCTGGGCATCGCGGACCTGGCCAAGAAGGTCCTGGCCTGGGGCCGGGAATTCGGCGCGGACCAGCGCCGGGGCATCCGGGTCACCGTCTCCACCGCCTGTTTCGTCCCGAAACCCCACACCGCCTTCCAGTGGGAGGCCCAGGTGGACATGGACGAGTATATGCGCCGGGTGACCCTCCTGCGGGAGCATATGCGGGACCGGAACATCACCTACAACTGGCACGACCCGGACACCAGCTTCCTGGAGGCGGTCTTCGCCCGGGGGGACCGGCGGATGGGGGCAGTCCTCTACGAGGCGTGGAAAAACGGCGCCAAGTTCGACGCCTGGAGCGAGTATTTTGACCTCCAACGCTGGCTGGACGCCTTCCAGACCTGCGGCCTGGACCCCCACTTCTACGCCAACCGGGAGCGGGGGGCGGAGGAGGTCTTCCCCTGGGAGGTCACCTCCACCGGGGTGAGCCGGGCCTTCCTGGCCCGGGAGCGGGAGCGGGCCTATCAGGCGGTCATCACCCCCGACTGCCGCAAGCAGTGCTCCGGCTGTGGGGCCAACCAGTTCTGCCCGGGAGGTGTTTGCAATGCCTAAGGACCGTCTGCTCTTCGCCAAGGAGGGGAGAGCCCGCTACATCTCCCACCTGGACCTGATGCGCACCTTCCAGCGGGCCTTCCTGCGCGCCGATATCCCCATCAAGCACACCGAGGGCTTCCACCCCCACCCCTTCATCTCCATCGCCCTGCCCCTGTCCCTGGGCTTTTCCAGCCGGTGCGAACTCCTGGAGTTCGGCCTTTTGGCGGGCACAGCCCACGAGGAGGTCCCCACCCGCCTCAACGCCGCCCTCCCGGAGGGGGTGCGGGTGCTGGCGTGCTACCCGGGCCAGCGCCCCACCCGGGAGCTCCAGTGGATCCAGTACGCCATCCAGGTGGAGCGCCCCGGCGACGCGCCCCAGCTCTGCCAGGCGTGGGAGGCACTGCTGGCCCGGGAGAGCTGGGTGGTGGAAAAACCCTCCAAAAAGGCCAAGAGCGGGGTGACAACCGTAGATATTCCAACGTATGTAAAGGATTATCACTTCACAGATAACACCCCGGACAGCGCCACCCTCTACGCCACCTTGGCCGCCCAAAACCCAGGTTTGAACCCATCTGTAATGGTAAAAGCCTTAACAGATGAATGCCCCCAATTCCCCCCGGAGCTGGTGCGCTACACCCGGCTGGAGATCACCGATGGGGATGGAAAAATCTTTCGATAGGGAAAGATCGTGAAATAATTTGACAAGTTTCCCGGGATGGGCTACACTAAAATCGATCTCGTAAGGGAGAGAAGGGTTGGCTCCATGAAAAGAGAGAAGGTCTCCACCGCCGTCATCCGCCGCCTGCCCCGGTACTACCGCAATCTGGAGGAGCTGAGCGAGGCCGGGACGGTCCGCATCTCCTCCAAGGCCCTCAGCTCCGCCATGGGGATCACCGCCTCCCAGATCCGCCAGGACCTGTCCTGCTTCGGGGAGTTCGGCCTCCAGGGATACGGCTACAACGTAGAGAGCCTCCGCCGGGAGATCGGGGAGATCCTGGGGGTGAACCGGGGACACCGGGCCATCCTCCTGGGTGCGGGCAACCTGGGCCGGGCGCTGATGGAAAACTTTCACTTCCAGAGCTGCGGCTTTCTCCTGGAGGCGGCTTTCGACGTCTCCCCGGCGCTGATCGGCCAGACCCTGGCCGGGGTGCCGGTGCTGGACGTGGCCGGGCTGGAGGAATACCTGGCGGCCCACAGGACGGACGTGGCGGTGCTCACCGTCCCCGGCCCGGTGGCCCAGGAGTTGGCCCGTCGGCTGGCCCAGGCCGGGGTAGGGGGGATCTGGAACTTCACCAACATAGAGCTGGCGGTGCCGGCCACCACCGCGGTGGAGAACGTCCACTTCGCCGACAGCCTGCTGACCTTGAGCTACATGATCTTGAAAGGATAGCCTGCCATGAAACATCGTTTGGCCGCGGCCCTGGCCGGAGTCGTACTGCTGGGGGCGGGGATCGCCCTGGCCGTGGGCAGTCTGGGGGACCGGGCGCTGGTCTCCAAGAGCTACTATGAGAACACCTATCTCCCCGCCCTCCGGGAGGGTCTGCTCCAGCGGGCGCAGACCGCCTCCGCCTCCACCTATGACCAGGCGGAAAAGGACCTGAAGGAGCAAAACCAGGCCCACCTGGACCAGCTCCAGAAGCAGGGGGGCGCGCAGGCGGTCTACGTCCCCCTCCAGCTGGAGCAGGGGGACGAGTTCATTTTGGAGCCAGGGAGCGTCCTGCTCCTCCAGGACGGCGCCGGCCAGCTGACGGCGGGCGCCCTGGCCGACGTGACCGACGGCACGGCCCTGGCGGCGGGGGACGCGCTGACCCCCGCCCACCGCTGTATCGTCACCGGGGAGACGGCGGCCACCCTGTGGCAGACCGCCTCCGGCGGCGTGCTCTACCAGGGGACAGCGCGGGTGGAGCAGGGCGCGGCCCTGACCCTGCCCTTCGCGGACGTGACCCGGGACCACTGGTTCTATGACGCGGTGTCCTTCGTCTACCGCCGGGGGTACTTCTCCGGCACCGGCGGGGATACCTTCTCGCCCGACGCCCCCATGGACCGGGCGATGGTGGCCACGGTGCTCCACCGCGTCTCCGGGGGAGCGCCTGTAACCGAGGGGGCCGCCGTCTTTTCCGACGTCCCCGCCGGGCAGTGGTTCTCCGACGGCGTCGCCTGGGCCAGCGCCGTGGGCGTGGTCAACGGCATGGGGGAGGGTCTCTACGCCCCCCAGCTTCCGGTGACCCGGGAACAGCTGGTGACCATGCTGTACCGCTATGAGAAGGACTACCGCCAGGCCGACCTCACCGCCGCCCAGGGGGGCGACCTGTCCGCCTTCCCAGACGGGTCCTCCGTCTCCGACTGGGCCCGGGAGGCCATGTCCTGGGCGGTGGGGGAGGGGCTCCTCCAGGGCCGGAACACCGGGGAGCTGGACCCCTCCGGCACCGCCACCCGGGCGGAGGTGGCCACCATCCTGCAGCGCTTTTCCCAGCGCCTTTGAAAAACCCCCTCCGGCGGAACCGAAACGCCGCCCTGGCATAAGATGGATTGAGCCGGTCGCCGACCGTGCTCCATCTTATCAGGGAGGTACTTCACTATGGGTTGCAACAACGGTTGCGGTTGGGGCGGCGGCAGCTGCCTGTGGATCGTCATCATCCTCATCGTTCTCTTCGCCTGCGGCGGGAACGGGGGCGGTTGCGGCTGTGGCTGCAACAACGGCTGCAACAACGGCTGCGGCTGCTGAGAGACCGGCACATAAGCGACTGGCCCCGGGCGGGGGCGCGATCCCCCACCCGACGGCAAAAAGGGAGGCGTCCACAGCGTGGACGCCTCTTTTGTATCCAAGTTTATCCAAGAAAAGGCCGTTGGCCCCTTCCTGAGCTCTCGCGCCCCACGGGCACGCTCGCGGGCCGGGATGTCACGCTCCGGGAGCTCAAAGGGCGGCCAGCACGTCCGCCATGGTGTAGAGCCCCGGTTTGTCCTGTCCGGCCATGAACCGGGCGGCCTTCAGCGCGCCCCGGGCGAAGACCTCCCGGGAGGCGGCGTGGTGGTGGAGCTCCACCACCTCCTGCTCCCCGGCGAAGATCACCTCGTGGTCCCCCACGATGGTGCCGCCCCGGACGGCGGAGATGCCGATCTCAGCGTGATCCCGGGCCTTGCGGACGCTGTGGCGGTCGTAGACGTACTCCGGCTGGAAGGGGAGACCCTCCTTGGCGGCGTCCGCCAGCATGAGGGCGGTGCCGCTGGGGGCGTCCACCTTCTTGTTGTGGTGCCGCTCCACGATCTCCACGTCGAAGTCCTCCCCCAGCACCTGGGCCGCCCGCCGGGTCAGCTCCAGCAGGAGGTTGACCCCGATGGACAGGTTGGCGGAGCGGAAGACGGGGATGGCCTTGGCGGCGGCCTCGATCTGCCCCAGCTGTTCCTGGTCATACCCCGTGGCGGCCAGCACCAGGGGGACGGACCTGGCCTTGGCCCAGGACAGCAGCGCCCCCAGGGCGGCGGGGGCGGAGAAGTCCACCAGCACGTCCGCCGCCACGCCGCACTCCTCGGGGGTGGCAAAGACAGGGTAGGGAGTGGCCGAGGCGCTGCCCACCGGGTCGATCCCCGCCACGATGGTCAGCCGCTCGTCCCGTTCGCACAGCCCGGTGATGACCTGACCCATGCGGCCCAGGCAGCCGGAGAGGACCAGCTTTGTCATAGGTGTATCCCTTCCTTTTCTCAGATGAGGCCGACCCGCTCCATGGCGGCCTTCAGCACCGCCAGGTTCTTCTCCGAGATATCGCACAGGGGCAGGCGCAGGGGCCCGGCCTCCTTGCCCATCAGGTCCAGGGCGGCCTTCACGGGGATGGGGTTGACCTCCACAAAGAGGGCGTCGATGAGCTCCATGTACTCCAGCTGGAGCTTGGAGGCATCCAGGAAGCGGTCCTCCAGGCAGAGGTGGGTCATCTTCACCATCATCTCCGGCGCGATGTTGGCGACCACGGAGATGACCCCCTTGGCCCCCATGCTCATCATGGGCACCACCTGATCGTCGTTCCCCGACCAGACGTAGAAGTCGTCCGGGCAGATGGAGCGGGTGTGGGCCAGGAGGGAGAAGTTGCCGGACGCCTCCTTGACCCCGTTGATCTTGGGGTTGCCGGAGAGGACCTGGTAGGTCTCAGCGGTGAAGGAGACCCCGGTACGCCCGGGCACATTGTAGAGGATCATGGGGATGTCGATGCGGTCGGCGATGTACTCATAGTGGCGGATCAGGCCGGTCTGGGAGGCCTTGTTGTAGTACGGGGTCACCAACAGCACCGCGTCCGCGCCGGAGTCCTGGGCGTGCTGGGAGAGGTAGACGGCAGCGGAGGTGTCGTTGCTCCCCGCCCCGGCCACCACCTTCACCCGGTGGTCCACCTTCTTGATGCCGTACTCCAGCACGGCGATGTGCTCACGCATGGAGAGGGTGGAGGACTCGCCGGTGGTGCCGCAGATGCACAGGGCGTCCACGCCCCCGGCGATCTGCTCATCGATGAGGCGGCCAAAGGCGTCGAAGTTGACCGCGCCGTTCTGGTCAAAGGGGGTGATGATGGCGGTGCAGGTCCCGGTAAAGACTGGCTCACGCATGGGGAACAGACTCCTTTCTCAACTGACGAAACTCAAGCCTTGTGGTCGATGTAGCCCTCGGCGCAGAGGAGCTCGGCCAGCAGAATGCCGCCGCCGGCGGCCCCGCGCAGGGTGTTGTGGGACAGGGAGACGAACTTGTAGTCGTACTGGGTGTCGGGGCGGAGACGGCCCACGCTGACGGCCATGCCGCCCTCCAGGTCCCGGTCCAGGCGGGCCTGGGGCCGGTCGGGCTCCTCGAAGTAGTGGATGAACTGCTTGGGGGCGGTGGGCAGCTCCAGCTCCTGGGCCCGGCCCCGGAAGGAGGCCCAGATTGCCTTCATCTCCTCCTCGGTGGGCTTTTTCTCAAAGCTCACGAAGACGGCGGCGGTGTGGCCGTTGGAGACGGGCACCCGCAGGCACTGGGCGGTGATGGCGGGGGAGGCGGCGGTCTTGATGACGCCGTTTTCCACCGTGCCCCAGACCTTCAGGGGCTCCTGCTCGCTCTTCTCCTCCTCGCCGCCGATGTAGGGGATCAGGTTATCCACCATCTCCGGCCAGGTCTGGAAGGTCTTGCCCGCCCCGGAGATGGCCTGGTAGGTGCAGGCCAGGATCTTGGTGATACCGAACGGGCGCAGGGGGGAGAGGGCGGGGACGTAGCTCTGGATGGAGCAATTGGACTTGACGGCGATGAAGCCCCGCCGGGTGCCCAGGCGCTTGCGCTGGGCGTCGATGACCTGGATGTGCTCGGGGTTCACCTCGGGGATGACCATGGGCACGTCCTCGGTCCAGCGGTGGGCGGAGTTGTTGGAGATCACCGGGCACTCCGCCTTGGCGTAGCGCTCCTCCAGCGCCCGGATCTCGTCCTTCTTCATGTCTACGGCGCAGAAGATGAAGTCCACCTGGGCGGCGATCTTCTCCACATCCTCGGTGGCGTTGAGGACGATGAGGTCCTTGGCCTGGGCGGGGATGGGCCCGTCCATGGCCCACTTGGCCCCCACCGCGTCCTCATAGCGCTTCCCGGCGGAGCGGGCGGAGGCCGCCACCACCTTCAGCTCGAACCAGGGGTGGCCTGCCAGCAGGGTGATGAACCGCTGGCCCACCATGCCGGTGGCGCCCACCACGCCGACTCGGTACTTTTCCATACTTATGTCCTCCTTTACGATCCTATGGCATTTGAGGGAAATCATTTCCTTGGTCCATTTGCAAAAAACCGTTGAAAATGGTCGAGCGCTCCAGTATAATAGAGTTCGCACATTTCGTTTCATATTAGCACACTCTCCCCGCCATGTCAATTTTCTTTGGTAGAGATTGGAGCCCAAGATGAAGAAAAAACTGGCAAAATTGTTGATATTCGCCCTGCTCCTCTCCGCCCTGGGCGGCCTCGCCCCCGCCCAGGCCGCCCAGAGTACGGTCAAGCGCATCGGCCTCCTCTACGGCTCCTCCGCCGCCCCCTCCGTCCGGCTGGACAACGTGGAGGGATCGGGCTACTACCTGGGCCGCTACGACGACCAGCGGCAGTTCATCTCCCTGGCCTGGACCGGGGAGAGGGCCGTGAACGTCCTCATCACCCAAAATCTCTACCTGGACGGCAAGGGCGGGTACAGCTACTCCCGGGAGAACAGCGTCGGCGCGGTGGGGTGCTACCACGTCCACCTGCCCCCGGCCTACCCGGACTTCGACTCCGCCCTGGCCGCCGCCCAGCAGATCGAGGGCGGCTTTGTGGCCTGGGTGGAGGGGGCATACTATGTGCGTGTGGGCTCCTACACTTCCAAGGCGGAGGCGGAGGCCGCCGCCGCGGCCCTCGGCGTGGAGGGGGCCTGCCTGGGGGAGACCAGCGGCTACGGGTACAGCGTGGTGGCCGCCGGGACCACCCGCATCCTCTTCCAGTTTGACGCCGCCCAGGCGGGGGAGACGGGGGCGCTGGCCGTGCGCCCCGGCCTGGGCGGGGACGCGGCGGTGACCCAGCTGGACCAGGGGGACAAGTACCGGGGCGACTTCCGCTTTGAGCGCATCAACGGCGGCGCGTCCACCGTGGTCAACCTGGTGGACCTGGAGGACTACGTAAAGGGCATCATCCCCTACGAGATGAGCGCCTCCTGGCCCCTGGAGGCCCTGAAGGCCCAGGCGGTGTGCGCCCGGACCTACTCGATGAGCTCCTCCCGGACCCACGGCGGGGACCACTTCGACCTGTGCACCACCACCCACTGTCAGGTCTACCGGGGGGTGGGCCGGGCCGACGCGAACTCCGACCAGGCGGTGGACGAGACCGCCGGACAGATGGCCTACTACGACGGCAAGCTCATCGACGCGCTGTACTACTCCAGCAACGGCGGGGCCAGCGAGGACGCCAAGAACATCTGGGGCAACGAATTCGCCTACCTCAAAGGCAAGCCGGACCCCTACGAGGCGGACATCGCCGCCACCGCCGGAAACTACTCCTGGAGCAAGACCTACACCGCCGACCAACTCAAAGAGCGCTTCCGGGCCAAGAATTACATGGTGGAGGACATCGTGAGCCTGACCACCAAGCTCAGCCCCAACGGCAACGTCATCGAGCTGAACGTGAAGGACGCGGCGGGGAAGAGCTTCACCGTCTCCCGGGGAGAGGCGGTGCGGACCCTCCTGGGCCTCAACTCCATCCGCTTCACCGTGACCACCTCCGGCGGCGGCGCCCCCCAGTCCTCCTCCGGCTACCAGATCGCGGGGGCGGAGACCCCCGCCGCCTCCCTGGACGGGCTCTACGCCCTGGGCGGGGACGGCACAACGGCGCCCCTGCCCGCCCAGAGCTATGTGATCACCGGCGACGGCGTCCAGCTCCTGGAACCCACCCAGTCCAGCCAGGTCTCCGGGTCCACCTCCTATACCTTCACCGGCACCGGCTGGGGCCACAGCGTGGGCCTGAGCCAGTGGGGGGCCTACGCCATGGCGAAGCGGGGCTACTCTTACCTGGACATCCTGAAGTTCTACTACACCGGCATCACCGTGGAATAGGAGACGTTGCGAGGTTGAACACATCGGACTTTTACTACGACCTGCCCCAGGAGCTCATCGCCCAGACCCCTCTGGACCGGCGGGACGGCTCCCGGCTCATGACCCTGGACAAGGCCACCGGGGCGGTGGGCCACGCCCACTTCTACGACCTGCCCCGGTATCTTCGAGCCGGGGACTGCCTGGTGCTCAACGACTCCCGGGTGCTCCCCGCCCGGCTCATCGGTCGGCGGGAGCCGGGGGGCGGCGCCTGCGAGGTGCTGCTACTCACCGACCGGGGGGATAGGACCTGGGAGTGCCTGGTGCGGCCTGGCCGAAAACTCCGCCCCGGGGCCCGGGTGACCTTTGGGGAGGGGGAGCTGACCGGGGAGGTGACCGAGGCCCTGCCCGACGGCAACCGCCTGGTGCGCTTCAACTACCAGGGCATCTTTCTGGAGGTGCTGGAGCGCCTGGGCCGGATGCCCCTGCCGCCCTACATCAAGGCCGAGCTCCAGGACCAGGAGCGCTACCAGACCGTCTATTCCCGGGAGGTGGGCTCCGCCGCCGCCCCCACCGCCGGGCTCCACTTCACCCGGGACCTGCTGGCCCAGGTGGAGGCCATGGGGGTGCGGGTCTGCTACGTGACCCTCCACGTGGGCCTGGGCACCTTCCGCCCGGTGTCGGAGGCGCGTCTGGAGGACCACGCCATGCACGCTGAGTTCTGCACCGTCCCGCCGGAGACCGCCGACGCGGTCAACCAGACCAAGGCCGCCGGAGGCCGGGTGATCTGCGTGGGCACCACCTCCTGCCGCACGGTGGAGAGCTGGGCGGGGGAGGACGGGCGCCTGCGCGCGGGCTCCGGCTGGACGGATATCTACATCTACCCCGGCTACCGCTTCCAGGTGCTGGACTGCCTGGTGACCAACTTCCATCTGCCCCAGTCCACCCTCATCATGCTGGTCTCCGCCCTGGCGGGGCGGGAGAACGTCCTGGCGGCCTACCGGGAGGCGGTGGCGGAGCGATACCGCTTCTTCAGCTTCGGGGATGCGATGTTCATTGGAAGCGGGATAGGCTTTGAAGGCAAAAACAGCGAAAAGCCAGAAAAACCGCCAGTTTCAGAGGGAAAAAAGAAGCCGGCCGGTTAAGAGTGAGAAGCCGCCTGGATATGAAAAATCCATCAGGACTTTTGCCTAAGAGGGGTATGTTGATAAAACTTATGTCTAAATTGTGAACAGATTTTGCATAAAAAGCCGGATATGGAGTGCATATCCGTGAATAGAGAAGACGAAGCCCCCGGCCTTTGCGGTCGGGGGCTTTTCTCAGTCTTTGTAGGTGAAGTGGTGAGTGATCCCATTCTTGAAGGCGATGGAGCTCACCCGGCCATCATCCACGTCGATGTGGTCGATGATGGAGAGGAGGAAGCTCCGGGGCACTGAGGGGTCGATGGTGCGGATGTACTTCTCGTAGTCGATGTAGCTGTCCTGGACGAGCTTCTCGATCATGATGTAGTAGCTGGCCTTCAGGATGAAGCCGTCGGTCATGTCCATCTGACCGGCGCCCTGGGCCTGAAGTTCTTCCAGCCTGGCGTTTACCTGTTCGAGCTGCTTGGTGATGTCGCCCCTCTGCATGACAAAGTCCTTCTCTGGCATGGCCTCATCGTCATAGAGGTACAGGGTGTTCAATCGGGAGAGGGCAGTTTCCAGACGCTTCTTCCTGCTCTTGAGGGTGTCGGCCTCTGTCACGGTTTCGTCGACGCCGGATAGGGCGAGCTGTGGGCGGTACTCGGCAGCATCCCCGGCTTGGGCAAAGGCGTCGAGGGTTTCAGTGAGGGCTTTCTCGTCGATGGCGGCCACATTGGCGAAGATCTCTCCACGGAGGAGCCGACGTGAGAGGACGCCGGTGTCGCTGATGGTGGCGTAGCTCTTTGCCGCCCGGATGATGTTGGCGACATAGTTCAGGACGAACGGGCCGAGGACCATGTCTGAGATGTACTTGTTGGTGCAGGAGGTCTGCTTCCGCCGGCGGCTCCCGCAGGCGTAGATGGAGGGACGGATGCCGTTCGCCCGGCGCCGGTCCTGATTGGCGGCCATGTTGGAGCCACACTTGGCACAGCGAAGGAGACCGCCGAAAATGTGGATGTTTTTTCTGATGTAGGTCTTTCCGGCGGGTACGCCTCCACGCCTGTTCCTCTGGAGAAGGAATTTGATGTGGTAGAAGCGTGTTTCCTCGAAAAGAGGCTCGTGGTGGTTCTCGGCCGTTATCCATTCTTCTTCGGAGCGTTTGGCTCCTATGCCGCCGGGGCGGACGTTGTAGACGTACTGGCCGATGTACCAGGGGTTCGTAAGGATCTTGTAGACGCCGGTGGTAGACCATTCCTTGCCACCTCTGGTACGGTAGCCTGCATCGTTCAGGCTCTTGACGACGTAGAGGATGGACTGGTACTGCTCATAGAGGTCGGCCATCTTCAGGACCAGGCTGGCTTCTTCCTCGACGAAGCTGAAGGTCTTTGTCTTCTTGTCCCAGGAGTAGCCGTAGGGAACTCTGCCGCCGTTCCACTGGCCGTTGTCGGCTCTGGAGAGCATGACGGCGGTGACACGCTCCGAGGTCATCTTCCGCTCAAGCTCGGCGAAGACAAGAATGATCTTTAACATGGCCTCGCCGATGGCGTTGCTGGTGTCGAACTGCTCGTTCTTGGAGACGAAGGTGACGCCCAGCTTTTTGAGCTCCTCGTACATGGCGGCGAAGTCCAGAAGGTTTCGACTGATGCGGTCGAGCTTCCAGACGACCAGATGGGTGAACTCGCCGGTGCGGATCCTTTCCATCATGGCCTGGTAGTCTGGCCGGTCAGTGTTCTTGGCGGAGTAGCCGGGGTCCTCGAAGATGACATAGTCCTTGATGCCGAGCACCATCTCGACGTAGGCAATGAGCTCCCGGCGCTGTACCTTGAGGGAGTCCTTGTCGATTTGCCAGTGCGTTGAGACCCGGATGTATATTGCGGCCTTCAAGGCGGTGAGCTTTTCGACGATTGGCTTGAGCATACTTTTACCTCCTGAGATGAAAACGTCCTATGGAACGTCCTCGGACAAAAAGTGGGACAATCCGAGGATTTTCCGACTATAACCGTAACCTTACCGTAACCGTAACCGTACCATACCAGACCTGAATAAATAAGTGGGCACCGCTGATGCGATGCCCACTTGTGTGTCAGTCATGAGATGGCCTGAGAGAACGCTTTGATTCTCTCGGCAAGCCCGGAGGCTTCAGAAAACACGGCATCTGGTTTTAGGTAGAGCAGGCCCACACTGCCATCTTCGGGGGACGGCTTCACTCGGTCCATGTCGGCGAAATGGGCGAAGAAGTCGAAGAGGTCATCGGCAGCGGAGAGGGGAAGACCGTTTTGGTCCAGAGCGTACCTCAAGGTTCGAGGAGAAACACACAGGTCGGAGCGGTTGGGAGAGAGCTTGAAATAGAAGAGGGGGATTGGGAGTTTGTCGCCAACGGGAGAGTAGGACACCACCAGATCGGTTCCGATGACCACGGCGGCCACGCCGTCCAGGGCCTCCAACTCACAGAGGAAGCCGGTCATCTCGTCGGGGCCGATGCCTCGGATGGTACAGAAGCCGTCGATGAACTGGCGCCGTGAATACCGGACAGGTTGGAAGGGGAACTCGCCCACCACCAGCAGGAAGTCGCCGCCGGCGAGAGTCCTGTCGATGGAAGCGTAGAGGGCGTCCTTGTCGGAGTAGCCCATGAAGCCCAGACGGGCCATCACGTCGATGACCAACGAACCCTGGCCCTCGGCCTCGAAGAAGAAGTCGGTGGCGATGTCGTCGAGCTGTTCGTGGCTCCACGTCCTCAGGGCACCAGAGCAGCACTGGAGGGCATTCAGATCACCTTCATCCAGAGCGGGGAACGAGAAGGCCACTGCGCCGCCCGGCGTTACATAGATGTCCGCCAGGCAGGTCAGGCCGCCCTCAGGGCAAATGGGAACGGCCTTTCCGATGAGAATGGGGTTGATGAATGTGGTGGGTGCTTGGTCCAGGCGAACTACCTCCCGGCCGAGATCGGCGAAGAAGGCAGCACGACCCGTCTTCTTGCCGAAGGACATGGTCATTGCTCCTCTCTATATTTGCTGAGTACAGCCTCGACGACCTTGCGGTCGTCAGGGGATGCGACACTGTAAAGGTTGGCGAGGCTCTGAATGTCAGGAGGGAGTATGTCGAACTTCTCCCCGGTGAGTCCGAGCAGCCAGTCAACAGAGACGTTGAAGAACTTTGCCAGGCGTATGACATATTCGAGATCTGGGATGCGATGGCCGTTTAGGTAGCGGGACAGAGTGATTTTTGAGATGCCGGTTTCGTCCGCAACCTGGACGACCATCATTCCCCGGCTGTCGATGAGGTCTCTGAGGTTTTTCTTGAAAACAGAATAGTCGATGATAGGTTCCATATCGAAGCTCCTTTATCCAGTGTGATTATTGGACTTAACCATTGTAATGCTTTTTCTGCGGCTTGACAATGAAAATTTCCGAAAAAAGCAAAAAACATCTTGACATTAGCCAGTCGGTTAAGTATAATTATCATAACGGTTAATTCAAACCGCACACAGAAGGATGAGGAGGTGAACTTATCATGAAACCACTCGAAATCAAAGGAGCCCGGACAAGGCTTGGATTGTCGCAGAAGTACATGGCCGAGAAACTTGGCATTAGCACCGACTCCTATGGGAAGAAGGAGCGGAATATTGTTAGGTTTACCGACCCGGAGAAAGTGATCGTAGCTCAGGTTCTTGGGCTTACGGCCAGTCAGGTGAACGCCTACTTTTTCGACGGCATGATGCCGACGGCTTGAGGTGGTCTATTTTTTTGAGCGTGGGTTATCCAACCGGTTACTTGTTCTTATCACTGTGGCTATTATAAGCGAATGGAGGTGCGAAGAAAATGGGACGTGATGCTACGAAAGCCAGTAGTAACCCCTGGTATCAGGCGAGAAAAAAGGCAGCAATGTACGACGACAGGCTATGTAGCCGAGAAGGGGCCGCTGAACGGCTCGGAATGTCTGTGTCGGCGGTGGCCGATGCGGAGCTGGGCCTCTCGAAGTGTATGCCGGTCGACAAGGCTGTACTTATGGCCGACCTGTACAACGCACCGCATTTGCTGAACCACTACTGCCTGAACGAGTGCCCGATTGGGTGCAGGCTCTCACTGTCGGACGAGGTACACAGCATTGACCGGGTGACGGTGAAGCTGCTGAGAGACCTGAAGGCTGAGAGACTGGATGAGCTCAAGGACACACTCATTGAAATTGCGGCAGACGGCAAGATCAGCGAAGAAGAGAAGCCGGCCCTGAAGGGTGTCCTTGACTACCTGGACACGCTGGCGAAGAACGTGAGCGAGCTGAAGACCATCGGGGAGATGGTCCTGAAGGGAGGCGGCCCCGGTGTCGCTGACGGATGAGCTTGTGCGGATCCTGAGAGAGGATTTTGGTATCAACAGTGAGCAGGAGCTCAACGACGCCATCAGGAACCAGGGGTTTATCAATTTGGCCCCGTTCTGCGAGCCCGTGAGGGCTGGAGAGGAGAAAAGGACATGACATACGAAGAAAGACGCAGGGTACGGAGACGAAGGCAAAGAGCGAGAGCGAGAAGAAGGGCCACCATAAAGCGGTGCTGTTTCTCGCTGTTCGCCTTTGCCGTTTTTGTCCTTTGCTTCACCGGGATTACCCTTTCCCCCGGTGGCGCCGCTGAGATGAAGAGCGTGGCCGCCAAAACCGTTGACAAAGCGGCTTGTGTGGTGGCTATACCACCCGTCATTGTGACACCGGAGCCGAAAGAAGCATTGGTGGTAGAGCCGGGACCCGAACCGGAGCAAGAGCTGGAGCCTGAGGCAGAGGAGGGCGAGGACCCGATGGAAGCCGAAAAAATCGAGGCAGCCCTCCTGGAACAGGGCTACTTCAGAGATGATGTGCCTCTGACCTACGAGCTCCAGGACTATTTGCATACAGCCTGTCAAGAGGCCGGGGTGCCCTATGCGCTGGCCCTGGCGGTCATCCAGAAGGAGACACAGTTCCAAAACCTCGTAGGAGATGACGGATGCTCCGAGGGATATATGCAGGTTCAGCGCAAGTGGCACTACGACAGGATGGAGCGGCTCGGCGTGACGGATCTGATGGACCCGTTCGGGAACTTCCGGGTAGGTTGCGACTTCCTGGCGGAGCTGATGGGCAAATACCCCTTGCAAGAGGCGCTGACGGCCTACAACTCCGGGAAACCGGGCTATAACCCGTACAGCTACAAGGTCATGGAGTATTACGAGGAATGGAGGGAGCTGGTAGGCGATGATTAACAGGGAGAAGCTCAATGCGAAGGAGCTGGCGGACATCGTCTTTGAGGTCCAGCGCAAGGTTCACTACTGCTTCGACCTGCTGGATGTCTTCAAGATCATGAGGTACACCATCCACAAGGCGGAGCAGACAGGGCACGATGAGAGCTATGTTCCGCTTCTCCTGATGACTGAGCTGGAGGATTTCGTGATGCGGGAGCGCATCAATGCGAGAGGAGGTCTGGTAAATGTGCATGGTGTGTAGGATGAGCCCTTGCCACCCCAGGTGCCCGAACGCACCGGACCCGCCGGCAGCCTTTCACTGCCATGACTGCGGAGAACCGATCTATCCGGGCGATGAGTATGCCAGGGTTGACGGCGTGGAGTATTGCGAGGGGTGCATCGACAATTACCCGCTCTGCGTTCTCATTCCCTTGTTGGGCGGCGAATGGAAGACCGTCCAAGAGGGCGAGAGCATCAAATGCGCCGGCTGTGATGAAGAGCTCCCCGTCGGAACTGAGTACGGCATCGTTGACGGCTCTATCCTCTGCGAGGAGTGCATCGACGAGATCCCGTACTGCGACCTGGTCACACGGATGAATTGGGACTGGAACACCGCCAGCGAGGAGGACATCTATGACGGCTACGACGGTTAAGGCTCTGGAGTTGCCGGAGCTCACCTTTGAGGAGGGGCCTCACATCTACCGGCTGAACGGAGTCCAGATACCGAGCGTGTCGAAGCTGATGGAGCCTCTGAAGGCCGTCTGCTACTCCGGCGTGAGCGATAAGACCCTTGCAAGGGCGGCCGCAAAAGGCACGGCGGTACACAACAGCATCGAAAACTGGGTCAAGTTTGGGATCGACGACGTGCCGGCGGAGCACCGGGGCTACTTCGACGCCTTCCTGGCGTGGCAGGAGAAGTATCAGCCGGAGATCATCGCATCGGAGATGAAGGTCTACCACAAGCTCTATGAGTACGGAGCGACCATCGACTGCCTGTGCATCCTCGGCGGAGAGCTGGCCCTGGTGGACTACAAGACCACCTACACGCTGTTGGAGATGAGCTGTGGTGTCCAGCTTGAGGCGTACTCTCAGGCGCTGGCCTCTCACGGCATCCACATACAGCGGAAGCACATCCTCCACATGAAGAAGGACGGGAGGTATGCGTTCCCTGAGTTCCCGGCCAAAGACCCTACCAGATGGCGTGTGGTCGGGTCCCTGAAGTGTTTGTATGACTACGAACAGTCTTACAATAAATCTTGAGAAAAGGAGTGTCAGTATGAACGAAGCGAAGACCGTTGGCAGTAGCGCCCTTGTCCTTGACACCGCCGCACCGGACAATCTCACCAGGCCGCCTGAGGAGGCGAAGCTCGACCAGGAGGTCAGCCTGATTGAGCAGAGAGCGTCCCTTGTGGTCATTTCCTCCGACGCCGACTTTGCGGCCGCCGGAGAGATGACCAAGCAGGTCAAGGATATGCAGAAGCAGGTCACGGAGTATTGGGAGCCCATGCGGAAGTCCACCTATGACGCCTATACCGCCGTGAACCAGCACAAGAAGGAAATGCTCGACCCTCTGGCAAAGGCCGAGAAGATCCTGAAGCAGAAGATGGGCGACTACTCCAAGGAGCAGGAGCGCATCCGCAGGGAGCAGGAGGAGGCCCGGCGGAGGGCCGCCCAGGAGGAGATGAACCGCAAGCTGGCCGAAGCCGCCGACGCCGAGGCGAGAGGTGATGCTCTGGGCGCCGAGATGGCGATGGCCGAGGCCGAGGTAGCGGAAGGGGCGACCATCGGAGGTGTCCACGCCCAGGCGCCCAAGGCCAAGGGAGTGACCCAGACGAGGACCTGGAAGATCACGGGAATTGACCCTGAGAAGGTCCCCGTCACCTTCGCCGGCATGGAGCTGAGGCCGGTGGATGAGAAGCTCGTGCTTCAGCTCATCAAGGCGTCCAAGGGGAAAATCGCCATTCCTGGCGTGACCTACGAGGAAGATGTCATCATCGGCATCCGGTAGGGGCCGGAGCCAACAAAAACAAGGAGGTCAGATTATGGGTAAAAACGACATGGTAGCCGCCGGCACCGCTCAGAGCATGGCTCCCGCCGCTACGAGACCCGCCGGGGGAGGTGCTCTCAGTGTGTTTGCCAACGCCGAGAGCTTCAACTTGGCAACAAGGATGGCAACCGCCCTGGCCCAGTCCACGGTGGTGCCGAAAGCCTACCAGGGAAATGTGGGCAACTGCATGATCGCCATTGAGATGGCGTCCCGCATCAACACGAGCCCGATGATGGTGATGCAGAACCTCTACATCGTCAACGGCAATCCGGCGTGGTCGAGCCAGTGGATTATCGCCATGATTAACAGCAGCAAGCGGTACAAGACCGAGCTTCAGTTCGAGTTCGGCCACGATCCTGAGGACGGCGGCCTGAGCTGTAAGGCGTGGGCCGAGGACTACTCCGGTCACAAGGTCGAAGGCCCGAAGATCACGATGAAGATGGCAAACGAGGAAGGGTGGGCCACCAAGTCCGGCAGTAAGTGGAAAACCATGCCTGAGGTCATGATCCGCTACCGGGCCGCCTCTTTCTTCGGGCGCATGAACTGCCCTGACATGATTATGGGCATTTACAGCCAGGACGAGGTGCTCGACATGGGCGCCATCCCCGCTGAGGACTACGCCCTGGTCGTGGATCCCGCCACCGGCGAAGTGGTCGAGACTGAGGTGGAAAAGGATGAGCCCATCACCCAGGAGCAGCGCCAGACCCTTTTCAAAATGGTGAAGAGCGCCTACGGCGAGAACGCCAACAAAATCCTGAAGGATATGCTCACCAAGGAGGGTTATGACTCCACCGAGGGCTTGCCCACGTCCGTTTTCAACCGGCTCACTGAGAAGATCATGGGGCACGACAAGGAAAAGTCCAATGAGGGGGAGAAGGAGGGCGTCATCGCTGAAGGGCCCCCTGAGGCGCCTGCCGAGAACGATCAGCCCGGACCCAAGGGTAAGGAGTAAAGTAAAACCGGCGGATGGCCGCCGCATAGACAGGCAGGTGAGAAAATGGCATGGATCAGCGTACACGAAAGCGTCGATGGCCCGAAGCTGAGGAGCCTTTATAAGAAGCTCAAGTGCTCCAAGTTTGAGGCTATCGGCATCCTGAACTTCCTCTGGTTTTGGGGGTTGAACAACGCCGACAAAGACGGACTCATCCTGTATGCAGACAGAGAGGACATTGAGCGATACCTATATGGCGTTGGCGCCGGTTGCGGCATCCCTGCAAAGGAAATCGTGGATGCGCTGTTCAACTGCGGCTGGCTTGACTGGACCCCCCTCGGAATCAACATACATGATTGGTCGATGTGGCAGGACCAATGGTACAAAGCCAAGGAGGCAAGAGAGAGGGACGCCGAGAGAAAACGGGCAAGTCGCAGGAACAACAAGCCGCCTGAACCTGAAAAGCACGAAGAGCCGGATGGAACGGCGGATAGCTCTGAGGGAGCTCCCCAGGATGTTGCCGACGGCGGTGGGGGAGCCCAGTCAGACGGCAAACCTCCCGGTGAGACGCCGGAGAAGCCGAAAGAAGAAAAATACACGCCCGACTTCGATGTGTTCTGGGGTGTCTACCCAAGGAAAGAGGAGAAGGGCAACGCCTACAAGAAGTACATGGCACGGATCAAGGAGGGGTACTCCCCGGCGGAGCTACTGGAGGCGGCAAAGAACTACGCCGCCCAGTGCAAGCGTCTGGGTACTGAGAAGCGGTACATCAAGCACCCCAAGACCTTTTTGAGCGACAGCCGGCCGTTCCTTGACTTCTTGCCGAAGAACCCGCAGACCGAACCGAGTGCGCCGGTTGGCACCAACCCGTTTGCGGAATACGGAGAGGGAGGACCTGATGAACCAGTTTAATCCGTATGAGATGATGCAGGGCATAGCCGCCAACGGCCTGAGAAACCAGACGGTGAACCCTGGGGACTACGTCGACGAGGACGGTATGCTGGTGTGTGGCGTATGCCATGAGCGGCGCCAAAATTACATCCAGGTCAGTTCCCCCACCGATGAAGACCCGGAGCGGAAGCTCCCGTTGAAGGTTACCTGCCAATGCCGGTGCGACCGTGAGCGTGAGGCGGCAGAGAAGAAGGCGGAAGAGGACAAGAAGGCGATGGAGAGGGTGAGCCGTCTGAAAAAGGCGAGCCTGATGGACGAAAAGTTCAGGGAGGCCACCTTCTCCGCCTTCCGGGTCGACAAGGACAACGCCCGGAACCTGAAGCTCTGCAAGAGGTTTGTGGACGCTTTCGATGAGATGGTAGCCAAGAACCAAGGGCTGCTTCTCTGGGGCGATGTCGGGACCGGGAAGACCTACATAGCCGCCTGCGTGGCGAACGCTCTGCTCGAAAAGGGCGTCCCGGTGGTCATAACCTCCCTGGTCAAGCTCTTGGAAATCATCCAGAGCGGGGAAGACCGGGAGAGCGACATCATCGCCAGGATGAACAGCGCAAAGCTGGTCATCTTCGACGACCTTGGGGCTGAACGGAGTACCGACTACGCCTTGGAGAAGGTGTACAACATCATCGACAGCCGGTACCGCCGCAAGCTCCCGATGATCGTGACCACCAACCTGACCATCGAAGAGATGAAGAGCGAGACCGATAGGCGGTACACCCGCATCTACGACCGGGTGTTTGAGGTCTGCTACCCGATGCAGTTCACGGGCGTGAGCTGGAGAAAGAAAGCGGCAAACAGCCGGTTCAAGGAGATGGAAAGGCTCTTGGACGATGGAGGTGACGGCTGAGATGGCGAAGAAAGAAGTCCACTATCTGAGGATAGCGAACCAGGCAGACCGAGTGACAGTCGCCTCCATCCTCTACAACAACGGGTACAGCGTCCAGCCGGTGAAACGCCGGAAGAACCAGAAGAGCTTCGAGTATCTGGTGAAATACTGGCTGGAGCCGCAGGAAATTGATGATGCGGAGGTGCCTGAATGAAGGTGAAGTTTACAATCCTGGGAGAGCCGGAGGGCAAGGGCCGCCCCCGGTTCAGAAAGACCGGCCCCTATGTCCAGACCTACACCCCCGACAAGACGTTGTCATACGAGAACCTGATAAAGATTGAGTACCGGCGCCAGTGCAACGACATAAAGTTCCCGCCGGACGCCCAGTTGGATGTCAGGATCACGGCATACTACGGCATCCCGAAGAGCAAGTCCAAGAGGGTCAAGGCCCTGATGGCCGAGAAGAAGATCCGGCCCCTGAAGAAGCCTGATGCCGACAACGTCGTGAAGGTCTTCTTGGACGCCCTGAACAAGGTGGCTTTCCACGATGATGTGCAGGTCGTTGACCTTCAGGTCCGCCGCTTTTACAGCTATGACCCCAGGGTGGTCGTGACCATCCAGGAGGCGGAATAGGAGGGCAGAATGAGCCGAGAGCTTGAATTTACCGGCTATTGGGAAGGGGAAGCCGTCTACTCCTGCGATGAGTGTGGGAAGTCCCACTCTTTCCCGTTTGACAGCGCAGACATTGACTCCAAGGCCCACCGCAAGGAGTTAAGAGAAAAGCTCGGCTGGATAACCACAAAGGTGGAAGGCGAGTGGCATGACTTCTGCTGTGAGCGATGCAAGAACAAGTTCATCAGAGAAAATACGAAATAGGAGGTTTTATTCAATGAGCCAGAACAAGGATTTGAGCCTGTCCATGAGCGGTGATGCTTTCAGCAGCCTCCGCAGTGACTTCGACCAGGTGCTCCAGAGCACCATCGCCGGCATGATCGAGACCGAGCAGGACTCGGCGGAAATCAGCGTCAAGGTCAAGATCGGCCTGAGCAAGGACTCCGCCCCTGACTTCAGCGTCGCTGGCGGCCAGCAGACCAGGGAGGTCACGAAGCCCAAGTTCGAGCACACGGTCCAGGCGGTCATCCAGCGCAAGGAGAAGAAGACCGGCTCCTTCTCCGGGAACAATGAGCTGGTCTGGGATCGCCAGGCCGGGAAGTACGTTTGGCGGCCCATTGAGGACGGCCAGCGTACCCTCTTTGACGACGAGGAGCCTGA
The DNA here is from genome assembly GCA_947624895.1 of uncultured Oscillospiraceae bacterium. Classification (GTDB taxonomy): domain Bacteria; phylum Bacillota; class Clostridia; order Oscillospirales; family Oscillospiraceae; genus MGBC124762. Next base: position 31,681 of record CANQMK010000005.1, on the reverse strand, counting down.
GCACGTCGACCTGGGCGGCCAGGAGGGCAGCGAGGAAAGCGGCCCAAAGGCCCTTCCTGAAGGCGCTGAGGAGGCCGAAGTTGTCGGGGGTGATGATACCCAGGGTGACACCGAGGACACTGTTCCCGGCGATGCAGGCGAATATGAGGAGGGCATGATGGACCCGGCGCACGATCCCTCTAAGCCTTTCGGTTGGCTCCGGCAGTTCATCGGCGTGACCATGCACGTCAACGAGGCGATGGGCAACTACACCGTCCGTACCGCTGAGAACAAGGTGGTCCTGTCTTCTGCCACCAGCCCGGAGAACCCGTTCTACTGCCCGGCCGAGAAGCTGGCAGCCCATGTGGGACACACGCTGGTCTGCGTCGGATATGGGGAGGACGAGATCGTGAACATCTCCATTGAGTGCGAGGACTGCAACGAGGTCCTGTACGACATGGACGTTCCCGTCCCTGAGCCCGTGGAGGACGAGGATGACCAAGAAGAGGCGGCCGATGCCGAGGAGCCGGCCGACGAAGAGGCCGAGGCTGGGGAGGAGCCTCCCGTTGAGGGAGGAGACAGCACAGACGCCCAAGAGGACGGAGAGGCTCCCTATCCCTACGAGGACCCTGAGGAGTAAGGGAGGACGCCATGCCAAGTTCTGATCTGATTGAGGCAGAGGGCACCGTCGTTGACATACTGCCGAGCGCAACCTTTTTGGTGGAGCTGGAGAACGGGCACCGTGTTACGGCCCACCTGTCAGGGAAGCTGAGGATGAACTTCATCCGTGTTACTACGGGAGACAGGGTCACGGTGCAGGTAACGCCCTATGACTTGACAAAGGGGCGCATCATCTGGAGATCGAAGGCAGCAGGGCCGGTGATACAATGAAGAGTCCCATCGACATTGTCAAGGGCCACATCGTTGACTACGACCCCAGAACACAGGAGGTCACGATAAAGGCCCACTACCCGGACTGGTACATCCTGGCGAAGCGTGGGTACAGGGAGTGCAACGTGCAGATGATCGACAGCCGGCCGCTGTCCGATAAACAGCGGCGCACCTGCTACAAGCTCATCCGGGAGATCGCTAACTACACTGGCATGGGCCTTGACCCGGCAAAGGAGTACCTGAAGCTGAAGTTCCTCGTGGAGGATATGCAGGAGACCGCAGACCAGATGTTCTCGCTTTCCTCGGCACCGATGAGCCTGGTCTGCGCCTTCCAGCAGTTCTTGGTCGAGTTCATCCTGAGCTGGGATATTCCGTGTAGCTTCCCCCTGCTGGACTTCGTGGACGATGTGAGCGGCTATATCTACGCCTGCTTGGTCAACAAAAAGTGCTGTATCTGCGGCCTGGCCGCCGACCTCCATCATGAAGATGCGGTCGGCGCCGGCCGCAACCGGGAGGAGATTATCCACGAGGGAATGGAGGTTCTTCCCCTATGCAGGTGCCATCACGGAGAGCGACACACGCTCGGCAAAGAGTCCTTCGCCAAGAGGTACCACATCAACAAGGGCGTCATCTTGGACAAGGATCTGTGCCGAATTTACAGACTGAAGCGTAAGGAGGAAGCGGAAAATGCTGAACAAGAGCTTTCTGATGGGTCGTCTGACCCGTGACCCTGAGCTCAAACACACAGGGAACAACGTGGCCGTGGTGTCGTTCACCTTGGCCGTAGACCGTGACGCAAAGGGCAAAGACGGAGAGAAGAAGACCGACTTCATCGACGTGGTGGCCTGGAGGCAGACGGCGGAGTTCATCAGCCGTTTCTTCAGCAAGGGCCGGATGATGGTCGTGGAAGGAAAAATCCAGGTCCGGGAGTACACCGACCGGGACGGAAACAAGCGGAAGGCTTTCGAGATCGTGGCGGACAATGTCTACTTTGGCGACTCCAAGAAAGCCGAGGGAAGCGGCTACCAGCCCGGAGCCCCTGCGCCTGACTTCGCCCCTCCCGCCGGATCTGGCTTTACCGAGCTGGGAGATGACGGAGATCTCCCATTTTGACGGAGGTAACATGGAAAAGGTATTTGAGTTTGGGAAATGGTGGAGCCCCATACCAGAATACGATGGATATTTCGCTTCGGAAGATGGCGAAATATTATCATTTGTGAAGAGCCGGAATAAGCCGAGAAAGCTGAAGCCGATTACCAGCAAGGACGGGCACAAGTATGTGTTTGCGTACCAAAGCGGAGAGATGTCAAAGCTGTGGATCCACAGGGCCGTACTGTTGGCCTGGGTTGGCCCACCCGAAAATGGGCAAGAGGCAAGGCATCTAAATGACAATCCGGCGGATAACAGCATCTTAAATCTCGCATGGGGGAGCCGTCTTGAAAATGTGGACGACAAAAGGAGAAACGGTAGGCTTCCTGTCGGAGAGAGAGCTGGAACCCATAAGTTAACCGAGAAGCAAGTGCTTGAGATACGGAGACTACATGGAACGATGTCCCTGCGTCAAACCGCCAGAAGATACGGTGTGTCCCATACCTGCATAAGAAGAGCTGCGCTCGGTATTAAATGGGCGTATTTGGAGGGGAAAACATGATTAAGAGCAAGATAGAATGGTGCGACAGCACCTTCAACCCTGTGACGGGCTGCCTGCACGACTGCCCGTACTGCTATGCGAGAGGGACTGCGACCAGGTTTAAGGGTTGTGACCTCTCGCCTGACGGTAAATCGCCCGATAGGACCGTCTACCTGAGGGAGAGGCTCCAGGTCACCAGCAGGGGCGGTATTGTGAGGAACGCCTCGTACCCGTTCGGCTTTGCGCCGACCTTCCATGAGTACCGGCTGGATGACCCGAAGACCAAGGGGTTCGGGAAGACCATCTTCGTGTGCTCGATGGCCGACCTCTTTGGAGAGTGGGTGCCGGACGAGTGGATCGAGAAGGTGTTTGAAGCCTGTAAGGCCGCCGCCGGCCACCGATACCTGTTTCTGACGAAGAACCCCGGCCGGTATCTGGAGCTGGGGAAGGCAGGGAAGCTGCCGAAGGGCGATGAGTTCTGGTACGGAACCACAACGACTGCCCCTGATACGCCGGCGTTCTTCTCTGAGGAGCACAACACCTTCGTCAGCGTTGAGCCGCTGCTGGCACCGTTCACGGCGCCTGAGCCCGGCGGTATCGCCGAAGTGACAGACTGGGCTATCATTGGGGCGGAGACAGGGAACCACAAGAACAAGGTGGTGCCGAAGCGGGAGTGGGTACAGGCCATCGTGGATGCCTACCACGCCGCTGGCAAGCCTGTGTTCATGAAGGACAGTTTGATCCCCGTATGGGGCGAGGAGCTCATAACAGAGTTCCCCTGGGGTTGAGTGATGAAGAAGAACGCCTACCTGCAAAAGCAGAGGGCCACAGTGGATGCCTACCGCCAGGCGGAAAAGGACACATACATCCAGTTCATGACTGATACGCTGATTCTGACCCTCAATGACCCAGAGGTCATGGGGAAGGATGTGTTCGGCAGAGAGCGGATCAAGAGGGTTATCGAAGCCTGGGGAAAGAAGTTCGACAAGTACCACGGTGCCCTGGAGAAGGGCGACGAACAAGACTACCACCAGATCAAAATGGATGAGGCCCTGAGGTCCATCCTGGGAGAAGAAGGATTTGCCCCGTTTAAGAAGCGGTACGACTGGCTCAAAGAACCGAAGTAGGAAATCGGCAGTAGGGAAGCGAGGTGAGGTTCTGAGCTATGGACGAGAAGCATTATGACGTGGAAGCCGTGAAGACCCGGCTGTACGAATATAGGGAGATCGCCAAGGAGATCGACACCCAGAGCGAGCGGCTGGAGCGGCTGAAATCGAAGATGTACGGCGTCGGGGCCCAGGCCATCACCGATATGCCGAGAGCGCCGAGTCCGGTGCATGACCGCATCTCCGACCTTGTCCAGCAAAAAGATGAGCTGGAGAAGGAGATCCAGGAAGCCATCGAGCGGCAACGGAGTGAGCGAGAGTTCCTGGAGGGAGTGATAAAGCACCTTCGGCGCTCAGATGAACGGGCGGTCATCAGGATCAGGTACTTCGACTGTGCGAGCTGGAACGATGTGGTCGACCTCATGTTCGGAGACAAGCCGGACCTGCTCGAAAAAGAGGACGGCTACCTGCGGAGGGTCTATAAGCTCCACGGCCAGGCCCTTTACAGCATGGCGAAGTACATCGAGGAAAATGACACGGATAGGTCGGGTACAGTTGGATAAATCAACCCTCACATCATTCAGGGACGCTCCAGAGGACGTAGGCGGGTGCCCTGGGAAAGGAGAGAAGCCGAACGGTGAAAAGCTACTTTTTCAAAGTCCAGTATGGGGCGGATCGAAGCCACTGGGCGTTTGGCCGGTATAGCAGCAAGGCGGCTGTCCTGGCGGCAAATCCTGGGGCGTCCGAGGTGATGACGGCAAAACAGGCCATCCAGAAGTGTGGGCCGGATGAGGTCAGGAAGATGGCGAGAAACTGTGTGCTCTACCGACCGGACGCAATGCAGGAGTTCCCCGCAGAAGTCGTGGCCATGCTGAAGTAAACACCGAGAGAAAGGAGCGGGTCCTCACCCGCTCCTTTTTTATTGCTCGATACGGGAAGAAAGAAATAAATCAATAATCTTGAGAAAATTATACGAAAACATATTGACATAGGTAGGTAATGTGTTACAATATACTTACAAGATAACCAGTCGGATAATCGGAGGTATCAGCCATGATGACAAAAGAGAGCCTGAAGTCGATGAGCTTGGAAAAGCTGCTGGATCTGTTCGAGGCGACGACCAACGTGAAGGATGCCATGATTGCCACCGTCCGGGGCTGGCTGATGGATGCCATCGAGGAAAAGAACCCGGAAGGGTTCGATGCCTGGCTGGATAGCGACTGCAACACCGACGAGAGCCTGAGAGCTTTCGTCCTGTAAAAAGGAGGTTAGGAACGATGAACAAGCGCATCACGAGCCTGGAGGAACTGAGCGACACCATCACCGCTGTTGCCAACCGGGCAGTCAAGTACGGGGCCGAGAACACATCGAGCGGCAACTACATCATGGGCTACGACGTGTTCGCCGACCTGATTACCGAGGATGACTTCCGGCGGTACTTCGACCTCATCGCCGCTGAGCTGGAAAAGCGGGAAGAGCTCCTTGACCTGGTCGTTGACCACGGCGCCTACGAGCTGGACTGCAACTTCGGGCTGGCCTACTGCCCGAACTACGAGTGGTGCGAGGGCGACGAGTCCACCTTCGGGTGCTCGTATGAGGAATGGGAGAATACGCCGGCCTTGCCGGTGTCCCAGCCCTTGAGTATGCACCAGACGGCCGTAATCGGTCAGGATTTTATCCGAAGCACGATGCGGGCATCTGGGTCTGGAGAGGGGGAGAAGTGATGATACAGAGCGCCTGCTGCTACGGCTCCATGTCTGCCAGCCTCCATGTGAACGCAGATGAGAAGGAACGGCGCATCACCGTCACGGTCCACGCCTATGGCCTCGGAAGAACGATGAACCGGGAGTTCCCGGCTGACCAGTATGGTGAGGCCCTGAACCTCTACCACGACCTCTGCGCCAAGATGGAGTACAAGAATAGGGGGGTGCCGGTATGAAGCAGAGTGAGGTCGAGAGCCTGAGCCAACTGACGACCTCCTACAAGGAGAAGCGTCGGGCGGCGGAGACCGAGAGGTCGGAGCTCAAGAAGAAGATCGACGTGAACCTGATGGCGGCAGAGGGCCTCGAAAAGAGGGCGGCCAAGAAGAGGAAGACGGCGGAGGAGCTGTACAATAAGCTGAGAGATCTGGACTACGGGGACTGGGTGAGCGATGTGCTGCGCCCTCTGGCTGGTGAGCTGTCCCGTAGAGCTGGAAAGAAAGCGTCCCTCCTCGGACCGTTTGGCATCGGCAGTAAGGCAACGGTTATCCTGACTGACAGGGAGATAGACCCGGAGTGGCGCATGAAGGAACGGCTGGAGCTGACTCTGGAAGCCGACTTCAACGACGATGGCTTGGTCCTCAGGTATGAGACGGGGGCCGTAAGTGACCGCTACGCCCCCGGTACGGTGGGCCACATGAACGGTCTCAACAATATCACCGCCCCGCTCCCCGACAGCGTAGAGGAGATCCTGGGGCTGTTCAGGGCATATCCAGCCACCACCAACAAGGACGAAGGAGGGGAGCAGGATGGGTAAGGCTCGTGTGAAGGTCATCATCAACGATGGCATCGTCACCGGCGTTTTGGCTGACGGTGCCGTGGACGTTGAGATTATCGACGTGGATGAGGACTATGAGGACTGCGAGGCCCTCAAAAAGTACGAGAGCGAGGTCTACGAGGACAAAACGCTCGAAGAGCAGCAATTCACCGTTGCCCACTTCAGAGAGGAGGAGTGACAGATGGACTACGGCGGCAAGTACCTGAAGATCAGGAAGGCCCTGCATGAGGCTGGTTTTGACGAGTTCTACCAGGCCGGCGGCACCAATCGGTTCCACAAGATGTTCATTGTGTGCCAGAGCAACATCCTCGGAAAGATTTTCTGGATCGGCATAAGTGGAGGCTACGGCGTGAAGGACGAGCTCTATATCGCCAGCCAGGACATCGCCAGAACCGGGCCGGAAGAGCGGACCACCTACAAGACCCAGGAAGAGATGGCGTCTGCCATCCAGGACATCGGGAAGCAGATCAGGGCGGCCAGAGCCGCCAGAAAGGGGCAGAAGGCATGAAGTTCTCTGTGATCGTGCGGTACTTCAGCGGTAACATCGACGGTTTCACCGTGAAGGCGAAGACCGTTGCTGAAGCGTGGGAGAAGCTGTGGAAGAAGCTCTCCCATGACCGAGTCCAGTCGGTCGAGATGGCAGAAATCCTGATGGACGACCGGGAAATCAAGTAAGGAGGTAGTAGCTATGTACGACAGAGGAAAGAGGGTTGACCTCAGTAGCATCACGGTCGAGGAGTTGATCTGCGAGCTGGAGAAACTCCCCAAAGAGGCGTTGGTGGCCTGCTGCGGGAGCGAACGGCTCTACCTGCACGTCAGCAAGGATGGGCAGGCGGTCTGCATCGACGAGGATCCGTTGGACGGCGAGTACGAGGAGGCGGAGTGATATGAGCAGGGAGCCATTCGAGGGCGTGACGCCTGAGCTTGATGAGATGATCGTCGAAACCCCGATGGGGAGCCTGGTCATCTATCGGAGTCATGACACGGAGTACCCCGGCGTCTACATCGACCTCCGGCGGGACGGGTGCGACTGCGACGCCCCGCTGACTATGGTGGAGTTCACCGCAACTGAGTGTGACCAGGATGAGCCGGCTATCATCACCCGTGTCTGGGACGACGTGAGGAAGGAAGACCACCAGACCAGAGTGGTACACAGCGGCATCGAGGAGTATTTCCGGGAGGGGCGGTAGAGATGGAGGAGTGCAGGCAGCTCTCGCTCTTTGACCTGCTGGAAGACCGGTCGAGGGCGGTGAACATGATGGATGGCCGGTCTGAGAAGACCTCGGAGCCGGAGGACTGGATGAAGGCCATTGTCCCGACGGGAGAGTTGGTCGTCATGGTGGGCAATCACCCACTGGTGCTGTCCCCGACGGCCTACAAGGAAAAGGATGTCCGCCAGGAACTGAGGTATTTCCACTACCTGATCGCCGGCGTGGTCTACTCCGGCATCTTCGTCGGAAGAGAGGTGGTATAGAAGATGACCGTGTTCAAGATCAGCCCCGCCAACCTGGAGAAGTGGATGCACCAGAACCGGGCGAAATACGCCGGAGTCTGCGTAGAGGGAACGCTGCTTGACAACTTCGTGGTGGTGACAAAGAGAGGCTTTGCCGCCATCTATGAGCGGTACGTCAACCCGAACATGAGCGAGTACCTGGTGGAGTTCGAGCCCGGAGCCGCCCAGGGGGTCTGGAAACGGTGGTACGAGTTTGAGGAGAGGAGCGGACAAGATGAACAAATTGCCGGATGAAATCCAGAAGAAGTACGAGAGGTTCAAGTTGGAGTGGATGCTGGCCCACGGCTACACCTTGGCCGACCTGGTGAAAGAGCTGGGCGAGATCCAGGAGGACTGCGAGCCTGGGGAGCCCATCGGCTCCATCTTCGATATGTGGGAGCACGATGTGGGCTTCGGCTCTGAGATATGGCCCTGCTTCGACGAGTGGAGGGAGTGCGAAGGCAAGGAACCCCAGATGAGCGACACCGGCCTTCGGCGCAAGCTCGAAAGGTGCCTGAAGGTTGCCATGAGCCGGGAAGACCTGGGGTGCCAGATCCCCCACATCGTCCTGACGCTGGCCGACGTGATGAGGAACCCGGCCTACCACAGCCCCACGATGGAGGTCTGGTGCAACTACTTCCTGGAGCGGAACGAGACGCCGGCCACCGGGACGCACAGGCTCCACCTGACCTGTCCCAGATGCGGGAACACCGGATGGATCCGCAGAGATGACGGTTGGGAGTGCGCCGCCTGCGGGGAGTTCGCCTACACGGAGGATATGGGCACGGCGGCGGAGGAGATCGGAGGTGACACGGTATGAAGAAGCGGCACTGAGCCACTTCCTGACCGGAACAAAAGGGCAGAAAAAGGTAGCTTTCGGCAGTTACAGGAAGTGATGGGTAGCGAAGTTCATTGAAAGTCAGCATTTACCTGTATTATCTTGTAGCATAGAAAATCTGGACAGACCGAGGGGACAGGTAATCCAGATGAAAACACGAGTAGAAATTGGAGGTTGCAGAAATGGGCAAGATTTTGTTCACGTCCGAGTCGGTGACGGAGGGTCATCCCGACAAGGTGTGTGACCGCATCTCGGACGCCGTCCTGGACGAGGTCATGAAGCACGATCCCAACGGCCGGGTGGCCTGCGAGACCTGTTGCACCACCGGCATGGTCCTGGTCATGGGCGAGATCACCACCGACCACTTCATCGACTTTGCGGGGATCGCCCGGAAGACCCTGAAGGACATCGGCTACGACAGCCCGGAGGCGGGGTTCGACGGGAACACCTGCGCCGTCATGGTCGCCATCGACGAGCAGAGCCCGGACATCGCTATGGGGACCAACGACAAGGTCGGGGGCGCCGGAGACCAGGGGATGATGTTCGGCTACGCCTGTAAGGAGACGCCGGATATGATGCCTCTCCCGATCACCCTGGCGAATAAGATGGCGTACAGGCTGACCAAGTGCCGGAAGGAAGAGATTATCAAAGGCATTCTCCCTGACGGCAAGACGCAGGTGACGGTGGAGTACAACGAGGGGGGCGACCCGGTACGGGTCGACACCGTCGTTGTGTCGACCCAGCACCGAGAGGATGTTCCGACGGAGTCCTTGGGACTCCCCATCATCGACAACGTCATCAGACCCGTCCTTATGGAACTGCTGGAGTACCAGCCGGACATCGACGTGACCAGTTACAATCTGTTCATCAACCCCACCGGTCGGTTCGTCAAGGGTGGCCCCGCCGCCGACTCCGGCCTCACCGGGCGCAAGATCATTGTGGACACCTACGGCGGGTACGCCGCCCACGGTGGAGGCGCCTTCTCTGGTAAGGACCCCACGAAGGTGGACCGCTCCGCTGCCTACGCCGCCCGGTGGATCGCCAAGAATGTGGTCGCCGCTGGCCTGGCCCAGAAGTGTCAGGTACAGCTCGCCTACGCCATCGGCGTTGCCCAGCCTGTGAGCGTCCGTGTGGACACCTACGGCACCGGCACCTGCCCGGATAATGTCATCCAGGATGCCATTGAGCAGGTCTTTGACCTCACTCCGGGCGGCATTATCACCCGTTTGGACCTGCGTAAGCCGGTCTACAAGGGTACTTCCGCATACGGTCACTTCGGCAACGTGACCGGCGAGACCCGAACCTGGGAGCAGACCGACATGGTCGACGCCCTCAGGGCCGCTGTCCAGTAAGCGAACCCCAGAGGCGCTGACTGGCAAAGGCTTCCGAGTATCTGAACCACGAGGCGCCCCATCCCACACCACCGCCCAGCATCACGAGGGCGGAGCGGACACGGGGGTGCCGGAGGGCCAAGGCTGGGGTAATGTCACCCCATAAAAAGGCCGGCCCCACCTGCCAAGAGCCGCAGGGCGAAAGGGCGCAAAAAATGCGTAAAAAGCCCGTGATACCTTGCTTTAGGCGGTGTATGTGGTATAATAAAGTATAGATATTCAGGAGGCATTTTGAATGGCAATTTACACGGCCAGGTACGGCAACAAGACGCTTCGTGGCGAGGGGTACTACCCGGTGGGCATCAGCATCGGCACCCCGAAGTTTCCCCTGGGGTATGAACTCCGGGAGCAGTGCTACGCTTTAGCTCCCAAGGGCTTCATGCTCAAGATGGAGTATGAGCCGTACTGCGAGGCGTACTTCAAGAAGCTGGAGGACATCGGCACCGATAAGATTATCGGCATCGTCCAGCGGCTCGACAGGAAGGCTCAGGAGGAAGGGAAGTCCCTGGTGCTCCTTTGCTTCGAGGACATCCGCAAGCCTGAGCAGTGGTGTCACCGGACGCTGTTCGCTGAGTGGTGGCATCGGAAGACCGGCGAGGTCATTGAGGAGCTGGAGGAGGCGGAGCCTCTGAAGCAACCGAAGAAGGCGGCCATGTCCGCCGAGGAAGAGACCAACACACAAATCACCCTGTTCTGACAGGGCACCGTGAAGGAGGACAAGAGCATGAACAAGCAGGAACTCATCAACGCCGTGGCCGAGAAGGCCGGCATCCCCAAGCAGACCAGCGAAGAGGCTGTCAACGCCGTCATCAGCACCATCACCGATGCCCTGGCGAGGGGCGATACCGTCAAGATCGTGGGCTTCGGCAACTTCGAGGTCAAGACCCGTGCCGCCCGCACCGGCCGCAATCCTCGGACCAACGAGGCCATCGAGATCCCCGCCTGCAAGGCGCCGGTGTTCAAGCCCGGCAAGGCCCTGAAGGACTCCGTCAACTGAGGACGGCGAGAGCCCCTGCGACAGTGGGGACCTGAAAAAGTGGCAACTTCGCTGAAAACTGCGCCAGAGTTCCGCAAGCGGGGCCGAGGTGGCGTGTGACAATCTAAGCGGAGACCAAGTGCGGTGGCGGAATAGGTAGACGCTACACTGTAAGGTTGCTAAGTCGTCGCTGAAATAGAGCAGGCACAGCAGGAGGAGCAACCATGTGAGGTGACAAATCCTCACCCGCACATATAAGTCGGTGTGGTGGAATTGGCAGACACGCCGCCCTCAAAAGGCGGTGGATAGATCCGTTCCGGTTCAAGCCCGGACGCCGACACCAAGCCCCGCTTCGGTAGCTTCCAGGGGCAGGCCATCGTGAAGTTACAAGACCTGTACGGAGCCAGTCCAACGGCTCCCTGGGCACGACCTGAGTAAGTCGAGAAACTGCTTGCCATACCCGGAACTGGTGAAAGTGCATCACGCCCTCCTTCCTGGAGGGAGTTCCTGCCCCGCAAGCAGGGTTCCGGTCCATATCCGGGGTTGGTGAAAGTATCACGCTCGGCTCCCTGCCGAGAGTTCTCACCTCATCGTGGGGCCCCGGTCCATCTCCGGGCCTGGTGAAAGGCATCACGCCCATCTACCCGATGGGAGTTCCAGCCTCATAAGCTGGGGCCCGGTCCATACTGAGGGAGGCAGTCGGTTATCCGGCTGCCTTTTACTTTGCATCGAGGAGACACCATGAAGAAGATAGGCTTGATCGTTGCGGTGGAGGACGAAGCCCTCCGCCAGAAATACGGTGAGGGCTATGATCTCCAGGACGGCCACGGCACAGTGCTTTATCAAACCCGCCAATGCCAAGTCTACGCCCTCCACAGCGGCGCAGGTGAGATTTTCGCCGCCGCCGCAACCCAATACCTTATCGACCGCTACGAGGTCGCTACGGTCATCAATTACGGCGTAGTGGGGGCCTGCACAGAAGACCTGAAGGCAGGGGAGACGTGCATCGTTGAGAGGGTGGTCCACCACCAGTACGACATCTCATCGGTGGACGGTGTCCCGGCCGGCCGGTATCTGGAGTACCCGGAGACCTGGCTCCCGGTGGATAAGGAGCTGGTCGACAAGGCCACGGCCTCCCGCTCGGACCTGCGGAGAGTGACCTGCGCCTCCGGCGACAAGTTCATGGACGACCCGGAGGAGAAGCTCCGGCTCTATGAGAAGTTCGGAGCGGACATCTGCGACATGGAAGCGGCGGCGATCCTGCTGACCTGCGACCGGAACCGGGTGCCCTGCCTGTTCATCAAGACGGTGTCCGATGGCGTTAGGGGTGGCGCCTCGGAATACTGGGACGAGAAGGACCGGACGGCAAGAGCCTGTCTGGACATCCTCGACCAGATCATCGACGAGCTGTAAAGAGAAAACCGCATCGGAGGGCAACGGCTGAAAGGTCGTTGCCCTTTGGCGTTTTCAAGTCAAGAAGGAGGTCAGAACAGTGGCGTTTTTTATGGACCCAGGGGCGATGTTCCTGGGGTGCCTGAACGGTGTCGAGCAGCAGTTCTTAATCGAGCTCATCAAGACCGCCAGGCAGTCCGGGTACACGAGGTTCGTAGAGCCATGCGCCGGCACCTTCGCTATGGCAAATCTGGCAATCCAGTCGGGGTTCAAGCCTGAGCAGATCGAGACCAGCGACGTGAACATGATGACTTCGGTGATGGGCTACGCCATTACCGACCAGTCCCTTGCGCCGCTGGAGATCCACGCCCAGGGCTTCACCGACGAGGAGCTGCTTGACCCCGCCGTGGCGCTGTATGCCCAAATCTATCTACGGACATCGAAGAACGCAGGGAACGAGTATTACCACAACATCCTGCGTGACCTGAAGGTGAGGAGAGAGGAGCATATCGAGAGCATCCGCCGTCAGCTTGAGGCGACCAAGAGCCTGCTGGGCGGTATGAGCTACCGGCCTCTGGATATGTGGGAGCACATCAAGGAGGTCATGGACGACCCGCACACCATCATTGTGGCGAACCCGCCGACGTACTTCGCCGGCTACGAGAAGTTTTACGACACCCAGGGGAAGATGACCTGGAAGGAGCCGTCCTACGGGATGTTCGACCCGGAGACCGGCCACCAGGCCCTATACGACCTGATGATGGATGCCCCGGCTCTGCTGCTTTGCTACCAGGAGAAGAAGCAGGGCGAAGCCGTCGGCCACACGATTTTCGCCAGGTCTGGCACACGGGCGGACATCACCTCCTACATCACGACCAACCGGGAGGAAGAGGCTGTGGCCCTCGCCAACGGCAAGAAGATAAAACGCCCGGCGGAAGGCAAGCTGGAGCCGCTGAAGTGCTCCATGCTCCCGCTCGACTACGAGATCACGGAGCAAAGCACCGTGCAGGTCATCCCGATTGCCGGCGCCAACGCCCAGTATTACCGGATGCTGTGGACGCACAATTTCGTGGGCTCCCAGGCCACCTGGAACAGAGCCCTCCTGATCGACGGCTATGTGGCCGCAGTGTTCGGCATCTCCAAGATGGCGGCTGACTCCATCTTCGTGTGGTATGTGATGAAGGCTCCGCACGAGAAGTACCGCCTGGGGCGGCTCTGCTATATGCTCGCCCAGAACCGGTGCTTTGTTGACACCCTTCTGGACGAGATAGACCAGGAGAAGGTCGTCAAGATGCGGACGGCCATGCTGACCAAGTACGCCGAGAACAAAGAGGTGCGGGGCATCATGAAGCTGGTGAACCGCCAGACCGATGCCCAGAACGGATATAAGCTGACCTATGAGGCCGACCTCGTTAGGGATAGGGACGAGAAGGCCACACTTGCCGAATGGCTTAGGAGGGAAAGGAAATGGCAGGAGAGCAGACAGCAAAAGTGACGCCCGCCTACGAGAAGATTTACGACATGGGCCACGGGCTCATCATCGCCAAGGTGAATATCGACTGCGTCCGGGAGCAGGACATCAACGCCCGGATCATGAAGAAGGAAATGCAGGACCAGTTGACCGCCAACATCAAGAACAGGGGCCAGCTTGAGAGCCTGCCGTTCCTCGCCGAGAAGGACGGCGTCCTGGAAGTCGTTTCCGGCCACCACCGCATCAAGAGCGCCAGAGCCGCCGGAATGAAGGAAATCATCGTCATCATCGACGTGAGCGGCCTCTCCCGGAGCAAGATCGCCTCGAAGCAGTTGGCCCACAACGCCATCAGCGGCTTCGACGACCAGGACGTGTTGAAAGAGATCTGCAAGATGCTGGACGACGTGGATGATATGCTGGAGAGCTACGTCGGCAAGGACATCATGAAGGAGCCGATGGAGCAGTACGATAAGCTCCTGTCGCCGGCGGTGCATTTCGACTTTAAGAATATCACGTTCACGTTCCTGCCCCATCAGGTGCAGGACATGGAGGCCCTCATCAAGAACCTGGAGAGTACATCCCCGGAGATTATCGGTGTGGCCGCCTACGAACAGTGCAAGGGCTTTGTGGAAACGCTGGCCCGGTATCAGAAGTTCTCCGACATCCGCAACGTGGGCGCCGCCATCCACTCCATGATCGAGGCGGTCAGGGAAAAGATGGACGACGTTGGTTTCGATGAAGAGGAGGAATGGACGTACCTGACCAAGCTCTTTGGCAGCAATGCCATTCCGGCGGAGTCTGCCGAGGTCATCACCAAGGCCATCAAGAAAGCGGAGAAGGAGGGCCAGATCACCAGCAAGAACCGGTGGCAGTTGATCGAGATGCTCGCTACGAGCTACCTCGAAGGAAAGTGAGGGATAGGATATGCCAGCCCCAAGCAAGTATAATCCGGCCTACCACGACGATTGGGCCTGGTCGCTGGCTATCAAGGGCGCCACGAACGACGAGATCGCTGAAGCCTTCGGCATCACGGTCAGGACGTTCATCCGGTGGAAGCAGCAGTACAAGAGCCTTGCGGATGCTGTCGCCCAAGGGAAGGACATCGCCGACGCCAAGGTCGAGAAATCCCTTTACCAGCGAGCCGTCGGTTACACGGTGACCGACACTGAGAAGATTATCGAGCACGACCCCAAGGATGGCAGCGTGAAGCCCATCCGTGTCAAGAACACCGAGAAGCACATTGCGCCGGACACGATGGCGTGTATGTACTGGCTCAACAACCGAAAGCGAGCCCACTGGTCGCAGCGTCAGGAAGTCGCCCTCTCCGCCGGCGATGACTCTGAGGACGTGCTGATTTATCTCCCTGCGAACGGACGGGACGCCGAAGATGGGCAGCAGCAAGGCTCCTGACAAGAAGGTTCGTGTTCTGAGGCCACAACCCGGTCCGCAAGAGGCGTTCCTTGCGTCCTCTGCGGATATTTGTATCTACGGCGGAGCGGCCGGCGGCGGTAAAACCTACGGCCTGCTGCTGTCGGCATTGAGATACAAGAACGTGAAGGGCTTCGGCTGCACGATCTTCAGAAAGAACTACAAGCAGATTTTCAGCCAGGGCGGTCTTTGGGAAGAAGCCGGCAGGATGTACAGCGGCATCAAGGGCGCCCAGCGGAAAATATCAGACGGGTCGTGGTCCTTCAACGACAAGGACGGCAACCCACTCGGAAAGGTGTCCTTCGCCCACATCGAGCGTGAGGATGAGCTGGAGAACTGGCAAGGCTCCCAGATCTGCTACATCGGCTTCGACGAGCTGACCCATTTCTCGGAGAATATGTTCTTTTATATGCTCTCCCGAAACCGGTCAATGTGCGGCGTGAAGCCCTTCGTCCGTGCCACCTGCAACCCGGACGCCGATAGCTGGGTAGCAAGGTTCATCTCTTGGTGGATCGACCAGGACACCGGCTATCCCATCCCGGAGCGTTCCGGCGTCATCCGCTGGATGCTCCGCCGTGATGAGAAGATTTACTGGGCAGACACCAGGGAAGACCTGATAGAGCAGTTCAACCTCGTGACCGAGGAAGAGCTCCACGAGCCGAAGTCTGTGACCTTCATCATGTCGTCGGTCTACGACAACACGGAGCTTCTGCGGGTTGACCCCGGCTACCTGGCAAACCTGAAGGCTCTGCCTGAAATCCAGAGAGAGCGTCTGCTGAAGGGCAACTGGAAGATCAAGGCCGCCGCCGGCCTCTACTTCAAGCGGACGCAGGTGGGCGAGTACCTCACCGTCATCCCGGACGATGTCATTCAGTGGGTGCGGTGCTGGGACCTTGCCGCCTCCGAGAAGGACAAAGGCGGCGACCCGGCCTATACCGCCGGCGTCCTTATGGGCAAGCGGAAGAATGGCCGGTACATCGTTGCCGATGTCATCAACAAGCAGATGTCCGCCGATGACGTGCGGAAGACCATCAAACTGACCGCCCAGACTGATTTGGCCGCTCACAAGCGTGTCCGTATCAGGCTGCCGCAGGATCCCGGCCAGGCCGGCAAAGACCAGGCCCAGACGTACAGAAGGTATCTGGCAGGGTTCGATGTCACGACCGAGCTGGAAAGCGGAAGCAAGGAGGCCAGAGCCGAGCCCTTCGCCGCTCAGTGGCAGGGCGGCAACGTAGACCTGCTCTACGGAGAGTGGAACGAGATGTTCCTGACCCAGCTCGAAAACTTCCCGGAGGGGAAGTTCAAGGATATGGTCGATGCGGCGGCGAACGCCTTCGCAGAGATCGAGACACGGTCGGCGTTCAACGTCGGCAACCTGATTTAGGAAGGGGTGAAACAGCATGGATGAGAAGCGCAAGGGCCAGATCGACCGCATTGCCCGGTATAACCACATGATACTGAAGCAGGCGGGAAAGGCTGTGCGCCCCTTCCGAGCGGATGGATATGTGAACCTGCTGAACAGGTACGGAACCCAAAGGGACACCACGGAGCGGTATCAGTACCAGGCGGAGCCTATGGTGCCTGATGAGATGCTGACCATGTACTATGAGGGCAACGGCCTGTTTGCGAAAATCATCGACACCCCCGCCGAGGAGGCCATCAAGCACGGCTTCACCCTCGACGGCGTCAAGGACCAGGCGATTGAGGACTTCTTCACCGAAGCCCTTGACGAGCTGGACTGGGAAGAGGTTGCCATGACGGCTATCCGCTGGGCCAGGCTCTTTGGCGGCTCCATCGCCGTTATGCTTATCAACGATGGGCGTGGTCTTGAAGACCCGCTGGACTGGCGCAATATCCGGTCCATCGACGACATCCGGGTATATGACCGCTCGCTTGTCCAGCCGGACTACGCCTCCATGTTCAGCTACGACCCGCAGGACCCGTTCCGCACCAGAGGATCCCGGCTGGGTATGCCGGAGTATTACCGGGTGTTCAGCAAGTACGGCACCTTCACGGTGCATGACAGCCGATGCCTGGTCTTCCAGAACGGCATCCTGCCGGAGAACACGACCAGCTCTATCTACCAGCTCTGGGGCATCCCTGAGTACGTCCGTATTCAGAGAGCCATCCGTGATGCTGAGGTGGCCCACGGCAGTGCGACGAAACTGCTTGACCGCTCGGTTCAGGCCGTCTACAAGATGAAGGACCTGTCCAGAGAGCTTGCCACCGAGGAAGGCGAGGACCGTGTCCTCCGGCGGCTTCAGACCATCGACATGGCCCGTGGCCTGCTGAACAGCATTACCATTGACAGCGAGGGCGAGGACTACGACTTCCGGCAGTTCCAGTTCTCCGGCGTCTCGGATGTCATCGACTCGACCTGTAACTTCCTGTCTGCGCTGACCTCCATCCCGCAGACCATCCTATTTGGGCGGTCGCCGGCGGGTATGAACTCCACCGGCGAGGCTGACCTGGAGAACTGGTACAACTACCTGGAGCGGATTCAGAAGCGCATGGTGAAGAAGAACCTGCGCTACCTGCTGTCCGTCATCTTCCAGGCTGGCGTCGCCACCGGTGAGGTGGACGAAGTTCCGAAGATCAAGGTGACCTTCAATCCGCTGTGGTCTCTGAGCGACATGGAGCAGGCCGACCTCGAACAGAAGCGGGCCCAGACTCAGCTCACCAGAGCCCAGACGGCGCAGACGTACATCGACAAGCAGGTCATCGACCCCTCCGAGGTCAGGAAGAAGCTGGCCGACAGCGAGGAGTTCGACGTGGAGAATATGCTCGACGAGTACGACGAGGACCTGTTCGTCGGCCTCGATGTCCCGCCTGGCGGTATGCTCCCGGAAATGGGACAGGGTCAGGCCCCCGGAATGGCGGGACTTCCGCCCGGTTCTGTTCCACAGGAAGGTGAAGCCGAGGAAATGGGACGCATCCCGCAGGAAGGTGACTTCGCCGAGTACGCCCAGGGCGTCAGCGTCGAAGAGCACTCCGGCGACCCTGAGGAGGATGTCGGCAACGCACCCGCTGCCGCCCCTGCCGCAACCAAGCTCCCGCAGGATATGAGCGAGGAGGAGAGGGATGAGGCCAAGGAGGCCAAAGGCCGCCAGAAGCCCGTAAAAGCCCCTCAGAGCGACGCAAGCGACGGGACATCCCCTAACCCTACCGAGGGTGCAAACCATGCTTCTGTGGGCGTTCTGGTGATTTCAGACGGCAAAATCCTGACTGGCACCAGGCACAACGACTTCGGCTACGGCCTGATTTGCGGCCCTGGCGGTCACATTGAAGATGGCGAGACCCCGGAGCAGGCCGCCTACCGGGAGACCGAGGAGGAGTTCGGCATCAGCCCGAAGGAACTGATTCCCTTGGGCTACGGACCGGCGGAACCTGAGACCGGGCTTGCCCCTCACATCTTCCTGTGTACGGAGTACGAGGGAGAGCCTGACTGCGTCGACCTTGAGATGACCGCTCCCACATTCCGGTCGCTCGAAGAGATTGCCGGAGAGGGCGCCTCGCTGTTCCAGCCGTTTGCCGACAGCCTTGAGCTCCTGAAGGCCGTCCTGAGCAACGCCGGAGCTGGCAGCCCCGATTAACCATCTGAGCATTGATAGGCGGAGCTTCCAACAGGAAGCCCCGCTTTTTGCGGTGTTGTTGGAGGAGAAGTATGTTTGTCAACGTCCTGGGGACGCAGTACGCCGTCCTCATCAAAAAGTACGACGAGGACAAGGCGTTTGAGCGGTTGCGTGGCTACTGCGACGGTGTCCTCAAAACCATTGTGGTATGCGACCCCAGCACGTTTCCGGGATATGAGGGTGAGCCGCAAGAGTATCTGGACGCCTGCAAGAAGGAGACGCTTCGGCACGAGCTCGTTCACGCTTTCCTCGACGAGAGCGGGTTGGAAGCCTGTGCCGTCACCGTCGATGGCTCGTGGGCCAAGAATGAGGAGATGATCGACTGGATCGCCCTTCAAGGCCCGAAGCTGTACAAGGCGTGGAAAGAGGCTGGCGCCATCTAACCGCCCCAAAACACCCCGCCAAACCGCCGTATGTGACCGTGAAGGAGGCTTTAGACCGTGGACAACACCCAACACCAGGAAGCGGTAAAAGCCGCTGTACGGCCAAAATTCTACGGCCACCCGTCCATCAAGTCGAAGACCGTCCCGCACTATCCGACTACTGCGGAGCGTGAGTTCCGGCGCATCGCCGGCGCCTACATGAGGCTGCTGAACGAGGAGCTGAAGAAGAAACTCCCGGAGATGATGGCCGAGTATGCCAAGGAGCGGCGTGGAGACTCCCGGTTCGACGAGAGCCGTGACCTTGACGCCAAGCTGAGGCAGATGCTCCAAGAGGTAGCCGTCGCCCTTGAGCGTCGAGTTGCGGAGTTCGGGCTGGACAAGAAGGTGGAGCAGATCGCCACCATGACCAGGAACACCGCCCTGCGAGAGTGGAAGCGGTCGGTCAAGGACACCCTCGGTATCGACCTGCTGGATGACTACTTCAAGGGCGACCTCTACGAGGAAGCCATCCGCCGGTGGGTGGCAGAGAACGTGCTGAAAATCAAGAGCCTGCCGACGGAGACCCTCGGTGATATGCGCCAGATCGTCTTGGAGAGCTACATCAAGGGCCGTTCCATCCGGGACATCCAGAAGGAGATCCAGGAGCAGTACAACGTGTCCAAGCGCAAGGCCCAGCTCCTTGCCCGTGACCAGGTCGCCACGCTGAACGCTCAGGTGACAAAGCTCCAACAGCAGGACGCCGGGTGTTCCAAGTACCGGTGGTCGTCCTCGAAGGATAGCCGAGTCCGTGACTGCCACCGGGCACTCGACGGGAAGGTGTTCAGTTGGGATGACCCGCCGGAGATGTGGTACGACACGAAGGAGAAGGGGAGGGTCTACACCGGCCGCAGGTGCCACCCCGGAGAAGATTACTGCTGCCGGTGCGTTGCAATCCCGGTCTTTGACCTGGAGACCATCGACGTGCCAATGAAGGGATAGGGGGTGGCGAAGCCATGCAGGAGAAAGAGAAAATCAAGGTCTTCATCGACTACCAGGACGGCAAGACGGTGTGCATCTGCAAGCGTGACAGGAAGCGGTGCGGCAAGGCTTGCCAGAAGGAAGTCGTTGAGAGAGATAGGTTTGCCGAGTGGCAGAGCACCATGAGGCGAAACCGCTACGGGAAGTAGGTGAGTGGTGCTATGAACAGACGTGAGGGAGCCAGGAGCAGGGATGCTCCCGGTGCTACCAGTCCCCAGCGAATTTTCAAGGAAAGGAAGGATGAGCCGTGAAGAACGCATACGCAATCAGTAGCCTTGCCCACCAGTTCTCCAAGGTCAGCGAGAAGATCGACAGCTTGGCTATGGGTGTCCAGGACACCGAGCAGAACGCCCCGGACGTTTCCGAGGTGTACCAGGGCCTCTTAATGGACGAGATCGAGCATCTTCAGATCTTGACCCTTGAGATCACGAAGTTGGTCACCGAGTCCACCGACGATGCGGCCAACGCCGATGAGGGCGATGGTGGCAGCGCCTTCGCCGCCGGCGACCTGACCACTGAAAAGGCCGGGGAGAATGGTGCCGATGAAGGCGAAGGCGGAAGCAAAGGCCAGGCTGAGGAGCAGAAATGAGCCACGCCGAGCCGAAAACTCCGAAAGGAGGTGGGCCGATGCAGGCCCCGAAATTATCTCAGGTGATCCGCCTTGACAGCATCCCGCTGACCAGGGCGTCATTCACTCCCGAAGGTTACCTGAAGGACAGGCCCATCCTGACCAGTACGGGTATCTTCGAGTACACAAATCCTGATGGAAGCATCAGGCGGGAGCTCCGGCTCCCGGAGGATGTCTTCAACGCTGAGAGCCTTGCCTCGTACAAGGGGAAGCCCATCATCATCACGCATGACGCCGGGCTGGTGACCAAGGACAACGTCCACGAGAACCAGATCGGCACCATTCTGACCGAGGGCTACCGCAGCGGGAATGACGTTCGGGCTGAAATCATCATCCACGACACCGACGAAATGCAGGAGTGTGGCCTGAAAGAGCTGTCCTTGGGCTACAACCTGACCCTCGACGAAACGCCGGGCGTCTGGAATGGTCAGCCCTACGATGCCATTCAGAGGGACATCCGCATCAACCACTTGGCCTTGGTCCGGGAAGCCAGGGCTGGTGAGCAGGCACGGCTAAATATTGATGGCCGTGAGCCTGGAACAACTCTCAAAGGAGGAAAAGTCATGAAGAAGAACACTCCCATGAAGACTTCTCGGCGGTCCGATGGCGTCCTGTCCCCGGAAGAGCTCGCCAAGGCCATTGAGGAGTACAAGGCACGTCACGCCCAGGGCGATGAGGGTGCGGCCACGGAGCCGGTCGTCAGTGCCGAGCCGACGGTCGACCCCACCCCCAAGAAGGACGCCGACGACCCCGCCGTTGCCCCTGCCGGGCAGGAGCCTACCACTGTCGAGGAGCAGGTGGCTCTCATCAAGGACCGGAAGGACCGGCGTGACTCCGAGGGCGCCTGCGAGTCCCTCGACGCCGCCAACGACGTGATCGCCAATCAGGACAGCGACATCCAGGCCCTTTTGGACATCGTCGACACTCTGCTGGCGCAGAAGGCGTTCGACGAGGGCGCCCCTGAGGACCCCACCGCCAACGGTGATGAGGGTGAGGAGGAGCCCAAGCCCCAGGACCCCGCCGCCAATGGTGATGAGGGTGAGGAGGAGCCCAAGGCCGACGGCGACGATGACCCCGTCCCCAGCGCCACCCCCAGCGACGTGCTGAACACCGACAGCGTGGACGCCATCGTCCGCCAGCGGGTTCAGATCGGCGTGGCCGCCGAGATGCTCCATCTGGACGGCCTGGACAGCATGAGCCTGGGCGCCGCCAAGAAGGCCATCATCCGGGCGGTTCGTCCCGATATGCGCCTGGACGGCAAGAGCTCTGCGTATGTGAACGCCATGTTCGACTGCGCTATGGCTGACATCAAGAAGCAGTCCCGCAAGGACACCCGCTTCCAGAAGCAGCAGATGTTCAACGGCGGCACCCGTGCCGACTCTGCCAGCGACGGCACCTCCGCTGCCGACCGTCGGCAGGCCATGATTGACCGCCGCCAGAATAAGAAGGAGGGTAAGTAAGATGAGTGCTCAGACCAAATACGGCTACTCTACCCCCGTCGGCGCCGCCGGCGGCATCGTTGACTTGGCCGCCCATGTGATCGACACGTTCCTCAACGAGGAAGAGACCGGCAAGATGAAGTTCGGCCTCGGTGTTGTCCAGGGTAGCAAGCCCGGCGTCAACATCGCTCTGCCCACTGCGGAGACCACCGCCGCCGTGTTCGAGGGCATCACCACCAACAACCGCACCACCGAGTACGACCTGGAGGGCAAGCTCCACGTCCGCAAGGGTTCCGCCGTGGGCGTCATGCGCTACGGCAAGATCTACGGCCGGGTCGCCGAGGGCGTCGAGCCCAAGTATGGCGAGAGCGTGTACCTCATCACCGAGGGCGCCGAGGCCGGCTGTTTCACCAACGTGGCGTCTGAGGGTTCTCCCGCCACCATCGCCGTTAAGGCCCGTTTCCTCAGCGGCGTTGATACCACCGCCCAGATCGCCGTGATTGAGCTGTTCAATCAGGCTCAGGCGTAAGAAAAGGAGGATAAGAGTATGTCCAAGCATATGCACTATGACAGTGCCGAGATGAAGACCCTGCGTGAGTCCTCCATCCCGGCTGCCATTATGGCGTCTCCCGGCGTCCACTTCGACAGCGCCGAGGACGCCTCCATCTTCTTCGCCCGTGAGCTCGACTCCGTCAAGGCCCAGTCCTATGATGTGGAGTACCCCGAACTCACGGCTCTGACCCTGTTCCCCCAGAGCTCCGAGGCCGATCCCGGTGCGGAGACCATCACCTACTACACCTACGACAAGACTGGCCTGGCGAAGATCATCGACAACTACTCCGTCGACCTGCCCCGTGCGGACGTGACCGGCAAGCCCAGCTTTGCCAAGATCAAGTCCCTGGGCGACAGCTACGGCTACTCCGCTCAGGAGATGAGGGCCTCCAAGCTGGCCGGCAAGTCCCTGGATGCCCGGAAGGGCGAGTCTGCCCGGTATCAGATTGACCGCCTGACCAACCGCATCGCCTGGCGTGGTGACGATGAGAGCGGCCTGATGGGCGTCCTGTCCGAGGGCCAGAACATCCCCCTGTTCACCATCACCGCCGGCAAGGAGTCCGGCAAGACCTCCTGGCTGGAGAAGACCGCCCAGGAAATCCTGGACGACGTGTTCGGCATGACCAAGCAGGTCGCCAAGCTCACCAAGAACGTGGAGCGGCCCGATACCCTCTGCGTTCCCTCCGATGTGTTCCATCACATCAAGACCCTTCAGATGCCCAACATCGACAAGACCGTGTTGGCGTGGATCCTGGAGAACGCTCCCTATATCGAGAACGTCGTCGCCGCTTCCGAGCTGGACGCCGACAGCGTCGAGACCAACCCCTACGCCAAGGAGGGCGGGTGCGGCGCCGGCGTTGCCTTCCTGTTCAAGAACGACGAGCGGAAGCTCTCCCTGGAGATCCCCATGCCGTTCTACCAGTACCCCCTCCAGGTGGAGAAGCTGGAGACCATCATCCCCTGCGAGAGCCGCACCGCCGGCGTCATCGTGTACTACCCGCTGTCCGCCATGATTGCGGTCGGCGTGTCCTGAGGAAAAATTTTGCGGGGAGGTTAGCCAACTGGCTACCTCCCCGCATCATTTCAGGCAACAGGCCGACGAAGAAGCGGCAAAGGGGGACCGCTCTGACGCCGCACATTATGAATTGGAGGTAAAAGTTATGAAGCTCGTGAACGTCAGCACGAAGATCATCAATATCGGCACGTCCGTCGTGATGCCCGGTGGCACCATCGAGGTCGACAAGGCCACCGCCGGGTGCCCCGCCATCAAACTGTTCATTGAACAGGGCAAGCTCGTCGATGTCGCTGCCCCGGCCAATGTCGCCACCGTTGTCGACACCGAGGATCCCGTTTTCAAGAAGGCTGTCGAGGAGGCTGCCGCCCGTATGGTCGCTGAGGCCAACGCCAAGAAGGCCGCTGAGGAAGCCGCCGCCAAGGAGGCCGAGGAGGCCGCCAAGAAGGCTGCCGAGGAAAAGGCCGCCGCCGAGGCCAAGAAGAAGGCTGAGGAGGAGGCTGCCAAGAAGGCCGCTGAGGAAGCTGCCAAGGCTGGCAAGGAGGGCGCCAAAGAGGGCACCAAGGCCGGCAAGTAAGGGGTGATCGCCATGAAGGTCATTGAGTATATCCGGCTGATTGGTAAGGAGTTTGCCGCCGTCAAGGACGGTGAGCTTGAGCTGTGGGTTGAGATGCTCCGCCCTATGGTGAGCAAGAAGCAGTTCGGCAAGCTGTACGAGCAGGCGCTCGCCTATCTGGTCTGCCACAAGCTGAAGATGGCCGGAAATGGCGAGAACCCGCTTGGAGATCTGGGCGCTATCGGCATCGGTTTCGCTGTTGGAAGCGTGTCCGAGGGCGGTAGCAGCATCAGCTTCGGGGCAAATCAGAGTTCCAACCTCGCAACGGATGCCGAACTCGGCCTGACCGCATACGGCGTCCAGTATCTTCAGCTCAGACGGTCGGTGATCGTGCCCATCCATTGCGGTGGCGAGATGCTGAGTGGGTCGGCAGGGAAGAGGAACACGGAGACCGCCAAAGCCGTCCCCATCGCAGGCAAAGACAAGCTCGGTGGTGTGCGGGTTCGCCCTGGCTCCGGCTTGAAGCTGGACGCCGACGGCAACCTGTCCATCGACAAGGCCACCGCCGCCGATGTCACCGACATGATGGAGGGCAAGTGATGGCGCTCGGTTTCTCTGACATGACGCCGGAGGGCAAGAGATACTTCAAAGAGCTGGAGAAGCTCGCAAAGCTGGAGGTCCGGGTGGGCTTTCAGGGTGATGAGACGTATGAGGATGGCGCCTCTGTTGCGGAGATTGCCGCCTTTAACGAACTCGGAACCTCTGATACGCCTGCCCGGCCATTCATGAAGCAGAGCTTCGAGAAGCACGAGAAGGAACTCCAAGCCGCCTGCGACCAGGTCAACAAAGCCATTGTCGCCGGCAAAAGCGCAGAGCAGGCCCTCGATGTTTTGGGCGTCACCGTGAAGGGTCTCGTCCAGGAAGAGATCGTCGATGGGGAGTTCGCCCCAAACGCCCCCAGCACCGTCAAGAAGAAGGGGTCGGAAAAGCCCCTGATCGACACCGGCCACATGAGGCAGTCGGTCAACTACGTTGTCAAGAAGCGGGGTGGATAGCCGTGAACATTACGATTTTCAACAAGAAGTATTGGCGCCGCCGCTTTGGTGAGCCCAAGAATGTGCGTGGCTATATCACCTCCGGGAGAGAAGACGATGTCGTGAGCCTCCACGTTCACCCGATGGGCACCGACGCCATGCAGGCGTTGCCCGAAGGTGAGCGGAAGATGAAGCACCTGGAGGGCCACGGCACCGATGTTCTCACACCGGCCAGCCAAGAGACCGGTGTGAAGGGCGACCTGATCCTCTACAAAGGCGAGTGGTATGAGTGTACTGCCGCCCAGGAGTTTGACCACACGCTGCTGGGCCACCTGAACTATCAGTTCTGCGAGGTGCCGGCGAACAGCCCAAGGGCCGCTGACACCGTTGACCCGCCCACCGAGGACCCGAACAAGGTAGACAGGGCTGCCCTGCCCATCGTGACTGAGGTTGAGATGCCGCCGGCCACCAAGGACACCGTTGGAGGCGTTATGGTCAAGGACGGCTCCGGCCTTATGGTCGATGAGGAGGGCTACCTCTCCGTGGAGACCGCCAGCGACGATGCGGTCATGAGGCTGTTCGGTGAAGGAGGTGCTGCCGATGAGGGTTGAGCAAGCGAAGTCCCTATTCCAGGCCCTGACGCAGTCGTATTTCGGAGGGGCAAACGTGGTCTTCGCAAACCAGAGCCGGACCCCCATGCAGAAGATACCCCTTGTGCTTCTGACACCCGGCCCTGTACACCGCCCGTCGGCCCCGGTCTACGAGGTCATAAGCGGGGAACGTGTCGGCAACTACCTGTCCCGGCTCTCCATCACGATTGACCTGTTCACCAACGGGGCGCCCGTGGTGGATGAGGAGTCTGGGGCCATCGTGGCCTACGCCGACAGCTCAGAGGATGACCTGCTGGCCTTTGCGGACTTCCTCGGCTCGGACTACACCGTCGACTGGTGCCACAAGAACGACGTGAGCATCCTGATTGACGGTGACGTTCAGTGCTTGACGGCGGTGGTAAATGACACGACCTACCAGTACCGGTCACGCATGACTGTTATGTTCTACTTCACCCAACGTGCCATTGGGAGAACTGCTGTCCTCAAGGAGAGCAGCCTCAAGTACCCGACGGGTGAGATCGACCCTGAGACGGGAGAACCCGTCTACACCACGGAGCCGCCTGTGGAAACGGAGAGCCAGACCGGTGACTGGCCCCAAAAGGGCGACCCTGTGCTCCGGCCTGAGTTCGCCGAAACCGACAGCGGCGGCGGCACCAAGGACCTGGCGGACGAAGAGACCGGCTACTTCACCGAAGCCGAAGTAAAGGAGGAAAAGGTGCAATGAGCAAGAACTACGAACAGATTGCCACGGTTGACATCGACATCGAGAGCCCCATTGTGGACGATACCAGCTTCGACAATCTGCTGATTATGGGTCCTGGCCCCGCCAAAGGCCCGAAGCC
The DNA here is from genome assembly GCA_947624895.1 of uncultured Oscillospiraceae bacterium. Taxonomy (GTDB): domain Bacteria; phylum Bacillota; class Clostridia; order Oscillospirales; family Oscillospiraceae; genus MGBC124762. The sequence goes on along the minus strand of CANQMK010000005.1, from coordinate 4,843 downwards.
GCCTCTGGTCATCCCGGACGTTGGGGTTTACTCCGACATCTCCGAAGTCGAGGCCCTCGGCTTCGTGACCACCGGCGAGGGAGCTGACCCCGTCGGCGTGGCCGCCCGTGTGGCGTTCTCCCAGAGTCCCAAGCCCACGGCTGTGTACATCGCCATCCAGAAGAAGTCTGCGGAGGCCGTCGCCGCCGCCCAGACCATTGAGGACACGAACGCCGTGCTGACCGCCAACGTCGGCACCAAGGAGGGCCTGACCGGCTGTACTGTTATCTTCGACGACACCGCCCGGCGGTTGTACGTCGACCTGACGGGCCCCGTCACCGGTGTGAAGAACACCGGTTTGGTCGATGCCCTCACCGCTCTGACCGAGCAGGGGTACACCGTGAGTGTCGGCGGCAAGAAGGTCACGGACGCCAAGAGCCTGAAGGCCCTGCCCGTGTTCTCTGAAATCGCCGCTATGACCAAAGGCGGCGAGAGCGTCAAGGCCGTGGTCGACATTGAGAAGGAGGGCGCCCTGGGCGTTTCCTACGGTGTGACCGTGGCCTACCCCGACCCCGACAATCTGCGGGAGGCAGCCGAAGGCGAGGTTCCTGTGGAGGATGAACCCCTCAACGACCCCACCACTGAGGTGGAGGCTCCCGCCGACACCATCAGACGGGCCCTGGCGACCAACGGCTGGTATGTGCTCTGCACTGCCGGCGTTGATGCCAGCCAGTACGAGGACATCGCCGCCGCCATCGAGTCCAACGAGAAGCTGTTCCTCTACACGGAGCTGGGCTTCTTTGGCAAGGGCAAGGACGGCGCCAATGAGGCCACCGTCGGTGCGGTCTACTACCGTACCATCGGCATCTACGGCCGGGAGAGCACCTCCCAGCCTGACGAAGAGATCCCGGACGCCAACCTGTATGCGAACGTGGCCTTTGCTGCCAAGTGGCTGAATTACAGCTCTGGCAGTGAGACCACCGCTTTCAAGGGGCTGTCTGGTGTCTACCCGTCCAAGCTGACCTCCACGGAGATGAAGGCCCTGAGGGACGCCAACCTGAACTATTATGTGACGGTCGGCAGTCGGGACCTCACCCTCGGCGGAGCTGTCAGGGCTGGCGAGTGGGCCGACACCATCCGGTTCCGTGACTGGCTGAAGAACGATATGCTGGTCCGGGTGGTGAACGTCTTCGCCACCACGCCCAAGGTGCCCTTCACCGACGGCGGTATCGGCCTGATCCAGAACGCCATGCTGGCCTCCCTGAAGGCTGGGCAGGACGCCGGCGGCATCGCCGAGACCGAGTACGACGAGGACGGCAACGCCATTCCCGGCTACGCCACCTCTGTGCCCCGCTCCGCCAGTCTGTCCCAGGCGGAGAAGGCGTCCCGCAAGCTGACCAAGTGCAAGTTCAAGGCCCGGCTGGCCGGAGCTATCCATTTTGCGGAGCTCAAGGGCAGTCTGACCTACGCTCTGTAAGGAAGGAGGGGTAAGCGATGGCAGGAAAGGTCAAGACCTATAATCCGAAGGAAGTCACGATGGCCCTGGGGGCCCACATCGCCTCCGGCTACGCCGAGGACAGCTTTATCACCATCGACCCGAACGGCGACGGCATCACCAAGAAGGTCGGCTGTGACGGCGAGATCGTCCGTAGCATCAGCCCCGATGGTACGTTCATCGTCAAGCTGTCTGTGCTGATGACCTCGGACACCAACTCTTTCCTTCAGCAGAAGTACAACCAGGACAAGCAGACCGGCGACGGTATGTTCCCGCTCCTGATTAAGGACCTGAAGGGCGGTATGGTGTTCAGCACCGACTCCGCCTGGGTCGCCAAGCCTGCATCCCGTGGGTTCGGCAAGGAAGCCGCCAATCGTGAGTGGGAGATCCACACCGGCGAAGGCGAGCTGAACGAGTAAAGTACCGAGGAGCCGTCCCTTGTGGGGCGGCTCCTCAAATCAATAAAGGGGGTTATTGAGCATGAAGCGCATGGAAGTCACCGAGAAGGTCATCGGTGAGAATAAGTTTTACCTGAAGCCGTTCCCGGCATTTGCCGCCGTCAACATCAGCGGTGAGCTGGCCTCTGTCCTGACGCCCGTTCTGGGCGGACTCGCCAGCATCGTTGCGGCAGGGCAGGGGGATAACCTGAAGGACAAGACCGCAAGCCTCATGGATGTTGAGATCGACGATGCCCTTCCGGTCCTGACGAAGTCGTTTTCCGGCCTGTCCGGCGAGAGCCTGGAGCGCTTGATGAGGAAGCTCCTGATCGAGAGCGGCAACATCTCCGTCGAGTGTGAGGCAACCGGCGGGGAAGTGAAGGTCCTGAACAAGGACATCGCCGACGAGGTGTTCTGCGGCGACGTTCAGGATATGTTCATCCTGGCCTTCGAGGTCATCCGCCTGAACTTCAACGGTTTTTTCAAGAAAATCGCAGCCCTATTTGGAGACCAAGAGCAAGGCCAGAAGGAGACTGCGATTATGGCCGATGGGGCGAATTAGACCTATCCCAATTCACTGAGCTGGAGATGAGGATGTATGTCCTCATCAAGGCTCGGCTGGCTTCAAAAATGGAGCTGGAAACGGTCTACACCCTCGATGAGGCGCTGAAGCTCTATGCCCTCTACTGCATGGACATGGACATTGAACGAGGTCAAGCCGAAGAACTGAAGAATAAGGTTCAGACGTAGAAAATATCCCGCCCCTTCACTGGGAGCGGGATAATTTGTGCGCCTGACACAGCAAAAAGGAGGTCGCAGGTCCCAGCCTGCGGCCTCCCGGTGCTTCAATATAGGGCCTTGATGACCCGCTTGTACATATCTTCGTCCAGTTCGCAAAGAGCCCTTTTACCGTCCTTGAACACGATGGAGACGGTGTAAGTGACCTTGCTTTTGCCGGAAGACGCACCGGCGATTGCGCCGATACCGCCAAGCAAGGCGCCTCCAATGATGCCTTTGGCGATACCGCTCCCCATGCTTTTCTGAGCGTCCTGGCCCACTACTTCGTAGCTCTCAACGGTCTTTTTGCTGATGTCTTTGCCGAGAAGCGTGTCGATGTAGATTCTCCCCAGAGAAGCCTTGATCGACTTGCCCTTGTAGTCGCCGGCGACGACTGTATTCTTTGCGGACATGATGACAACTCCCTTCAAAAGTAGTTTGCTGGCTACGTTTACATATTCTATCAGGCAACACGAAATAAGTCAACAGCGGAGGTGATGGACGTGACAATCGCTGAATTTATCAACAAGGTCGGCTTCAAGGTCAACGAAGGCGACGTTAAGAAGGTCAACAACACCATCTCCGGGATCAAGAGCACCGCCACGAAGGTGCTGGGCGCAATCGGCATCGGGTTCAGCCTGACCGCCATCAACTCCCTGGTTGAGGAGTTCGATGCCGTAAATGACGGCATCCGCAACTCTATCAGCAGCTTGGAGGATGTCGGCGCTGCCCAGAAGAAGATACTGGAGGCGGCCAACGATGCCAAGACCTCCTACAAGGATATGGCTGGCATCGTGTCCAACCTCTCCAAATCCAGTGAGGATCTGTTCCCCCTGGATGACGCCGTAGAGTTTTCCTCGAACGTGACGAAGCTCTTGAAGACCGCCGGGCGGAGCGACAATGAAATCACGGCCATCATGGAGGCCATGAACAAGTCCTTCCAGAAGGGCATCGTGGACTCTGAGACCTTGAACCAGCTCTTGGAGAAGGCCCCGGAGGGTGCAAATATCCTGGCGAAGCACCTCGGCGTAGCGAAGTCTGAGCTGCTCCAGATGGCAACCGACGGCAAGATGTCCGTCGAGGATCTGAAGGCGGCGTTCCTGGATGCCGGGGAAGACATCGAGGCTGCTTTCAGCCAGCTCAACTTCGGTATCTCGGACGCCATCCTGAATATCCGCAACAAGTGGGGCTTCTGGCTGAAGGAGACCGACGAGATGCTCGGCATCACCCAGACCATCGGCAAGACGATGGTGTCTGGCTTCAATATGGTCATGGGCGTCCTGAACCGGGTACGAAACGGCGTAATCTGGTTGAGCGATAAGCTGGGCGGCGCAGATCGAGTCCTTCGGCTTCTGGTCATCACCGCCGGTCTACTGTTTGCCGCCTTCAATCTTGACAAGATCAAGGCCGGCCTGACTGCACTGAAGGGCTTGCTCTCCGTGAAGAACCTGGGGATCGCTGGCCTCATCGCCGGAGTGGTCTTGCTGGCTCTCCTGGTGGAGGACTTCATCAACTTCATGCAGGGGAATGACTCCCTGATCGGTGAGGCACTGAAGAAGGCCGGGGTAGATGTCGACAAGTTCCGAGAAAATGTCATTGGAGCCTGGGAGAAGATCAAGACGGTACTGGGAGCCCTCTGGAGCGGTATCACCAAGGGGGCAAAAGAGGTCTTTGGCGGCCTTGTCGAATTTGTAAAGGGCATCCTCGAAAAGATCGCCCCAAGCCTCGCCAAGTTCTTTGATGGCTTCGCAAGCGGTGAGGTTGATACCGAGAAGTGGGTAAAGCTCGGTGAGGTCATCGCAAAGATCGGCCTTGCCATTGTCGGCGTTGTGTCTGCGATAAAGCTCGTCATCGGAGTCGTGCGAACGGTCACAACGGTCATAAAGGGGATCGGGGCGGCAATCTCGTTCCTGACTTCACCCATCGGTCTGGTCGTCCTGGCAATCGCCGCAGTCATCGCCATTGTCGTTGTCTGTATCAAGAACTGGGATAAGATCAAGGCGGCCTTCCTGAAGGCGTGGGAGGCCATCAAAAAAGCCTGGGGTGCTGTTGTAGGCTTCTTCAAGAAGATCTGGGACGGCATCGTGAGCGTGTTTTCCTCCGTGGTGACCTGGTTCAAAAATCTGTTCCAGGGAGCCTGGGATGGCATTGTTTC
>CANQMK010000004.1 GCA_947624895.1 uncultured Oscillospiraceae bacterium | reverse complement strand
TGATGTCCCTCGCGGGCTACGAGTACGGCGGGCAGTACAAGACGGACGACAACGTGATCCTGGAAGTGGACGCGGACACGCCGAAGGCCATGGAACAGCTGGAACTGGCCTACCTGGCGGCGCGGGACGACGCGAATGTGAATCAGCTCCTGCTGATCCCCTGCGTGATCCTGGATTTCCTGTGCATTCACCCCTTCCGGGACGGCAACGGCAGGATGTCCCGGCTGCTGTCCCTGCTGCTCCTTTACAAAAACGGCTACGACGCCGGAAAGTATGTGTCCTTCGAGGAGCAGATCAACCACCACAAAGCCTACTACTATGAGGCCCTGCGGCAATCCTCCGCCGGCTGGGAGACCAACGAAAACAGCTATTTCCCCTTTATAGAGAATTTCCTCTCCATGCTCTATCTGTGCTATAAGGAGCTGGACAAGCGGTTTGCGGTGGTCAACGGGAAGCGGATCACCAAAAAGGCTCGGGTGGAGGCCACCGCCCTCAACAGCCTGACGCCCCTATCCAAGGCGGAGATCTGCCAGATCCTCCCGGACGTCAGCCCCACGACGGTGGAGGCCGTGTTGGGGGAGATGGTCCGAAGCGGCGCGATCAAACGGCTCGGACCTCCGCGGACGGCGAGATATATCAAAACGTAACAGACAGGGACGCTGGGGTTAGAAATTTATCTCTTTGATAAGGCGTATCAACTGAGGGCGTGATGGGTGGCGCGAAGAGAGAAAGCCGACGCCCGTTTGTGGCTCGCGCCGTAGATGGGCTCGGCTTTTCTGACCACATAACCTGCCACAGAGCGGCGTGGAAACAGCGGACAGCCCGCCACTAGAAAGTTCTGGAAAGCAAACGGACTGGAGCAAAAACAACTAAAAAGAGCCAAAAATATTACAAAAAATATGAAAGCGCCGTTGACGTGCGGGAGGTCACAGGTTCAAGTCCTGTATCGTCCACCAGACTCTGCCTGAAGCCCATCGCTTCAGGCAGTTTTTTTATCCCTCCGCCCGATGGGGGGCATATTGACGATGGATCAGATCCTGTGTATAATCATTCCATATCCTACGAAAAACGTGGCGGATGGCCGGAAACCGCCTCTCCGGGCAGCACCGCCCGATCACAAGGAGGGAACAGCATGGCGATCCCGCACCTGAAAAAGCAGGACATTTTAAGCGCCCTGCGCTATATCGACGAGCACGGGACGCCCGCCAACCACCAGAGCACCCGGTATGAGTTGGTGACAGAGGGTGGGACGCGCTACCCGCCGAAGTATGTGATCGCTGTGGCGGCGCATCTGGCGCATGGCATGGAGATCACCACAGAGGGCTTTCATGGAAACGAGGCCAGGAGTTTCCTGGAGGGCCAGGGCTTCCGTGTCGAGGAGAAACAGCGGGAGAAGTTTGAGCTGTGCGTCACAGCCGACAGCGTGACCTCCACAGATGAACGCTTCACCATGGACAACTTAGACCTTGGGGACCGCTATCGGACGTTGGACGCCTATTTCCAGCGGGCGGACGGCACGGTGATCCGGCGCGCGTACAGCAAGGGAGAGCGGCGGAACTCCGGCCAGACGATGCCCCGCATCGCCTGCCAGGTCTTCGAGCGGCAGCTCGCGGCGCTGTCCGTGGAGGAGCGGGAGCGCTTCCCCGTCTGCCAGTATCGCCCGAACAGCGAGGTGATACGGGGGATCTATCCCAGCGTTGCGGCGTTCAAGGAGCACCGCAACACCATTGAATACCTGACCTATGGCTACGGCGGCGGCAGGCAGTTCGTCCTCTACTGCTGGAATATCTTTTCCACCATTGTCTTCGTGCGGGAATGCCTGCGGCGCTTTGGCGGGCCGGGGGATCGGTTTGTCCTGACCTACCGGGAGAAGGAGGAAAAGGAGGCGGAGACCGCCGCGGCGGAGGTGGTCATCCAGGAGGAGCTGGCCCAGCAGGTGAAGGGGTATCGGAACCCGTTCTCCTCCATGCTGATCCAGTCGAAAAATCTGATCTTCCGGGGCGCGCCGGGCACCGGCAAATCCCACCTGGCCAAGGAGATCGCCGCGGATATCATCAGCGACGGCTATTTTGACGACTACACCCTCCTCTCCGACGAGCAGAGACAGCAGGTGGAGTTTGTGCAGTTCCACCCCAGCTACGATTACGCCGACTTCGTAGAGGGGCTGCGGCCCAAGGTCAACGACGACGGCACCATGGGCTTCGAGCTCCGGGACGGCATCTTCAAGCGGTTTGCGGCCCGCGCCCGGAAGAACTTTGAGGACTCCCAAAAATCCCGGGAGACCATCGAGCGGGAGCTGTCCGTCCAGGAGTCCATCTCCGAGTTTTTCGCGAGCGTAGAGATGGGCGTGGATACCTTTCAGATCGTCAGCGGGAATGAATTCACCATCACCGGAGTGGACGACAGCCACATTTTCCTCTCCATCCCGGGGAACGCCCTGGTCAACAAGCTCACCCTGAATTTGGATGAGATCCGGCGGATGCTCAGCTCCGGGAGGACCTTCGAGAAGCGGAAGGATGTCACCGAGTTTTTTGGCAAGACCTTTGGCTCCCAGGCTCACTCCTATGACCTGGCGCTCTACAAGGAGATCGTGAAGCGCAAGAAAAGATCCTCCAAGGCGAATGCCCACGCCACGGAGCTGAAAAAATACATCTTCATCATCGACGAGATCAATCGGGGGGAGATATCCAAAATATTCGGGGAGCTGTTTTTCGCCATCGACCCGGGGTATCGGGGCCCAGCCGGTGAGATATCGACCCAATACGCCAACCTGCACGCCGTCCCGGAGGAGAAGTTTTACATCCCGGAGAATTTGTACATCATCGGCACCATGAACGACATCGACCGCTCGGTGGACAGCTTTGACTTCGCCATGCGCAGGCGTTTCCGTTTTGTGGAGCTGAAGGCGGAGGAGCGGCTGGAGATGCTGGCCTGCCTGGAGGATGAGGAGCTGAAGGAAGAGGCCATCCGGCGCATGACGGCGCTGAACCGGGAGATCGTCCAGGTGGAGGATCTGAACGAGAACTACCAGATCGGCGCGGCCTACTTCCTCAAGCTGAACACGCTGACCTTCGACCAGCTCTGGACGGACCACCTTCAGCCGCTGCTCCAGGAGTATGTGCAGGGGATGTACGACGAGGCGGGGATCATGGACAGGTTCGCGAAGGCTTACGGCTATGAGGGGCCCACCGAGGGGGACGGAGATGAAGCTGTTCAGGATCAGGGATAATTCCGGGGAAAAGAAGGAGCGGTTCGCGGACATCGGGGCTCTGACGGGCAAGATCGCCGATAAGACGCTGGAACAGTTGGAGCGGGAGGGCGTCTTTGTCTTTCCGGCGCTGCTCCGGGACACGGAGGACCTCACGCGGGAGCAGATGGTCCTCCAGAGCGTCAACGACACCTTCCGCTCCGGCAACCTTATGGGCTTTCTTGGCTGCGGCGACCAGCGGCTGATCATCACCTCCCGGTTTTGCGGGGCGGGGGAGGACTATTTTTTCCAGTACCTTCTGGAGCGGGTGCTGGACCTTCCCAACCTTGTGGACCTGGAGACGGACGCCGCCCAGGATGACCGGCTGTTCCACTTTCTGCTGTTCCTGTTTCCGCGCTGTCTGAAGGCCGCCATGCGGAAAGGGCTTTTCAAGCAGTACATCCAGCGCCGATACAACGACGCGAACATCAAAGGGACCATCGACGTGGCGCGGCACCTGAAGGAGAACACCCCGTTCATGGGGCGGGTCGCCTACCATCAGCGAGCGTTTTCCTATGACAACAGCCTGGTGGAGCTGGTGCGGCACACCGTAGAATTTATCAAGGGGAAGCCCTACGGGAACAGGCTGCTGCTCCAGGGGAGGGAGGAGGTCCGGCTCGTCATCGCCGCGACGCCCAACTACCGGGCGCGGGAGCGGCGGCGCGTCGTGGAGGAGAACAAGAAGCGACCCGTCCGCCACGCGTACTTCCGGGAATACCTCGCCCTCCAGCGGCTGTGCCTCTTGATCCTCCAGCGCCAGAAGCACCAGATCGGCCTGGGGTCCCGGCAGATCTACGGCGTCTTGCTGGACGGCGCGTGGCTGTGGGAGGAGTACGTCTCCTCCCTGATCGGGGATCGCTTTTACCACCCGATGAACAAGAGCGGGCGGGGCGCGCAGCGGCTGTTTGACGGAAACATCGGCCTGATCTACCCGGACTTCCTCAGCCGGGACGGGGCGGCCCGGATCGTGGCCGACGCCAAGTACAAGCCCGCAGACAACATCGGCGCTCGGGACTACCTTCAGGTGCTGGCGTATATGTTTCGTTTCGACGCCAGGGTGGGCTTCTACCTCTATCCGGAAGCGGAGGGCGGGGAGGATCGGACGCTGTGGATGAACCGCGGCTCCACCTTTGAAAAAAACGTCACGCCCCGGGACGACGTCAGCGTCACCAAGCACGGCCTGAAGATCCCGACAGACGCCGCCAGCTATGCCGATTTCACGGCAAAAATGGCGGCGCGGGAGCGGGAGTTCCGGCAGGTGTTTCCGGTGGGCTGACGGCGGGGCGATAGGGGAGGAGGACGATCATGCGAGATCTGGATCGGTTCCAAGGCTGTCTGGTGGGCGGCGCCGTGGGGGACGCCCTGGGGTACGCGGTGGAGTTCCTGCCCGCCTCCGCCATATTCCAAGCCTATGGGGAAAACGGCATCACGGCATACGAGCTCCGCCACGGCGTGGCGGAGATATCCGACGATACGCAGATGACGCTGTTCACGGCGACGGGGCTCCTCGTCGGCACGACCCGCGGCATGACCCGGGGCATCATGGGCGACTATGCCGAATGCTACCTCGCGTACAGCTACCGGGACTGGTACCGGACGCAGACGGAGCCCTACCCTCTGCCGGAAGAATTTCACCACTCCTGGCTGGTCCATGTGCCCGAGCTCTTCCACCGCAGAGCGCCGGGAAACACCTGCCTGTCCGCCCTGGCCCAGGGCGGAAACGGGCGGCTGGACCAGCCCATCAACCAGAGCAAGGGCTGCGGCGGGCTCATGCGCGTCGCGCCGATCGGACTGTACTTTTGCGATAAAAAATACGCGCCGGAAAGGGTCGACCGCATCGGCGCGAAGGCCGCGGCGCTGACCCACGGGCATGAACTGGGCTACCTCCCCGCCGCCATGCTCACGCACATCCTCCTGCGGATCGCCGGGTACGGCGACAGCGTCCTGGCCGCCGTTCAGGACGCCATGGGCGCGGTGCCGGCGCTCTTTCCCGAGGCGCGCCATATGGACGCGCTCCTGGCGCTCCTCCAGAAGGCGATCCGGCTCTCCACCGAGTCCGCCCGTGACCTGGACGCCATCGGACAACTGGGGGAGGGCTGGGTGGCGGAGGAGACCCTCGCCATCGCCGTGTACTGCGCGCTGAAATACGCCGACAGCTTTGAGCGGGGCGTCCTGGCCGCCGTGAACCACGGCGGCGACAGCGACTCCACCGGCGCGGTCACGGGGCAGCTCCTGGGCGCGTCCCTGGGCCTGGGCGCCATCCCCCGGCACCTCCTGGACCGGCTGGAGCTGCGGGATGTGATCCTGACGGTGGCGGAGGACCTGCACCGCGACTGCCCCATCGCCGAATACGGCCCTCGGGACGCGCTGTGGGAGAGCAAATATGTGGAGATGACCTACCGGCCAAAGGCGTGAGCGGGAGAGCGCCCGCCGACCCGCGGTCCCAGGGCTTCCCAGGCCGCCGCTGACTTTGGGAAGCCCACTCTTTCCAGCCCGCTCCGACGCGAAAGCGCCGGGGCGGGCTTTTTCTGTTTTCGTGTCCCCGCAATGGGAACGGCGGGGGAGAGGGGCGGCATAGAATGGGCCAGAGCAACGGCGCGCGTCCCTGGGGGGCGGGCGCGTTTTTTAAGGAGGAATGCGGCGTGTGTGGGATCGCGGGACAGATTGGTCGGCCCGGCTGGCGGGCGGACAGGATGACAGAGGTGTACCGGGGGATGCAAAAGGTCCTGGCCCGGCGGGGACCGGATCAGGAGGGGATGTACCTGGAAGAAAACGCCGCGCTGGTCCACGCCCGGCTGTGCGTGGTGGACCCGGAGCGGGGGCGGCAGCCCATGACCCTGCGCCGGGGGGAGGAGGCGTACGCCATGGTCTACAACGGCGAGCTCTACAACACCGGGGAGCTGCGGGCGGAGCTAGAGGCCCTGGGGCACCGCTTTGAGACCCACTCCGACACCGAGGTGCTCCTCCACGCCTACGCCCAGTGGAAGGAGGGATGCATGGAACGGCTCAACGGCATCTTCGCCTTCGCCGTGTGGGAAAAGGATCGGGGGCGGCTCTTCCTGGCCCGGGACCGCATGGGGGTCAAGCCCCTGTTCTACGCCCGGCGGCGGGGGAGCCTCCTGTTCGCCTCCGAGCTCAAGGCCCTGCTGTGCCATCCCTGGGTGGAGCCGGAGGTGGACCGGGAGGGTCTGGCCCAGGTCCTCCTGCTGGGGCCGGGGCGGGTGCCGGGGAGCGGTGTGTTCCGGGAGGTCTTCGAGCTGCGCCCCGGGGAGTGCGGCTGGTACGACGCGGGGGAGGACCGGCTGACCCTGCGTCGGTACTGGCGCCTCACCGACCGGCCCTTCACCGACACCTTTGAGGAGGCGGTGGAGAAGACCCGCCAGCTGGTGTTGGATGCCATCCAGCGCCAGCTCTCCGCCGACGTGCCGGTGTGTACCTTCCTGTCCGGGGGGCTGGACTCCAGCCTCATCTCCGCCGTAGCCGACCGGTTTTTCACCCGGCGGGGGATGACGCTCCACACCGTCTCCGTGGACTACAAGGACAACGAGAGGTACTTCCAGGCCAGCAAGTTCCAGCCCAACAGCGACCCCGCCTTCATCCGCCGGATGAACGAGGCTCTCCACGCCCAAAACCACCTGGTCCTGCTGGACACGCCGGAGCTGGCGCAAGCCCTGGACTGGGCGGTGGAGGCCCGGGACCTGCCCGGCATGGCGGACGTGGACTCCTCCCTCCTCCTCTTTTGCCGGGAGATCAAGCGGATTGCCACGGTGGCCCTGTCCGGGGAGTGCGCCGACGAGATCTTCGGCGGCTACCCCTGGTATCGGGACCCCACCGTGCGGGAGCGGGAGGGCTTTCCCTGGGCCCAGTCCACCGCCTGGCGGGCGGGTTTCCTCCGGCCCGGCGTGCTGGGGTCGCTGGACCCGGCGGAGTACGTGGACTACTACTACCGCCGGACGGTGGCGGACAGCCATATCCTCCCGGACGCCCCGCCCCTGGAGCGGCGGATGAAGGAGATGATGAACCTGAACGTGGACTGGTTCATGCAGACCCTGCTGGACCGCAAAGACCGGATGAGTATGTACAGCGGCCTGGAGGTGCGGGTGCCCTTCTGCGACCACCGGATCGCGGAGTACCTCTACACCGTTCCCTGGGCCTTCAAGGACCACAACGGCGTGGAGAAGGGCCTCCTCCGGGAGGCCATGGCGGGGGTCCTGCCCGAGGAGGTCCTCTGGCGCAAGAAGAGCCCCTACCCCAAGACCCACCACCCCGCCTATCTCCAGGCGGTTTCGGCCCGGCTGCGGGAGGTGATCTCGGACCCCGCCGCGCCCCTGCTGGAGCTGGTGCGGCCCCAGGCCCTGGAGGAGCTGTTGGAGTCCCAGCGGTCCACGCCCTGGTACGGCCAGCTCATGACCACCCCCCAGACCATCGCCTACTTCCTCCAGCTCGACCACTGGCTCCGCCACTACCACGTGCGCCTGGTGGACTAGACCGAACGGGCGGGGCCCCGGCCCCGCCCGTTCGCTGTGCCGCGGCGACGCTTTTTTTGTGAAATGTGGAGTAAATGGCGAATTGCAACGGGAATTGAACTGTAAAAAATGTGAAATAGGCCAAAACACTTGCTAATTCGAGGAAGGTATGCTAGAATACACACTAGCGCCATTTGTCGCATAAGCGTTTCTTCTGCGACGGACTTTGGGCGGAGGACGCCCGGGCGGGGGACGCCACGGGATGCCTTCGCGGTACACAGGCCGCCGGGAGACCCGCGGCTGCCGGAACGGGCGGGATCGGGATGAAGGTCGTCATCAACGCGTTGCAATATAAGCCCAACAGCTCGGGGATCGGGGTGGTGATTCGGGACCTGTTCGGGGCCTACGCCCAACAGACGGAGCGGCCCTGCCAGGTCATCCTGCCCCAGGACGCCCCGGCGTTCCCGGCGGGGCGGGACACGGAGCTGATCCGCGCCCCCTTCGACCACGGAGAGGGCAGGAAGCGGATGCTTTTCCAGTCCTTCCGCATGGGGCCCCGGTATTGCGAGGACGCGGTCTTGCTGACCACCGACTCCAAGACGCCCTTTTTCCTCCCCAAAAGCTGTAAGCTGGCGCCGCTGGTGACCGACCTGGCGGTGTTCCGTATGCCGGAGGTCTATGACCGCTCCCGGGTGCTGTTGTGGCGGCTCCAATACCGATATGTGTGCCGCCGGGCGGAGCGGTTTCTGGCCATCTCGGAGTTCACAAAGAGCGAGATGGTCCAGGTGCTGGGGATAGCGCCGGAGAAGATATCCGTGATCCCCATGGCCTGCCGGGAGGACCTGGCCCCGGTGGAGGACGAAGCCGCTCTGGCGGCGGTGCGGGAGAAGTACGGCCTTTCAGAGAGGTACATCCTCTTTGTGGGGAACAACAACCCCCGCAAAAATCTCCAGCGGACCATCCAGGCCTTCGACCAGATGAAGGAGCGGACCGGCCTGCCCCACAAGCTGGTCATCGCCGGGGAGCAGGGCTGGCGGTTCGACCGGGCCGACGCCCTGCGGGAGATCAAGCACCAAGGCGACGTGGTCTTCACAGGCTTTGTCCCGGACGAGGATATGCCGGCCCTCTACTCCGCGGCGGACCTCTTCGCCTTCCCCACCCTCTATGAGGGCTTCGGCATCCCCGTCCTGGAGGCCCAGAAGTGCGGCACGCCGGTGGTGACCAGTGACCGCTCCGCCCTGCCGGAGGTGGCGGGGGACAGCGCGGAGCTGGTGGATCCCTACGACGTGGAGAGCATCCGCGCGGGCATGACCAGGGTGCTGTCCCAGCGGTCGGCGGCGGAGGAGCTGACCCGCCGGGGCTTTGAGAATGTAAAACGATTTTCCTGGGAGCGGTCGGCGATGCTCCTGCGTGAGAGAGTGGAGGAGATGATACCGTGACCGTCCAAGAGAGATACGACCGCTGGCTGGCCCTGGCGGTGGACGAGGAGCTGGCCGGGGAACTGCGGGCCATCGCCGGGGACGCCCCGGCGGTGGAGGACCGCTTCTACCGGGAGCTGGCCTTTGGCACCGGCGGCCTCCGGGGGGTGCTGGGGGCCGGGACCAACCGGATGAACGTCTACACCGTGGCCAAGGCCACCCAGGGGTACGCCAACTATCTGAACAAGATGGTGGACAAGCCCTCCGTAGCCATCGCCTACGACAGCCGCATCCACTCCGACCTCTTTGCCCGGACGGCGGCGGAGGTGTTCGCCGCCAACGGCGTCCGGGTGCACATCTACCCCAGGCTGATGCCCACCCCCTCCCTGTCCTTCGCGGTGCGGGACCTGCAGTGCGACGGCGGCGTGGTGGTCACCGCCAGCCACAACCCGGCCAAGTACAACGGCTACAAGGTCTACGGCGGAGACGGCTGCCAGATCACCACCCAGGCCGCCAAGGCCATCCAGGGGGAGATCGACGCCGTGGACCCCTTTGACGATGTGCGCCGGACGGACTTCGAGGCCGCCCTCCAGGCGGGGACGATCGCCTACATCGGGGAGGACACGGTGGACCGCTACCTCCAGGCGGTGGGCGGCGCCTCGGTGCTGTCTTCGCCGGTGCCCCGGGACGTGAACATCGTCTACACCCCCCTGAACGGCGCGGGGATCTCCTGCGTCCCCCGGTGCCTGAAGGAGCACGGCTTCACCCATATCACCATCCCCACCGAGCAGGGCACGCCGGACGGGCACTTCCCCACCTGCCCCTACCCCAACCCGGAGGTCCGGGAGGCCCTGACCGTGGGCCTTTCCTGGGCGGAGCGGACGGGGAGCGACCTTCTGCTGGCCACCGACCCGGACTGCGACCGGGTGGGCACGGCGGTGCGGACCGGGGAGGGCTACACCCTCATCACCGGCAACGAGATGGGCGCGCTGTTGCTGGACTTTGTGTGCAAGTCCCGCCTGGAGCGGGGGGATATGCCCCGGGACCCGGTGGCGGTGAAGACCATCGTCACCACCCCCATGGCGGCGCGGATCGCCCAAAAGTACGGCGTGGAGCTCATCGACGTACTCACCGGCTTCAAGTTCATCGGGGAGCAGATCGGCCTTCTGGAACAGCGGGGCGAGGCGGAGCGCTACATCTTCGGTTTCGAGGAGAGCTACGGCTACCTCAGCGGCAGCTTCGTCCGGGACAAGGACGGGGTGAACGCCTCCCTGCTCATCTGCGAGATGTTCGCCTACTACAAGGCCCAAGGAAAGACCCTCATCGACGTGCTGGATGAGCTCTACCGGGAGCACGGGTACTTTGAGGGCCGGCTCCTCTCCTTCACCTTCGAGGGCTCCAGCGGGAGCGAAAAGATGGGGGCGCTGACGGGCGGCCTGCGGAGCGCCCCGCCGAAGGAGATCGCCGGGCTCGCGGTGGAGGGCGTGACCGACTACCTCAGCCCGGACACGGGCCTGCCCCCCTCCAACGTCCTGCGCTTTTTCCTGGCGGGTGGCATGGAGGCCACCGTCCGCCCCTCCGGGACGGAGCCCAAGCTGAAGGTGTACCTCACGGCGGTGGGCCGGGACCGCGCGGAGAGCGTGGCCGCCGCGGACAAGCTCGCCGGGTATTTTGAGGCGGCGGTGCGGGAATGGGCATAGGGTATTACGCCAAGGCCGCGGTGAAGGCGGTCACCACCCCCAAAATGCGGGAGGGGATCAAAAAGGCGCTCTTTCAGTCCTACGCCAAGAGCCTGTCCCCGGGGGAACACCGGCTGGATCGAAGTCTGCCCTTTGGCGTCAACCTGATCGGCCACATCCGGGGCGACTTTGGCCTGGGGGAGAGCTGCCGACTGGTGGCGGCGGCGCTTCAGGCGTCGGAGATCCCCTTCACCATCTGCAATGTGCCGCTGGACGGACCGGCCAAGGAGACGGACCTGGAGTGGGCCCAGTGGGAGAGCGGAGAACTGAAATACAGTGTCAATCTGATCCACATCAACCCCACCATCCTACCCAACGTGGTATGGCGGCTGGACCGGAAAAAACTGCGGGCGCGGTACAACATCGCCTTTTGGCTCTGGGAGCTGCCGGAGTTTCCGCGGGAGTGGCTCTACACCTTTCCGATGTTCGACGAGATTTGGACCCCCGCCCAGTTCATCACCGACACGTTGAAGAACTATACAGACAAGCCCGTGTACACCATGCCCTACGGCCTGCGGACCCCGCGGACCGACCCGTCCGTGGGCCGGGACTACTTTGGCCTCCCCCGGGATCAGTTCCTCTTTTTGATCTCCTATGACGGAAACAGCGTCTCCGCCCGGAAGAACCCGGAGGGGGGCGTCCGGGCCTACGGGATGGCCTTTTCCCCGGAGGACCGGGACGTGGGTCTGGTCCTCAAGGCCACCCATGAGAGCGAGGAGGGCTTGCGGCGGATGCGGGCGATCCTGGAGGGCTATCCAAACCTCTACGTCCTGACGGACAGTTACAGCCGGGAGGTCTTCAACAGCCTGATCGCCTCTGTGGACGGGTATATTTCCCTGCACCGTGCGGAGGGATTTGGACTGGTGATGGCGGAGGCCATGCTTTTGGGCACGCCCACCGTGGCCACCAACTGGTCGGCCAACACGGAGTTTATGGACCAGGACGTGGCCTGCATGGTGGACGCGGAGGTGGTGGAGCTGGACCGGGACTACCCGCCCTACCACCGCCACGACCACTGGGCCCAGCCGGACGAGGCCCAGGCGGCCCGCTTCCTGCGGCGGCTCTATGAGGATCGGGCCTACGCAGCGGCGCTGGCCCAGCGGGCAAAGGCCCGTCTGGAACAGGAGAACACCCCCCAAAAGGCCGCGGAGCGCATCAAAAAGAGACTACAAGAGTTGAGGTTGGGATAAGGATTGGAGTACACACCGCTGAAGCTCCGCCCCTGCTATCAGGAGTACCTCTGGGGCGGGGACCGACTAAAAAAAGAATACGGCAAGGCGGACGCGCCGGACCTCACCGCCGAGAGCTGGGAACTCTCCTGCCACCGGGCGGGGATGTCCGTGGTGGCGGAGGGCCCGCTGGCGGGCAAGACGCTGGAGGAACTGGACCGGGCCGCCTACTGGGGGACCGACTGCAAGAACAGGCCCTTCCCCATCCTGGTCAAGCTCATCGACGCGGCCAAGCCCCTGTCCATCCAGGTCCACCCGTCGGACGAGACGGCGGTGATCCGTATGGGCGAGCGCGGGAAGGCGGAGATGTGGTATATCGTAGACTGCGCCCCCCAGTCCTTCCTGTACCTGGGCCTCCGGCGGAAGATCAGCCCGGAGGAGTTCCGGCGGCGGGCGGAGGACGGCACCATCTGCCAGGTACTCAACCGGGTCCCGGTGGCCCGGGGGGACGTGTTCTATATCCTCCCCGGCACCATCCACGCCATCGGCCAGGGGCTCCTGATCGCGGAGATCCAGCAGAGCTCCAACACCACCTTCCGGGTGTACGACTACCGCCGCCGGGACGCCGCCGGACAGCTCCGGCCCCTCCACCTGGACCGTGCGGCGGAGGTGATGGACTACACCCCCATCATCCCGGAGGAGTGCCGGGCCAACAGCATGGTCTCCTTCCCGGGGTTCGAGATCCGGGAGATGTTCTCCTGCGAGCACTTCCGGGCCTACCGGGTGGACGCGCGGGGCGAGGTGGCCCTCCGGTGCGACGGCAAGTCCTTCCAGCACCTGCTGTGCGTGGAGGGGGAGGGCGTCCTTCGGAGCGGCGGCGGGACATACCCCCTGGAGCGGGGCGGGTCCTATTTCCTCCCGGCGGCGCTGGGAGACTACCAGATCGTGGGGAATTGCAGAGTGCTGCTGTCCCGGATATGAAAGGGGAAGATACGGATGAAGAAGACGGCGCTCATCATGGCGGGCGGCCGGGGCGAGCGGTTCTGGCCCAAGAGCCGGAAGAATTTGCCCAAGCAGTTTTTGTCCCTGACCGACGACGGGAAGACCATGATCCAGCTCACGGTGGAGCGGATCTTGCCGCTGGTGGCCATGGAGGACATCTACATCGCCACCAACCGGGACTACAAGCGCCTGGTGCGGGAGCAGCTGCCCGACCTGCCGGAGGAGAACATTCTGTGCGAGCCGGTGGGGCGCAACACCGCCCCCTGCATCGGCCTGGGCGCGGTCCACATGGCCAAGCGCTACGGCGACGCGGTGATGATCGTCCTGCCCTCAGACCACCTGATCAAATATAACTCCATCTTCCTCAGCGCGGTGTCCGACGCCTGCGCTGTGGCCGAGCAGGGGGCCAACCTGGTCACCCTGGGCATCACCCCGGACGCCCCGGAGACGGGCTACGGCTATATCAAGTTCGACCCCGGCAGGACCTCCGGCCGGGCCCTGGCGGTGGAGCGGTTCGTGGAGAAGCCGGACCTGGAGACGGCCAAGGAATATCTGGCCTCCGAGCAGTACCTCTGGAACAGCGGGATGTTCATCTGGAAGGTCTCCAGCATCCTGGGCAACCTGGAGAAGTACCTGCCCGACACCTACGCGGGCCTTGCGCGGATCCAGCAGGCCATCGGCACCCCCGCCCAGGAGGAGGTTCTGGAGCGGGAGTTCCAGGGGTTCCAGAGCGTCTCCATCGACTACGGCGTGATGGAGAAGGCGGAGGACATCTACATCCTCTCCGGCTCCTTCGGCTGGGACGACGTGGGGAGCTGGCTGGCCATCGAGCGGCACAGGACCTCCAACGAGTTTGGCAACGTCCTGTCCGGGGACATCGTCGCCATCGACACGACGGACTGCATCATCCAGGGCGAGGGCAAGCTCATCGCCACCGTGGGCCTGGAGGATCTGATCGTGGTGGACTCCCCGGACGCGACGCTGATCTGCAAGAAGGACCGGGCGGGGGATATCAAGAAGGTGCTGGAAAATCTGCGGATGTGCAACCGCGAGGAATATCTGTAAGGAGGAGTATCACCATGAAAAAAGCGCTGATCACCGGAATTACCGGCCAGGACGGGTCCTATCTGGCGGAGCTTCTTCTGGAAAAGGGCTATGAGGTCTACGGCATGACCCGCCGGGCCTCCACCCCCAACACAGAGCGCATCGACCACCTGCTGGGGAAGATCACCCTGCTGGACGGGGACCTGAGCGACGCCAGCAGCATCCACCACATCCTGGGCGCCGTGCGCCCGGACGAGGTCTACAACCTGGCGGCCCAGAGCCACGTGCAGGTGAGCTTTGACGTGCCGGAGTACTCCGGGGACGTGGACGCCCTGGGCGTCCTCCGCCTCCTGGAGTCCATCCGCCTTTTGGGGATGGAGAAGACCTGCAAATTCTACCAGGCCTCCACCTCCGAGCTCTACGGCAAGGTGGAGGAGGTCCCCCAGCGGGAGACCACCCCCTTCCACCCGTACAGCCCCTACGCCATCGCCAAGCAGTACGGCTTCTGGATGGTGAAGGAGTACCGGGAGGCCTACGGGATGTTCGCCGTGAACGGCATCCTGTTCAACCACGAGTCGGAGCGCCGGGGGGAGACCTTCGTCACCCGGAAGATCACCCGGGCCGCCGGGCGCATCGCCTGCGGGCTCCAGGACAAGCTCCAGCTGGGCAACCTGGACAGCAAGCGGGACTGGGGCTACGCCAAGGACTACGTGGAGTGTATGTGGCTCATTATGCAGCATGAGACGCCGGAGGACTTCGTCATCGCCACCGGCGTACAGCACACGGTGCGGGAGTTCACCACCCTGGCCTTCGCCCACGACGGCATCCAGCTGGAGTGGCAGGGCAGTGGATTGGACGAGAAGGGTATCGACAAGGCCACCGGCCGGGTGCTGGTGGAGGTCAACCCCGCCTGGTTCCGGCCCACCGACGTGGACAACCTCTGGGGCGACCCCACCAAGGCCAGGACCGTCCTGGGCTGGGACCCCCAGAAGACCAGCTATGAGGAGCTGTGCGCCATCATGGCCGAGCACGACCTCCAGCTGGCCAAGGGCGAGAAGGCGGCGGCGGAGCTATGCGGGCGCTGATCACCGGCAGCCAGGGCTTTGTGGGCGGCTACCTCCGGCGGGAGCTGGAGGCGAACGGCTACCAGGTCACCGGGCTGGACCTCCAGCCGGGGGAGGGGACCCTCCAGGCCGACCTGCTGGACGGCCCGGGTCTGCGGGCCCTGGTGGCGGAGTGCCGCCCGGACGCGATCATCCACCTGGCGGGCCAGGCGGACGTGGCCCGGTCCTGGGCCATTCCGGGCCGGACCGTGGAGCTCAACGTGATCGCGGCGGTGAACCTGCTGGAGGCGGCGCGGCTGGAGACGCCCCAGGCCCACGTGGTCCTGGTGGGGTCCTCCGACCAGTACGGCGACCTGGGCGCGGCGGGCGCCGGGGTGAGCGAGGCGGTGGAGACTCGCCCCAAGACCCCCTACGCCGTGTCCAAAAAGGCCCAGGAGGAGATGGCGCGGGTCTACGCCCAAGCCTACGGCCTCCACGTGTCCATGACCCGCTCCTTCAACCACGCCGGGGCGGGCCAGCGCCTGGGCTTTCTGATCTCCGACTTCGCCTCCGGGGTGGCCAAGGTGGAGAAGGGCCTGGAGCCCGCCGTCCGGGTGGGGGACCTCACCGCCCGGCGGGACTTCACCCACGTGCGGGACGTGGCCCGGGCCTACCGCCTCATCGCCCAGCGGGGGCAGGCCGGCGAGGTCTACAACGTGGGCTCCGGCGTCGTCCACAGCGCCCAGGAGATCTTAGACAAGCTGATCGCCCTGGCCCGCTGCCCCATCCCTGTGGAGCAAGACCCGGCCCGGCTGCGCCCCAGCGACACGCCGGTGATCCGCTGCGACCACAGCAAGCTCACCGCCCACACCGGCTGGGAGCCCACGGTGGGGCTCGACGATATCCTCCAGGAGGCCCTGGAGGACTGGCGAACTAGAATTTGAGACGGAGTTGAGACAAGGGTATGCTGAAGAAACTGAAACAGCACCAATTCCTGTTCAGCGAGCTGGTGAAACGGGACTTCGCGAGGAAGTACAAGCGGACCATCCTGGGCATGGCCTGGAGCATCCTGGCCCCGCTGATGAACCTCATCATCATGTGGCTGGTGTTCAGCAACTTCTTTGGGAACAATGTGAACCATTACGTGGTCTACCTCTTCGCCGGCCAGCTGGTGTTCTCCTACTTCACCGACGCCACCAACCTGGGCATGAACTCCCTGGTGGGCAACGCCGGGATCTTCACCAAGGTCAACGTGCCCAAGTACCTGTTTCTGTTCTCCCAGAACGTGTCCTCCCTCATCAACTTCGGCCTCACCCTGCTCATCTTCTTCACCTTTGTGGCCATCGACGGCATCCCCTTTACCTGGCTGTTCCTGCTTTTAATCTACCCCACCGTGTGCCTGGTGGTGTTCAACCTGGGCATTGGACTGGTCCTCTCGGCGCTGTTCGTGTTCTTCCGGGATATGCAGTACCTCTGGGGTATCTTGACCCAGCTCATCATGTGGATGTCCGCCATCTTCTACACCATCGACAGCTACAACCCCATGGTGCAGAACCTGTTTCTGCTCAACCCCATCTACCTCTATATCCGCTACTTCCGCAAGATCGTCATCGACGGCGTCATCCCCACCCCCCAGTTCCACCTGCTGGCGGCGGCCTACGCCCTGATCGCCTTCGGGGTGGGGGCGTGGATGTATAAGAAATACAACCATGAATTTTTGTACTACGTGTGAGGCGAGCCTATGAAGACAATGATAAAAGCCGAGCACGTGACCATCGGCTACAAGATCGGCGATTTTAAGGACATCGGCCTGAAGGAATGGGTCATGCGCCACCTGAAGCGGCAGTACCACGTGGAGAGCTTCCTGGCGGTGCGGGACGTCTCCTTTGAGCTGATGGAGGGGGATATGCTGGGCATCATCGGCGCCAACGGCGCGGGGAAGTCCACCCTGCTCAAGGCGGTGATCGGGGTGATGGAGCCACGGGAGGGCCACATTGAGCGCGGCGGCAACATCTCCGCCCTGCTGGAGCTGGCCTCCGGCTTCGACGGGGACCTGACGGTGAAGGAGAACGCCTACCTCCGGGGCGCCATGCTGGGCTACACCCGGGACTTCATGGATCGCACCTACGACCAGATCCTGGACTTCTCCGAACTGTGGGACTTCGCCGACCGTCCCTTCAAGCAGCTGTCCACCGGGATGCAGTCCCGCCTGGCCTTCTCCATCGCCTCCCTGGTCCAGCCGGAGATATTGATCCTGGACGAGGTGCTGTCCGTGGGAGACGGGGCGTTCCAGGAGAAGAGCGCGGCCAAGATGCGGGAGATCATCTCCGGCGGCGCGGCCACCGTCCTGGTGTCCCACTCCCTGAGCCAGATCAGGGAGCTGTGCAACAAGGTCCTGTGGCTCCACAAGGGTGCTCAGGTGGCCTTTGGGGAGACCCAGCCCCTGTGCGACCAATACGAGGCGTTCCTGGCGGGAAAACTCTCCATCGAGGAGGCGGGCAGAGCATGAGCGGGAAAAAAGCGCGGAGCCGAAGCCCCCTGTGGCGCGCCGCCGCCATCGTGGAGGTCATCGTCTGCTATATGGCGGTCCTGACGGTGATCAGCTACGCCCGGGGCCCGGAGCACTGGCGACCGGCGGAGCCCCCGGTCCTGGAGAGCGGCGCCTTCACCTCCTTCGCCGGGGAGCCGGCGGGGGAGAACGGCCCCCTGCCCATGGAGAACGGCCCCGACGGCCAGGCGGTGGGTTATCAGGCGGAGGCAGACCTGATCGGCGGAGCCGCCCTCCAGGTCTCCCTGAAGGTGGAGTGCCCGGCGGAGTACGCCGGGAACACCCTCATCGTGGACCTCTATAACGACCAGGCCGGGTACGACGACCCAGCCCAGGAGAGCTGGATCACCCTCCAGGCGGGGACCAACCAACTGGACCTGTCCCTGGACCCGGGGGCATCCCCACCGGAGCGGGCGCTGGTCCGGCTGTTCACCCTGGACAGCGCCGGATACCAGCTGGAGGACGTGACCGTCCGGCAGATGGAGCGAACGCCCAAGGTCCCGGGGAGCGTGTGGATCGGCCTGGCCCTGTGCCTGGCGCTTCCGCTGTTCACCCTGGCCGCCTGGACGGTGACGGAGAAGCGGAAAACACCCCCGGCTGAGCCCGGAGAGACGGCGTGACCACAGCCACGGGCCAAAACCGGCTCCGCGGCCCAATGCGGGACGCGTTGCCGCTTTGATCGATACAGACCATCTGATGACCACGAAAGAGAGAAGAGAGATGAGACTATGATAGAAGATATCATCTTGGAAAAACTGAAGGCCTCGGTGGAGGACGTTCCTCCCGCTGTGGGCCCGGCGGTCCCGGCCCCAGGTGTGGGTGTCCCGGCGGCCCCGTCTCCCTCCGCCAGCGCGTCGGGGGACCCCCAGCTTTGGCTCAGCGAATTGACCGCGAACATCCAAAAGATGGAGTTGACGCGCCAGAACTATGCCTTCCGTCCCCTCTACTCCTGCCGAAAGCTCATCGGTGGGCTCATCGTCTTTTTCAAGCGTGTGGTCCGAAAGCTGCTCAAGTGGTATGTGGAGCCCATCTGCTTCCAGCAGACCGAGTTCAACAACGCCGTCACGCCGTCCATCGGGCGACTGACGGAGTTGTCCCATTATCTGCTGGAAAACGTCGAACAGACCCAGCGGACTGTGGGCCAGCAGACAGACGAGTTGAGAAGACGTGTGGATGCGATGGACGCCCAGATCGGCCAGGCGGCGGCACTGGCCCAGCGGATGGACGCCCAGATCGACCAGGCGGCGGCGCTGACCCAGCGGGTGGACGTCCAGGCCGACCAGGCGGCGGCGCTGACCCAGCGGGTGGACGCCCAGGCTGCCCAGGCGGCAGTGCTGGCCCAGCGGATGGACGCCCAGGCCGACCAGGCGGCGGCGCTGATCCAGCGGGTGGACGCCCAGGCCGACCAGGCGGCGGCGCTGATCCAGCGGGTGGAGGCCCAGGCCGACCAGGCGGCGGCGCGGACGCGGGAGCTGGAGGCCAGAATCGAGGAGCTGAAGAATATGCTCACGCTGAGCGCGGAGCGGATGCGTACTCTGGAGTCGGACATGGACCGCGTCCGGGCTGTGGACGCGTCTATCTTCAAACCCGAGGGACAGAGCTTCTTCAAGAAGAACACCTCCTCCCAATCCGGCGAGGACAGCATCATCGCGTATATCTTTATGATGCTGGGCCATCAGGCGCAGGATGTGACCTATCTCGACCTGGGCGCGAATCACGCCCGGGAGATGAGCAACACCTACTATTTTTACCAGCAGGGCGCCCGGGGGGTGTTGGTGGAGGCCAATCCCGACCTGATCCCCGAACTGAAGCTCTACCGCAGCGGGGATATCATCTTGAACCGCTGCGTCTCGGATACGGACGGCGAGACGGTGGAGTTTTACCTGATGAACGGCGACGGACTGTCCTCCCAAAAGAAAGAAAGCGTGGAAAGAGCGGCCGCGATTCATCCTTTGCTGGAGATCACTCGAACTGTCCAGGTCGAAACCATCTCTCCCAACTATATCCTGGAACATTACTTCAGCGATCCCCCCCGGCTCTTGAATATCGACATTGAGGGCAGCGATCTGGCTGTGCTGTCCGCGTGGAACTTTGAGAAATACAGGCCGCTGGTCATTGTCGCGGAGACTATTCCCTACGAGACGAGCCTGGTGATTGGGGAAAAAGAAGAAGAGATCGTAAAGTTCCTGACGGAGAAAGGGTATGTGGAGTACGCTTTCACAGGGATCAACTCGATCTTTATTGACAAGAGCCAGTTGAAGAGGGGGGACCAGGGATGAATATTGCCTTTGACGCCGTGGCGATCCTGGGGCCGATGAGCAAGAACCGTGGGATTGGAAACTATGCCCTGGCGCAGTTTCGTGAAATGATCAGGCGTGATACCGAAAATCACTACTTTTTCTTCAATATAGTTGAGCCCTTCTCCCTGGGAGACTACCCCAACCTGTCGGAATTTTACTTCGACTGCGGAAAGGACTGGGAGCTGCTCCGCGTCGCCGACTGCGCCGCCTACGGCGCGCTGGTCCAGGCGTTTATCCAAAAGAACAAGATCGACGTCTTTTATATCACTTCCCCCTTCGAAGACCATGTTCCCGTTTACAGGGAGGAGTGGTTCGCCGGGGCCAAGACGGTGGCGACGGTGTACGACATCATCCCGTATGTTTTTCAGGAGCATTATTTTCCCAACGGCCTCACGGACAGCAAGTGGTATACGGATCGCCTTGACACGCTCCAATGGATGGATGAGTTGCTGGTCATCTCCCAGAGCGTGAAGGATGACCTGATGCAGTACCTGAACTTTCGCGGGGACAATATCCACGTGATATGGGGCGCGCCCAGCGAGATGTTCCGGGAGCTCTCTGTCCGCCCGGCTGAGGCGGACACGCTGAGGCGGAAATACGGTCTGAAGAGCCGGTTTATCATGTGCACCGGCGGCGACGACGAGCGGAAGAACATCGCCGGTCTGATCGAGGCGTATGGCAAGCTGCCCCAGACGCTCACGGATCGGTATGGCCTGGTCATCGTCTGCAAGCTCCAGAAGGCGTCTGAGGAGCGATACGCCGCGCTGGCGAAGCGGCTGGGGGTGGGGGATAAGGTCGCCTTCACCAACTTTGTTCCCGATGAGGAGCTTGTCCAGCTGTATAACCTGGCGTCGCTGGTCGCTTTTCCATCCAAATATGAGGGCTTCGGCCTGCCTGTGGTGGAGGCGTGGGCCTGCGGGACGCCGGTCTTGACCTCGGACAACTCCAGCCTTATCCAGATCGCCGGGGACGCCGCCGTGACGGTGAACGCCGACGACGTGGAGGATATCGCCCGTGGGCTGAAGGAGGCGCTGGAGGACGACGCCCTTGCCGCGCTGACGAAAAAGGGCCGGGAACGGCTGCATATGTTTCAGTGGCCGGTGGTGGCGGACGAGGCCGTCCGCCGTATCAATCAGCTGCGGCCCCAGCGGAAAACGGAACCCGGGGCGCGGCCCAAGCTGGCCTGCTTCACACCGCTTCCGCCCATCGAGTCCGGGATCGCGGATTACAGCGTCGATGTGCTCTGCGAGCTGTCCAAAGAGTTTGATATCGACGTTTTCGTGGACTCCGGGTATAGGCCGGAGTGCGCCTTGCCGGACCGTGTGGGCGTGTTTGAGCACCGCGCCTTTCCCAAGAAAGCGCGGGAGTACGAATATGTCCTGTACCAGATGGGCAATTCCCTGTACCACTACTATATGTATCCCTACCTGCGAAAATACGGCGGCGTGCTCGTTCTGCACGACTACAATATGCACGGCGTTGGGCAGGCCATCGCGCTCCATGAACTGCATGACAATATGCGCACATACCGGGAATATCTTCTGGAGGACTATCCCGCCGAGCAGGTGGACCGCTACCTGGCAGGGATCAGAAGCGGCGCGGCGGTGGACTGCGGCATGGAGCTCAACGGATTTGTGGCCAATTACGCCGACAGGCTCATCGTCCACAGCGACTACTCCCGGGAGAAGCTGCTGCGAAAAAATATTGGCCGGGTGGTGGAGGCCATTCCTCTTTATGCGACGATCACGCCCTTGCCCAAGGGAGCGGCGGCCAAGGAGAAGATGGGGATCTCCCCCGATCTCACGGTGCTCGCCTCCGTTGGCCATGTCCACGAGACCAAGCGGGCGCTCCCGGTGCTGCGGGCCGGGCTCAAGTTCCTGAAAGAGCGGGAGGACGTGATGCTCCTGTTCGTTGGAAAACTTGATTCGACGCTCGCCCCGGAGTTTAACAAGACGCTGAACGACAGCGGGCTTCAGGACCGTGTCAAGGTGACAGGGTACATTGACTTGGAGGATTTCTGCGACTACATCGACGCGGTGGATGTATGCTTCAACCTCCGCCACCCCTACAACGGAGAAAGCAGTGCCGCACTGGCCCGGATGCTGTCCAGGGGCAAGTGTGTCGTGGTGAACGACGTGGGCAGCTTTGGCGAGACGCCGGACGACTGCTGCGTGAAGCTCCCGCCGGTGGAAGAGATGAGCGACAAAAAAGAGGAGAGATTGATCTACCAGACGATGAAACAGCTGGTGGACGACGTGGCCTTGCGGGAGACCATCGGGCAAAACGCCAGAAAGTACGCGGAGGATGTTCTGGACGTGAAAAAAATCGCGAAGCAGTACGCGGAATTCATCCAGTCTGATCGCCGCTGTCTGCTGGACGAGGCGCTGCTGGACAGGATCAGGCGTGAGCTGGTCCAGCCCAAAGCCCATTCCGACGCGGAGCTCAGAGGCATCGCGCGGACCCTGGCCTATTGTGTTTGAATTCCTGGGTCCTCAAGCGGAAGATCCCGCTTGAGGACCCGCCAGGCTGTGACTACCTGACCGCAGAGAAAAGGAGAGCGTAAGATGAAACTCACAAGAAAGGATCCATCGTTGCGTAGAGGAGAGAGATTTACAGCCACTGAAATTGCCATGGCCCTCTGCCTGGCGGCGGCGGTGGCGTATACGCTGTATCTGATTTTCGCGAAGCTAAATCCCTACGGCATCTTCAATTCGGATATGGCCAACGAACTCGAGTTCAGACGGGTGTCTTGGGAAAAAAAGTCCCTCTTTCCTGAGGGCTATGTATGTGGATACGAGTCTTTGAGCACACGGCCAGTGTTGCTCTACTGGCTGTTTTACGCCATCACCCACAGATTTCTGCTGTCCTTCCAACTGGAAAATACCTGCACCTTTTTCCTGGAACTGGCTGTCATCTACTATTTCCTGACCAAGTTGAACGTTAGCCGGGGAGCGAAATTCTTCTCCCTGTTTTTGTTGGTCACCTGTCTGACGCCCGGGGTCATGCTTTTTCATTTCTGGCCGATGAACGGAAACGTCTTGTTCACGATTTCTGTTTTTCTCACATTAGCCCTGCGGATCTCGCTGGAGGAGGCGGAAAAACCGAAGGACAAGGCGTGGCGAATAGGGATTATTCTGCTCCTTGCTCTTGCGTTTGGATATGGAACAGTCAAGATGGCGCTTTATCTATACCTGCCCTTGATCCTCCTGGACGGGAGCAAAGTGCTGTTGAACTACTTCAAACAGACCCCCAACGCGCATTCTGTGCGGACACTATGCACAAGCGTGGTGGCTCTTGGCGTGAATGTTCTCTCTTACGGTCTGTTTTTGCTCCGTCATTCCGATTTTATTGTAGCGTCCAGCTTTACGATCGTCAGCATGGACAAATGGCTTTCCTGGGAGGTCCTATCCGCCCAGATCAAGGCGATCCTGCTTTGCTTTGGAATTCCTGAAGCGGGGGGGAAGATCGCCTCATTGGCGGGGATCCAGTTTGTGCTGTGCGTTGTGATTGCCGTGGTGGAGGTGGCCGCTGTTTTGTGGCTGCTGTGGAATGGTTCCAACCAGGCGAAGAAATTCACAGCGTACTGGGGCTTTGCCATGCTCACGCTTTTCATGAGCCAGGTGCTGCTTGGCACCACTGAGTCGATCGTGCGTTACTATCCCGTGGTTGCTACATCCATCCATGTGCTGTGCGGCTGCGCGGTCAGCGAGTGGATGAAAAAGCGCAACGGTGGATTAAAGCTCCTGGCCGTAGTGGCGGCTATCGTGACGGCATTCTTAGGCACGCGAGTGGTGGCGGACGCGAAAGCCTATGTGGGGACGCCGCCCCTGGCCCAGGCCGCGGCCTACGCGGAGGAGAATGGCTACCAATACGTCGTAGGTGGATATTGGAACGCCGGCGTCCTGACGGGATATTCGGACGGACATTTGGAGGCATGGCACAGCGATCCGCTTACCCCATCGTCGATCGTGAAGCTGAGCCCATATCCATGGGCGGTCGATACCACTCTATTCACCCAGGAGCGGCTGGGGGAGCGGGGACTCCTCATTCTGACCGATCTTGAAGAGCAGGCGATTTTTGAGGAAAACAGCTATGTCGCCATACTCCTGAACGAGTATGCCGAAAAAGTGACGGAGATCAGCTCCTACAATCTGTATGCCGTGACGGAAAACCCCTACACGCTGATCGAGAAGATCAAACACGAAAGAGCGAGCGGCCTACCGGCGGCAGATCAGACGGAGAAGGTCGATATGCCAGGGGCGGATGGCTACTGCTACGCGAACAACGCGGCGCTGAATGAGAACGGCGAGCTGGCCTCGGACGGGGTCACCGGCGGGACCATCCTGTATGGCCCCTACTCCGACACGGTCTCTGGTGTGTACGACATCACGCTGAATTACGTGGTGGACTCTGTGGGCGAGGGGACAGAAGGCACCTTTGACGTGGCCTTGGACGCGAAATCGTACGCGGCGACGACCTTCACCGCCGACCAGACCAGCGCCACTCTGGAGAATGTCTCCATCGAGGACGGGCACCAGTTCGAGGCCCGGGTGAGCATCCCAGCGGAAATGGCGATCCGGGTGCAGTCCATCCACTATGCCCGGGTGGGATAAGCCGCCATCCGTGGCATTTTCCCAGCGGCGGAAATCGATTTTGAAGTATGGAGGAGGAAATTGAAATGAAATCATCCGAAAAACCGACCTTAATGCGCCCGGATGCTTTTAGGATGATCTGCGCGATTGCATTGGGGATGCTCGTGTGGATCGTTCTGACGTTGACCGTTGGCATCACGGACAGCAAGGATCAGCTTCTACGAATTTATGGTTGTGTGGTCATCTCACTTCTGCTGATGTTGGGAGCGTACTATGCCCTTGAACGGCTGGGGCGCGATAAGGCCCCAAGGGAAGACGGTGTTTTTATG
Organism: uncultured Oscillospiraceae bacterium; assembly: GCA_947624895.1. Classification (GTDB taxonomy): domain Bacteria; phylum Bacillota; class Clostridia; order Oscillospirales; family Oscillospiraceae; genus MGBC124762. The sequence continues at coordinate 31,364 of CANQMK010000004.1, read as the reverse complement.
CGGCGGTTGATTGTGGTGATCGCCGTGGCGCTGGTGGTGATGAGTGTTGCCTTTATGGTTGTTTCGAATGTGTTCTCCGGGTTGTTTACGATCGCGGGGATCGGCAGGCGCATCGCTTTCTGCGGGATCGCGGTCGTGCTTGCCGCGTTGACGCTGGGGATGCTTCGAAATGGGGGCGGAGCGAGGCTTTTTTGGATCGGATCTTGTATCCTCTCAGTGGCCTCTGCCGGCCTGTATACATACACACCCAATTTGCTCAATCAAGCGAACTATGTGTACGTACATTACACAGCGCTAAGCCACAGTTTATATCATGTCGCGTTTCAGGTGCCGTATACGATGCAGAACAGTTCCACTTATGGACACTACGCCATTTTCTTCTGGCCTTTCCTCAAGGTATTTGGACATTCTCCGCAGGTGGTTACTCTGCTGTTTGTTTTCAGCCATATCATCGCGCAGATCCTGTTTCTTTATCTGGTGAGTAAGATCACGCCCAATTACCTTCTCCGCGGATTGGCGGCCTTGGGCGCTATGTGCATCATTAGCCGCGACTTTTATCCGGCGGTGTTTCCAACCCGGATCCTGTGGCCGATGATTTTGCTGGCCTACATGATGCGCCGTCCAAGCGACGCGAAATCGTATAGAAGGTACTGGATCATAGGATATGTCTTGTGCGGACTGGCGTGCACATGGAATTTGGATTCTGGGACTGTCGCAACGATCGTATATACCGTGAGCATCTGGCTCCACTACTTACAGGGAAGGCGGATATTCTCCCGGGAAATGCTCCGGGTCTACGCGATGACCCTGCTGGGGATGCTCGCCTCCATTTTTGAAATGGTCGCGATCGTGAATTTGTACAATGTGCTCTGCGGAGGAGAGCTCAGTTTGCGTGTGTGCTTCTTCCCGCTGGTCGGCGCGGGAGACACCTCCTATGCCAATTTACTGCAGGTCAGTCTTGCGAGCAATGGATACGGATGGTTTGTGCCTGTTGGCGTGTTCGTTTTAGAAATAGCCATTGGGATGTTTTCGTGTTTGGTCGCGCGGGATGGCACGGACAGCAAGCGGCAGTGGTTTGTCATTTTTGGCGTTATGGGACTTGGACAGAGCTACTTTTTCCTGAACCGGGGGATAGCGAGCTGGACTTGTGTGGTTTTGTACTTCATTTTTGGTTTGTTGCTGTTGAGCCAGATAGAATATGGTAAAAATTGGAAACAAGGGGGGGCGATAGAGTTTATACCACAGGCTGTGGCGGCTACGGGGATCATCTATCTCTGCGTGCTTGTCACGATCACCACTGTGCAATTTTCGTCCTTCCTGGCTACGAAACTGGATACAAAGCTCAATTCCATGGAGAGTCTCCAAACTCTTGCGGAAGAGGTGAAGCGTGTCGTCCCCAAAGATACATATGCCTATGGCGCCTATACCCAGGAGGTGTATGCGCTTTTGGGGTGGGACCCTGGCTACTATATGAGAGATCCTGTTGTAAGGAGTCAATACCACTTGGAAGGTGACGATGAAACGAAGGACCAGATCAATGAGCAAGACTCGATTTTGGTCCATGTGAATGACATGGGTGTGATCCAAAATAGCTCTGGACTTGTTCCGGTATGTGGAATTCCAGCGGAAGAGCCTGTTTTTTATCTTCTGCAGAGATTTGACTACCAGCAGGAAGCGAAGGAGGAAAAGGTCCTGGTGGAACAGAGGGATATCCCACTGACCGCGAACGACTCCTATCAGATCGCGGCCGTTCCGATCGAGATCAAGAAAAACACCTATTACAAAGTGGAACTGACGTTGGCTGATACAGTGGACTTTAAGACGGCGGCGGGACTGGTCGTTGATTTCTTTGCGGTGAAGTATGACAATCCGGAACAGGAGGCACACAACTTTGCCCATGAGGGAAAATATCAGTATACGTTCTACTTCAATTCAGGCGAGTTAGAAAACGATACGTTGGATGTTTTGGTGCGGGCGTTTGTCTGGGATCTCAGCAGCGAGGTGGACGTGAGTCTGCTCAGGGTGACAGAACTGGAGTACGCCTGACCGACAGAGCAATGTGGGAGGAGCGCTATGAAGGTTGTTTTACTGGCCGGAGGGTACGGCACCCGTATTTCAGAGGAATCGCAGTATCGTCCCAAGCCCATGGTCGAGGTTGGGGGAAAGCCCATCCTCTGGCACATCATGAAGCTGTACAGCCACTATGGCCACCATGAGTTCATCATCTGCGCCGGGTACAAGCAGCACATCATAAAGGAATACTTTGCCAACTACTTCCTGCACAGCTCGGACATTACATATGACTTCACCGAAGGCCGGAACGAGATGACCATCCACCGCAGCTTTGCGGAGCCCTGGAAGGTCACGGTGGTGGACACCGGCCTGGGGACCATGACCGGCGGGCGGATCAAGCGCGTACAAGAGTATGTTGGCGGCGAGACATTCATGATGACCTACGGCGACGGCGTGTGCGATGTGAACATAGACCAGTTGCTGCGCTACCACAGGAGCCACGGGAAGACCGCCACGCTCACCGCCGTGATGCTGGAACAGCAGAAGGGCGTGCTGGATATCGGCGGGGACAACGCGGTAAAGTCCTTCCGGGAGAAGAACCGCGCGGACGGCGCGCCCATCAACGCCGGATTTATGGTGCTGGAGCCGACGATCTTCGACTACCTCACCGGCGACGACTGCGTCTTCGAGCGCGAGCCGCTGGCGGCGCTGGCGAAAAAGGGAGAGCTGATGAGCTATATGCACCGTGGCTTCTGGCAGTGCATGGACACCGCCCGGGAAAAGGAGACGCTGGAAAAGCTCTGGGCCAGTGGACAGGCCCCTTGGAAGGTGTGGTGAGAATGACGCTGGAATTTTACAAGGGCAAGCGGGTCTTTGTCACCGGCCACACCGGCTTCAAGGGCGCGTGGCTGTGCCGGATCCTGGTGAACGCCGGGGCGGTGGTCACGGGGTACGCCCTCCCCGCCCCCACGGAGCCCAACCTGTTCGCCCTGGCGGGGCTGGAGGGGCGGATGACCTCGGTGATGGGGGACGTGCGGGACTTTGACGCCCTCTTCGCCGCCTTCCAGGCCGCCCGGCCGGAGATCGTCCTCCACCTGGCCGCCCAGCCCATCGTCCGGGACAGCTACAAGGACCCGGCGTACACCTACGCCACCAACGTCATGGGCACGGTGAACATCCTGGAGTGCGTCCGGCGGACCGACTGCGTGCGGAGCTTCCTCAACGTCACCACCGACAAGGTGTATCAAAACAACGAGTGGGTCTGGGGCTACCGGGAGGAGGAGCCGCTGGACGGCTACGACCCCTACTCCAACAGCAAGTCCTGCTCGGAGCTGGTGACCCACAGCTACAAGGCCAGCTTCTTTGCCGACGGCCGGACCGCCATCTCCACCGCCCGGGCGGGCAACGTCATCGGCGGCGGGGACTTCGCCCACGACCGCATCATCCCCGACTGCGTGCGGGCGATCCAGGCGGGACAGTCCATCACCGTCCGCAACCCCCACTCTACGAGGCCCTACCAGCACGTGCTGGAGCCGCTGTTCGCCTACCTGCTGATCGCCCGGCGGCAGTACGAGGACCCGGCCTTTTCCGGCTGGTACAACGTTGGCCCGGACGAGTGCGACTGCGTGACCACCGGGGAGCTGGTGGACCTCTTTTGCGAGAAGTGGGGCGGCGGGCTCACCTGGGAGGACCGCTCCGAGGCCGGCGCCCCCCACGAGGCCAACTTCCTGAAGCTGGACTGCTCCAAGCTGAAGGCGGCGGCGGGCTGGAAGCCCCGCTGGCACATCGGCGAGGCCATTGAGAAGACCGTAGAGTGGACCCGGGTCTGGCTCGACCACGGGGATATCCCCGGGGAGATGGATCGGGAGATCGCGGAATATAGGGAGGAAGAGCGATGAAACACGACTGGACAAGCGAGCGGGAGGCGCGGCAGGAGATCCTGGACGCCGTCTCCGCCTATTACCACGACTTCAAGGAGAGCAAAAAGCCCTTCGCGCCGGGGGACCGGATCAATTACGCCGCCCGGGTCTTCGACGACCAGGAGATGCGCGCCCTGGTGGACTCGGCGCTGGATTTCTGGCTGACCACGGGCAAATACGCGGAGGAATTTGAAGGGGCGTTTGCCAAGTACCTGGGCGTAAAGTTCGCGCATTTGGTGAACAGCGGCTCCTCGGCCAACCTGGTGGCCTTCTCTGTGCTGACCGCCCCGGAGCTGGGGGAGCGCCGGATCAAGCGGGGCGACGAGGTCATCACGGTGGCGGCGGGCTTCCCCACCACGGTGACCCCCGTCCTCCAGTACGGCGCGGTGCCGGTCTTCGTGGACGTGACCATCCCCCAGTACAACATCGACGTCTCCCAGCTGGAGGCCGCCCTCTCCCCCAGGACCAAGGCGGTGATGATGGCGCACACCCTGGGCAACCCGTTCGATATCGCGGCGGTGAAAGCGTTCTGCGACCGGCACGGCCTGTGGCTGGTGGAGGACAACTGCGACGCCCTGGGGAGCACCTACACCATCGACGGCGAGACGCGCTTCACCGGCACCTGGGGCGACATCGGCACCAGCAGCTTCTACCCGCCCCACCACATGACCATGGGGGAGGGCGGCTGCGTCTACACCAACGACCCCCTGCTCCACCGGCTCATCCTCAGCTACCGCGACTGGGGCCGGGACTGCGTGTGCCCCTCGGGGCACGACAACTTCTGCGGCCACCGCTTCGACGGGCAGTTCGGCGAGCTGCCGAAGGGCTACGACCACAAGTACGTATACAGCCACTTCGGCTACAACCTGAAGGTGACGGATATGCAGGCGGCCATCGGCGTGGAGCAGCTCAAAAAATTCCCCACCTTCGTCCGGCGCCGCCGCCACAACTGGCAGCGCCTCCGGGACGCCTTGGCCGTCGGCCCCGCGGCGGACAAGCTCATCCTCCCGGAACCCGCACCGGGCAGCGACCCCAGCTGGTTCGGCTTCCTCCTCACCGTGAAGCCGGACAGCGGCCTGAGCCGGGATGATATCACCCGTTACCTGGAGGAGCGCAACATCCAGACCCGTCTGCTCTTCAGCGGCAACCTGGTTCGCCACCCCTGTTTCGACGATATCCGCGGCACGGACGCCTACCGGGTCGTCGGCGCGCTGGACAACACCGACCGCATCATGCGCGACACCTTCTGGGTGGGCGTCTATCCGGGCATGACCGACGAGATGCTCGACTACATGGCCCAGTCCATCGGCGAGGCCGTGGCGGAATAAGATTGCCGGAAAGAGTGGTTACGTTGCAGAAGAAAAAGCTCTTGATCGACGTGTTCTGGAGCATCTCGGCGCTGGTGCTGATGAACGGGGTGATGCAGCTGTTCGTCTACCCCCAGCTCAATCACCGGCTGGGCGCTGAGCGCTTTGGGGACGTGCTGTATGTGATGGGAGTCATCGCTGTCTTCGCCCCCTCCGTGGGTTCGGCGGTGAACAACACCAGGCTCGTCCGGCGGCGGGAGTATACGGTGGAGAACGGGGACGCCCTTTTGAGCATCGGGATCATGCTGATCCCCTCGCTGGCGGTGTTCCTCTGGATGACCCACGGCTTCTTTTCCACGGCGGGACAATGGGTCGCCGCGGTGGGTCTGCTCCTGGCCACGGCCCTCCGGTATTACGGCGACGCCGAGTTTCGGATGAGCCTCTTCTACAAGGGCTATTTCCTCTACTACTGCGCCATCTCCATCGGCTATATCGCCGGGGTGGGGCTTTACCGCCTGACGGGCAACTGGATGCTGGCCTTCCTGCCCGGCGAACTTTTGTGCTTCTTCTATGTACTCTGGAGGGGGCATATCTACCGGCCGCTGCGGCGGTCGGAAAACCAGTGGAGCTTTTTCCGGCACGCCGCCACGCTGGCGGTCTCCTACCTCTTTTATAACGCCGTTTTGAACATGGACCGCGTGCTGCTGCAAGGGCTGATGGGCGGCAAATCGGTGACGGTGTTCTATGTGGCGTCCCTGCTGGGCAAGACCTTGGCGCTGCTGGTGGTGCCGCTGAACGGTATCATCATCGGGTATCTGACCAAGGGCACGCAAAAGATCACCCGCAAGGCGTATCTCTTCACCTCCGTGGCCGTGGTCGTGGTGGGGGCGGTCCTGTACGGCGCGATTTGCGTGGTGATGCCCTGGTTTGCCCGGACCTTTTACCGCGACGTGGCGGAGGAGATCCTGGCCCTGGCGCCGCTGGCAAACCTCTCCCAGATCGCCTGTTTTTCCTCCAGCCTTTTGTTGACGGTCATGCTGACCTTCTGCTCGGAGCGGTGGCAGCTCCTGACCCAGGGGAGCTATGTGTTGGTCTTTTTGCTTCTGGCGACGTTGGGCGCCAACCACTCCGGCATACAGGGATTTGTGATGGGCGTTCTGATCGCCAACCTGCTCCGGTTGGCGTTCGTGTGCGCGCTGGGCACGGCGATCGCGGGCCGCGGCGCGGACAGGCCGCTAAATGAAAAGGAATGATGAAAAAATGAGGAGGCGCCTGTTATGAAGATGAAGGTATCGGACTATATCGCCGAGACGCTCAGGTCGGCTGGAGTGTCACAAGTATTTACCGTGACAGGCGGAGGGGCAATGCATTTAAATGATTCCCTGGGTCATTGTGACCAGATCAAATGTATCTATCACCACCACGAGCAAGCGGCGGCCATGGCGGCGGAGGCATACGCGAGGGTGAACAACGATTTGGCCGTGGTTTGCGTTACAACAGGCCCAGGCTCCACGAACGCGATCACAGGGGTATTGTGTGCCTGGATGGACTCTATTCCCATGATCGTATTGTCTGGCCAGGCTCGCTATGCGACGACCGTGCGCGGGAGTGGTTTGCGGCTGCGAACAATGGGGATCCAGGAATACGACATCGTACGATCCGTAGAGAGTATGACCAAATACGCAGTCATGGTGAAAAACGCGGAGGATATCAAATATCACCTGAAAAGAGCGATCTTTCTTGCCAAGCAAGGCCGTCCAGGCCCATGCTGGCTGGATATTCCTCTGGATGTTCAGGGCGCGATGGTCGAGGTGGACAACCTGACCGACTATGACCCAAATGAAGATCTCGCGGAATGCGCGAAGGATATAAGCGACAGCACGGTCGCCTGCATTTTTGAAAAACTGAGGGAGGCAAAAAGACCTGTCCTGTATGCCGGACACGGCATCAGACTTTCCGGCGCCTATGAGTCCTTCAGAAAATTGGTCGACCTTCTGGGCATTCCCGTGGTTACGGGAATGAGCAGCGTTGATCTCCTGCCGTCAAGCCACCCCCTATATGTGGGGAGAAGCGGCGAGACCGGCACTCGCGCCGGTAACTTTGCCATCCAAACGTGCGATCTTTTGTTGTCCATCGGCAGCCGACAGAGCTTGATGCAGACGGGTTTCAACTATGAGAATTGGGCCAAAGGGGCGTATACGATCCTGAATGATATAGACCCGGAGGAATTGAAAAAGAAAACGCTTCATGTGGATATGCCGGTGGTCGGAGATGCCGCGCAGCTTATCGACAAAATGTTGGCCTATGTGCTCGACCATGCCGACCGCGATCATAAAACGTGGTTTAGCCGCTCGGAATATGCGGGCGCGTGGATAGCAAAATGTGACGGCTGGAAAAATAGCTATCCAGTTGTAACGGGGAAGCATTACCAGGAGATCGAACCAGGCAGAACGAACATTTACGCGTTTTACGACCAGCTTTCTGACCTGCTGCCTGAAAATTCCCAGATCGTAGTGAGCGTTGGGACGTCGCGTGTGGCCGGAAGCCAATCGTTTTATCTAAAAGAGGGCCAGAGGTTTTACACCAACGCGGTGACGGCCTCCATGGGGTATGGTCTTCCGGCGGCCATAGGCGTTTGTATGGCTTCAGGAGGGAAAGAGACCATCGCTGTCATGGGCGAGGGCTGTTTGCAAATGAACATCCAAGAACTTCAAACGATCATCCATAATCGCCTCCCGATCCGTATTTTTGTGATCAACAATGAGGGGTATCACTCCATCAGACAGACCCAAAACAGATACTTTGAAGGTCGATATGTTGGGATCGGGGAAGAGAGCGGCGATCTGAGTTTCCCTGATCTGTCCAAATTGTCTTGGGCATACGGATTTCCATACTGTATCTGCAGAAGCAGCAAGACCCTTTCAAATGATATCAAGAAATGCCTCTCCCTGGAGCCGCCGTGCATTTGCGAAGTCTTTGTCACCAAGAGACAAAACACGGAACCGAAGGTCGCCGCCAAGGCAAACGCGGACGGGACATTGACCTCCGGGACCTTAGAGAATATGTTCCCATTTCTCTCAGACGAGGAATTAAAAAAGGCGCTCTCATGCGATCCCTGATTGCTGGGGCAAAAAAGAGGTAATAAAGATGAAAAAAATCAGCGTATTGATCGCCACCTACAACGAGGAGGACAATGTATGTCCCCTGACTGAGGAACTGGTGAATATTTTTAACACGCAGTTGACGCAGTACGATTATGAGATCGTATTCATTGACAACCACTCCCGGGACAAGACCCGGGAACGGCTGCGGGCGCTGTGCGCGGAAAACCCCAAGGTCAAGGCGATCTTCAATGCGAAGAACTTTGGGCAGATCCGCTCGCCGGTACACGGCCTGAAGCAGACCACCGGCGACTGCACCATCAAGATGACGGCGGACTTCCAGGACCCTCCGGCCATGATCGTGGACTTTGTGCGGGAGTGGGAGAAGGGCGCGAAGATCGTCCTGGGCATCAAGAACTCCAGCGACGAAAACCGCCTGATGTATATGATCCGTGGGATCTACTATAAGCTGCTTCGGAAGATATCCGACATCGACCACATCGAGCAGTTCACAGGGTTTGGACTGTATGACCGGGCGTTTGTTCAGGTGGTCCGCGACCTTCACGACCCCCTGCCGTATCTGCGCGGGATCGTAGCGGAGCTGGGGTTTGACTATGTAAAGATACCCTTCAATCAGCCGAAGAGACGGAGCGGAAAAAGTAAAAATAACTGGTACTCCCTCTTTGATATGGCCATGGTGGGCATCACCTCCTATTCCAAGGTCCCCCTGCGTTGCGCCACGCTGCTGGGCGGTCTGCTGTCCGGCCTCAGCTTTTTGATCGGCTGTGTCTACTTGATCTTGAAGCTGATCTTTTGGGATCGCTTCCTGATGGGCACGGCCCCTATGCTCATCGGGATGTTCTTCATCGGCTCGGTGCAGTTGCTGTTCCTGGGACTGCTGGGGGAGTACATCCTGATGATCAATCTTCGCATCATGGACCGGCCACTCGTTGTGGAGGAGGAGCGGATCAATTTTCAGGGAACGGAAGGGGAGCGGTGCGTGTGGAGCGGCGCGGACAGATGAGAAAGCTCGTTGTCACGGGGGCGACCAGCATGATCGGCGTCGCCTTGATTGAGGCGGCGCTGGAGCGGGGATGCGACCTGATCTATGCGGTCGTCAGAAGGGACTGTCAAAAACTCTCCCGACTTCCGGCGGACGGACGGGTGAAGGTGATCCCGTGCGATCTGGACCAATATGAAAAGCTCCCGGAGCTGATCGGCGGGCCGTGCGATGTGTTTTACCATTTCGCGTGGAATGGGACCGGCGCCGCGCGGGATAACAGCATTTGCGGGCAGGCCGCGAACATCCTCTACTCGCTGAGCGCGCTCCATGCGGCAAAGGGCCTTGGGTGCAGGATGTTTGTGGGATCCGGCTCGCAGGCGGAGTATGGCAAAACGAGGCTGGAAAAGATCGACCCGGCTTCGCCGATCGCCCCCTTTTCCGCCTATGGCGTGGCCAAGTACGCCGCCGGGCGGCTGGCGAGGATGGAGGCGGATAAGCTGGAAATCGCCTGCGTTTGGGCCAGAGTATTCAGCGTTTATGGAAAATACGATAAGGATACCAGCATGGCGGCGAGCACCATAAAGAAATTCCTGAACCATGAGGTGCCCGACTTCACGGCGGGCACCCAAAAGTGGGACTACCTGTATAGCGCCGACGCCGGGCGCGCGTTTTACATGATAGGAGAAAACGCGCCCGGGAGCGCTGTGTACTGTGTGGGGAGCGGGGAGGCCCGCCCGTTGGCTGAGTTTATCACAGAGATGCGGGACGCTGTGGACCCGACGTTGGAGATCGGCCTGGGCAGGATCCCCTACCCCCGGGATGGCCCGCTGGAGATCTGCGCCGATATCAGCACCCTCCGCGCCGACACGGGATGGAGTCCCCATGTTGACTTTGAGCAGGGGATCAAAGAGTATGTTAAATTTTTAACAAGGGGGGAGGGCACTCTCTGTAAATAGAGCCTCCCTTGTCCTTCTGCGCCGGTCTTGCGACGTAAGGCGGTGCGCGTGATGGACAAGTTTGCGTCGATGCGGATGCGCGTCATCCGGGAGGATATGGATCAGATCCGGGCAAGTCTCCCGACCGCGGAAAAGCTCCGGGGAAAGAGCGTCTATATCACCGGGGCCACCGGCATGATCGCCAGCTACATCGTCTATTTTCTCCTCTACCTGAATGAGACAGCGGGCATTCCCGTTGAAATATATGCCGGCGCGCGAAAGCGGGAAAAAGCGCAGGACAGGTTTGGCGCGTATATGGAGCGGCCGTATTTCCACTTCATACGAGGTGACGTGAGCGATGAGATAGAGGTGGAGCGGCGGTTTGACTACATCATCCACGCGGCGTCTCTCGCGAGCCCGCAATATTATGGGAAAATGCCGGTGAATGTCATCCTGCCCAATGTGGTCGGCACATGGCGGCTGTTGGAGCACGCGAGACGGTATGGATGCGATGGCGTCGTTTTTTTCAGCTCTGGGAGCGTTTACGGGGAAATGGACCAGGTGCGGGCCGTGGGGGAGGATATGTACGGGAGGATGGACTTTCTCGCGCCCGGGAACTGCTATGGCGAAAGCAAACGGTTGGGAGAGGCGCTGTGCCTCGCCTATTTCCGGCAATACGATATCCCCACAAAAGCGGTGCGGATCTTTCACACCTATGGCCCTACCATGGACATTCACAACGACGCCCGGGTGTTTTCTGAATTTATGCGCTGCCTTGTGGAGGGCCGGGACATCGTCATGAAAAGCGACGGGACCAGCTCGCGGGCGTTCCTCTATCTGTCAGACGCGGTGTCAGGGATCTTGACGATACTTCTGGAGGGCGCCCCGGGTGGATGCTATAACATGGGAAATCCGTGGGAATACAGGACGGTGGCGGAGCTTGCCCATATGGTCGCGGGCCTGTCCGAGGATAAAAAGATACAGGTCAGGATGGAAAAAAGGACCCTGGGGATCGACTATCAGCCGAGCCCGGAGAGCAGAAAAGCGGTGATGGATGTCTCCCGGCTGGAGCGCCTCGGCTGGAAACCCCATGTCAGCGCCCAAGAGGGCTTTACGCGGTGCTACCGATTTTTCCGCGAAAACGAAACGTGAGAGGGCGACCGACCCTGAAAGGGAGGGAGGCAAGAGGCGGGATCGCATCCCCGCTCCTCGCCCCCACCTGGCGCTGTTTTCCCGATTTTGGGAGGAAAATGCGCACATGGGGGAAAAATACGAAATATATGTGCAGATTTTACATTGAAAGTCCGGCCTGGATGAGGTAAAATAATCAAAATACCATAGGGAAAAGGGGATAGATGGATGGAGGACACAAAGAGGGCAATCACATTGCGAAGGCCGAAAAAGTTCACCGCCATTGAGGTTGCCATGGCCCTCTGCCTGGCGGCGGCGGTGGTGTACGTGCTGTATCTGATTTTCGTGAAGCTTGACCCGTATGGCTTGGACTCGGATTCAGTGAGCGGCATCGTCTATCGGCGCCTGAGTTGGGAGAGTAAGAGCTTCTTCCCTGAGGGATATGTGAGCGCGTTTGAAGCTCTGCATACCAGGCCGGTGTTGCTCTATTGGCTGTTTTATGCCATCACCCATCAATTCCTCCTGTCCTTCCAGTTGGAAAACGCCTGTATCTTTTTCCTGAAGCTGGTTGTTATCTATTGTTTTCTGACCAAGCTGAAGATTACCCGGGCCGCGAGGTTTTTCTCCCTGCTCCTGGTGATTACTTGTCTTACAGATGAGGCCAGGTATGTGTCCTTCTGGCCGTCAGACGCGTATGCTCTGTTTGAGATCTCGATTTTCCTCACGCTGATCATGCGCCTCTCTCTGGAAGAAGTGGAAAGCACCCGGGAGAGAGCCTGGCGGATCGGGGTCATTCTGCTTCCCGCCGCTCTATTGGGTTACGGCTCGATCAGGCTGATCCTTTTCCTGTACTTGCCCCTGGTCGTGCTGGATGTGGGCCGGGTATTGCTGCGCTATTTCCAGCGGCTCCCTAACCGGCGTGTGGATTGGATGCTGTGTGCGGTCAGTGTGGCGGCTCTTCTTGTGAATATCCTTTTCTATGGCCTGTTTTCAGTTCGTCATCCCGGCCTTGTCGCGACGAGCGTCAAGATAGCCGGCATAGACAAGTGGCTCTCCTGGGAAGTCCTGTCCTCTCAGATCAAGGCGCTCCTGCTGTGCTTTGGACTCGCCGGCAGAGGGAAGATCACCTCTCTGAACGGGATCCGATTTCTACTAAGTGTTGTCATCGCCGCGGTAGAGGTGCTGTCTATTCTGTGGCTGCTGCGGAATGGGTCCAAGCGGGCCAAGGCGTTTATGGGATATGTGGCATTGGCCGCTCTTGGCGTTGCCGCGTATCAGATTTTGATCGGCCAAGTGGCAATAACACGCTACGATTATGTGGCCGCCCTCACGATCCCCATGCTGTGCGGCTGTGCTCTCAGTGAGTGGATGGGAAAAGGGGAAAAGCTGGATGTCAAGCCCCTGGCCGCGGTGGCGGCTGTTGCGGTGTTGCTTTTAGGGACACGGGCCGGGGTGGAGGCACAGATCTACACGGGGACGCTGCCCTTGGAGCAGGTCGCGGACTATGCGGAAGAGAATGGCTATCAATATGCCGTAGGCGGATATTGGACTACCAGGGTCCTGACTGGATATACAGATGGACGCCTTGAGACATGGTATAGTGGTGGGGGTGCCGGGATCGCAAAGATGACCCCGTACCAATGGATGATCGACACCAAGCTGTTTACCCAGGAGCGTTTAGGAGAGCGAGGACTTCTTATCCTGACAGACAGCGAGGAGGAGATGGTTTTTGAGGAGGACAGCTATGTCGCCACGCTTCTGAATGAGCATGCGCAAAAGGTGACGGAGATCAGCACCTACAACCTGTACGCCGTGACGGAAAACCCCTATACACTGATTGAGAAGATCAAACAGGGGCCGGCCGGTCTTCCGGCGGCGGGCCAGACGGAAAAGACGGACTGGCCATGGAGCGAGGGCTTCACGTTAGGGGCCAACGCGACGCTGAACGATACCGGTGAGTTGGTTTCGGATGGAACCACCGGCGGGATCCTCCTGTATGGCCCCTACTCCGCGACAGTTCCCGGTGTGTATGACATCACGCTGAACTATACGGTAGACGCCGTCGGTGCCGCGCCAAAGGGTACCTTTGATGTCGCCTTGGATATGCAGAGATACGCGACGACGACCTTTACCGCCGATCAGACCAGCGTCACCCTGGAGGATGTCTCCATTGAGGCCGGGCACCAGTTCGAAACCCGGGTGATGATTCCGGCGGAAATGGCGATCCGGGTGCAGTCCATCCACTATGAACGGGTGGAGTAGCGCTGTTTTTCGCCGAACGGCTGGAGTGGGCCCCGTCAAAAAAGAAGAGGTTCACCCCAGCCGTGATCTGTGGAATTTTCTTTATTTAACACCCAAAAACCTCCTGTGAGCGGGGCTTTTTCTTGACATAGGGCGGGCATTCTGCTACAATCAAAAAATACGCCCCGCAATAATGCGACAAACTTTTTACGACGTTTTCAGCGGGTCCAAGCCGACCCCGGATGGGACCTGCCAAGCCGTGGAGAGCGGGCGGAGGATCGGACACTTGGGAGAGAGGACGGATGGTATGGTCAAGCGGGAACTCATCCGGCTGTTGAAAGCCGCGGTTTTGTGCATAGCTTTCTGCGCGTTGCTTGCGTTGGGCGTGGCCCTGTTATTACGGACTCCGCTGCTTTCCGGCCTGAAGGCGTATTTGTACCGCCTGCTGCTGTTGGATGCTCTGTGCTGCCTCCTCCTGCTGGCGGTGGTCGTTTTCGTGTGGATAAAAACGAACGAACCCTTTGGGATCAGCCTGTCCTCCGCCGTTTTGTGCGTAGGGCTCTCTACGTTGTTGATGGCCCTGTTCCTCTCCTTGGGGCCGATGACCATCGAGCGCTCCTATACCATCTATTCTCTGGCGGAGATGCGGGACTCATCCCAGGAGGTCTACTCCGCGCAAGAGATGAAGGGGCGGTTCATCGACGGTTTTATTGAAGAGGCAAACGAGAACCAGAAGCGCATCGACGAACAGGTCTCCGTCGGAAATTTGGAACCGGTGGACGGAGGCTATAAGATCACCTCCAAGGGAAAGCGCCTGATCGATATGATGCGCCTGGTTGAGGCGGTGTTCCCAGTTCCGGATAAAACATGCATTTATCCCAATGGAAATTAGGCTAAAAAAGGAAAGTGCTTTCATATGAAAAAGATCAGCGTGACCATCCCCACCTACAGCGATGAAAAGTGCGTGCCCGTGATGTACGAGCGGCTGACGAAGGTATTTACCCAGCAGCTGCCCCAGTACGACTACGAGATCATCTTTGTGGACGACTACTCCCCGGATAACACCCGGGAGGTAATCCGTCAGTACTGCGCCAAGGACAAGCACGTCAAGGCGGTGTTCAACGCCCGGAACTTTGGCTATACGCGAAATGTATTTGCCACCATGCAGTATGGCACCGGGGATGCCACCTTCCTGCTGTTCAGTGACCTTCAGGATCCCCCTGAGTTGCTGCCGCGGATGGTGGAAGAATGGGAAAAAGGCCACAAGGTCGTTGTTGGACAGAAGACCAAAAGCAAAGAGTCAAAGCTCCTGTTTTTCTTGCGTACGCTCTACTACAATGTGATCGGAAAATTTTCCGACACGAAGCAAATCCAGCATTTCAACGGCTTTGGGTTGTATGACAAGGCGTTCATTGATGTCATGCGGGAGATCGATGACCCCTACCCCTATTTCAAAGGGCTTGTCAGCGAGTTTGGCATGAGCATCCAGGTGATTCAGTATGAGCAGGCCAACAGCCTGCGTGGCCGGTCTGGGCAAAACTTCTGGAAGGTGTATGACGCCGCAATGGTCGGCATTACTTCCTATACCAAGATTTTGATGCGGATCGCCACCTTTATCGGCGCGTTGCTTGGCCTCCTCAGCGTCGGCCTGGCTCTGTTTGTGCTGATTAGCAAGCTGCTCAACTGGAACGCTTACCCCTACGGCACCGCCTCTATTCTCATCGGTGTGTTCTTTATTGGGGCGATACAGCTTTTCTTTATGGGCATTCTGGGCGAGTATATCCTGAGCATCAACACCCGCACCATGCACCGTCCCCTGGTGGTGGTAGGGGAGAAGATCAATTTTGAGGCGGGCACCGGGGAAAACGAGGAGAAAAGGGAAGCGAGCGATGAATAACACCTTGCTTTCCCTCGCCCGCAGCTGGCGCGCTGAGGACAGCCCCATCTCCCCCACCGCGGACATCCTCGCCTGGGTGCGGGAGCGCAACGCCAACACGGCGGTGGAGATCCGCAAGATCCCCCTGGAGCGGTGCGCCCCCTGGTTCTACGACGCCGCCGAGGGCTGTATCCGCAACGAGAACAGGAGCTTTTTCACCGTCACCGGCCTCCGGGGCCCGGACTTCGCCCAGCCTGTCATCCTCCAGCCGGAGATCGGCTACCTGGGCATCCTCTGCCGGGCGTTCGACGGGGTGGCGCACTTCCTCATGCAGGCCAAGATCGAGCCGGGGAATGTGAACTGCGTCCAGATCTCCCCCACCATCCAGGCCACCAAGAGCAACTTCACCCAGAAGCACGGGGGGAAGAAGCCGCCCTACCTGGACTACTTTCTGAACGCCTCGCGGTATGAGATCGTGGTGGACCAGATCCAGTCGGAGCAGTCCTCCCGGTTTTACAAGAAGCGCAACCGCAACATCCTCCTCCGGGTGGAGGAGGACGTGCCCGTCCTGCCCAGCCACCGCTGGATGACCCTGGGCCAGATCAAGCGGCTCATGCGGGAGGACAACCTGGTGAACATGGACACCCGCACCGTGCTCTCCTGCATCCCCTTTTCCAAGGCGCGCCTCGACGAGGGGGACAGGGCGGCGCTCCAGGCCCTCTTTTCCGACCAGCCCCTCTTCCGCTCCCTCTTTGAGGGCGGGGAGGAGAACGCCCTGCCCACGGTGTACCAGTACGTCAACAACGTGAAGATGTTCACCGAGGGCGGCGCGCGGCTGGTTCCCCTGGACAGCCTGGAGGACTGGGAGACGCGGGACGGGGAGTTGGTGTGCCGGCGCCCCTACCCCTTCAAGGTGGTCTTCTGTGACATCGCCATCGAGGGCCGGGAGGTGCGCCGCTGGACCCAGCCCCTCTTTGAGGCCATGGGCGTGGCCACCTTCGGCCTTCTCTGCGTGGAGGACGGCGGCCTTTTGAAGTTTGTCGTCCGCGCCACCCCCGAGGTGGGGTGCTTTGACGTTCTGGAGCTGGGCCCCACCGTCCAGCAGGAGGCGGTGGAGCGCGCCCCCCGGGAGGACGCCGTGACCCGCTTTTTCTGGGACCGGCTGAACACCGGCCAGGGCGTGGTCTTCGACCACCTCCTGTCCGAGGAGGGCGGCCGCTTCTACCACGAGCAGAACCGAAACGTCCTGCTGCGGGTGGACAAGTCCCAGCTCCCGGCGCTGCCGGAGGGGTATTTTCTCCTGGACCTCAAAACGCTCAACGAGCTGGTGCAGGTGAACAACACCATGAACATCCAGCTTCGCAATCTGCTGTCGCTACTGGAGGCGTGACGTATGACGATACGAATTGGGATCCTCTGCCCCTCCAACATCGCCTACCGGCGGTTCCTCCCGGCGCTGAACAAGCACGGCGGGTTCACGTATGTAGGCGTGGCCTGCGCCAACTCCGCCGAGTGGTTCGGCGGCCACGCCGCGCCGGAGGTCCTGGCGGCGGAGCGGAAAAAGGCGGAGAGTTTCCAGGAGCTGTCCGGCGGCGAGGTGTTTGAGGGCTACAAAACCCTCCTGGAGCGGGCGGACGTGGACGCCGTCTACCTCCCCCTCCCCCCGGCCCTCCACTACACCTGGGCCAAGGAGGCCCTGGAGCGGGGCAAACACGTCTTCGTGGAAAAGCCCAGCACCACCAGCGCCAAGGACACCCGGGAGCTGGTGGACCTGGCCCGGGCCCGCGGCCTTGCCCTCCACGAGAACTATATGTTCATCTACCACCGGCAGATCGGGGAGATCCGGCGGATCATCGCCTCCGGCGAGCTGGGCGATGTGCGGCTCATCCGGGCCTCCTTCGGCTTCCCCTTCCGGGGCGCCGGCGACTTCCGCTACGACCGGGCGATGGGCGGCGGCGCGCTGTTGGACTGCGGGGGCTACCCCATCCGCCTGGCCCGCCTGCTGTTGGGGGACTCCGCGCGGCTGGTGGACGGTCGCCTCACCCAGAGCCCCGACTTCGGCGTGGACCTCTACGGCAGCGCCACCCTTCGCAACGATGCCGGCCTCACCGCCCAGATCGCCTTTGGCATGGACAATGCCTACCAGTGCAGGCTGGAGGTCTGGGGCAGCGTGGGCACTCTCACGGCGGACCGGGTCTTCACCCCACCCACCGACCTGGCCCCCGTGCTCACCATCCAGACCAACGACGGGACCCGGACCATCGAGGTGCCCCCGGACGACCAGTTCTACAACTCCATCGGCGTGTTTGAAGCCTGCGTACAGGACCCCGCGGAGCGGGCGCGCCGCTGCGCGGACATCCTGAAACAGAGCGAGATTGTAGACGCCCTGCGGAAAGGAGAGGTGTGACAAATGAAGGTGACAGAACTATCCCTCCCCGGCGTGAAGCTCATCGAGCCCACCTACTTTGAGGACTTCCGCGGCTATTACTGCGAGACCTATTCCGCCCGGACCCTCCACGAGTACGGGATCGACGACGTTTTTGTGCAGGACAACCATTTCCTCTGTCTGACAAAGGGGACCATCCGGGGCATCCATTTTCAGAACGACCCCCACGCCCAGTCCAAGCTCATCCGCTGTACCCGGGGCAGTCTGTTCGACGTGGCTGTGGACCTCCGCAAGGGCTCGCCCACCTATAAGAAATGGGTATCGGTGATTCTGAGCGCCGAAAACCGAAAGCAGTTGTATCTCCCCAGGGGGTTTGGGCACATCTGTATGTCTCTGGTGGACAACACGGAGGGGCAGTACAAGGTGGACGCGCTGTACGCCCCCTCCCATGACCGGGCCATCGCCTGGGACGACCCGGAGATCGCCATCCAATGGCCGCCCATCGCCCCCGTCGTCTCCCCCAAGGACCAGGCGGCGAAGCCGCTGGCGGAGAGCGACGTGAACTTTGTATACGCGGGGGGAGAAGGATGAAGACGGCGATAGTGACCGGCGCGGGCGGCTTTATTGGCAAGGCGCTGACCAGGCGGCTGTTGGCGCTGGGATGGCAGGTCTATGCCGTGGACGGCTGGGAGAGCGCGCTGGGCGACTTTGGGCCGGAAGAGCCGCGCCGCGTCGTCTGCGATTTTGCCCATTATGAACAGCTGGCGGACTTGATCTCCGCAGAGGTGGACTGGTTCATCCACTTTGCCTGGGCGGGCGTCTCCGGCGCGGAGAGCCGACAGCTTCCGGCGCAGGCGGAGAACGTCCGGGCGGCCGCGGTGGCCTTTGAGCAGGCCAGGGCGCTGGGGAGCAAGAAGTTTTTGTTGGCCGGCTCCAGCTATCAACATCGGATGGAGCCGGTCGAAAAAGACGGTCAGCCGGTCTTTTGCCGCAAGAACCTATACGGTCTGGCGAAGGGCGCCGCGGTATCCCTGCTGCGGGCGGCGTCTTGGACAGGGGAGACACAGTTCAACAGCGTGCTGTTCACCAATGTGTTTGGCCCGGGGGACCGCTCCAACCGCTCCACAAACTCCATGCTCCGTCAACTGTTGGCGGGGAAGTCACTGGATCTGATCACAGGGGAGCACTTGCACGACTGGACGTATATCGATGACGCGACAAGCGGGATCCTGGCCGTGCTGGAAAATGGTATTCCCGGAGAGGATTACTACATTGGCGGCAGACATCTCAGGACATTTCGGGAGATCGTCACAGAGGTACGCGATATCGTAGCGCCGACGGCGGAGCTGAGATTTGGACGCTATGACGACAAAGCGTATATCGACTATTCCCAGATCGACCTGGATGCCCTCTACCGTGACACGAGCTTCGTGTGTACGGCGGATTTTGCGGAGAGTATTCGGAAAACGGCCCAATGGCTGCAACAGGAGGAAGAGAGAGCGAAGATGAAAATGGTAGAAAATGGAAAACGGGGGGGGGCAATGATGTAACATTTACGTCTATTTGCCCCTGGCTCTTCTGCCCTACTTTCCCGCGGAACGGGTAAGGGGGTGGCGGAGATGAAGGTGACAGAACTATCCCTCCCCGGCGTAAAGCTCATCGAGCCCACCTATTTTGACGACAACCGGGGGTACAGCGCGGAGGCGTACAACGACCGCACCCTGCGGGAGTACGGGATCGACGTCCGCTTTGTGGTGGACTACATCTGTTTCAACCGTGAGGCGGGGACGATCCGGGGGATCCACTTCCAGAACAACCCCCACCCCCAGGTGAAGCTGGTGCGCGTGCTCCACGGCGAGGTGCTGGACTTCGTGGTGGACCTGCGGCGGGACTCCCCCACCTTCAAGCAGTGGATCAGCATGACCATCTCGGAGGAGAACCGCAGACAGCTCTACCTGCCCAGCGGGTACGGCCACGCCTATGTGACCCGGACGCCGGGCACGGTGGTCCTCTATAAGTTCGATGACTACTACGACCGGGACCTTGTGCGCGCCATCCGCTGGAACGACCCGGAGATCGACCTGGACTGGGGGATCGCCGACCCGATCCTCTCCGCCAACGACAGCAAGGCGCCCTTCCTCACCGACAGCGACGTGAACCTGACGCTGGAGGTGAATTCGTGATGAAGACCGCAATTGTGACCGGCGCGGGAGGATTTATTGGGCGGGGACTTGTGGAGAGACTTGCTCAGGAGTATACAGTCTACGCGATCGTATATAGCGAGCGGGAACGGGAGCTTTTGCCGAGCGCGGCAAACGTGGTACCGATCGTTGGTGACCTCAATCAATGGGAGACTGTGGCCGAGCAGATCCCCGTGTCCCATGTGGATCTGTTCTTTCACCTGGCCTGGGGGGGCATTTCATCCGCGGCCTATAAGGACATTACCGTGCAGAAGGACAATCTCTCTATGTCCATCTGCGTGGCGATGCTAGCCCGCGCGGTGGGGTGCGACAAATTTGTCTTCGCGGGAACGAACCAGGAATACCTGGTTTCTCCCTCCGCGGTAGATGGAACGGTGTGCGGCGCAAGTGTATACGGCGTCTGTAAAAAGAGCGCGCGAGAGCTCTGCCAGGTGCTTCTCCGGGATGTGACGCGCTTCAACGCGACGGCCTTCACCAATGTTTTTGGCCCGGGGGATTTTTCCAAACGGACCGCGAACCTGTTCATCAGCAAGCTGCTTCGAGGCGAATCCCTTGATTTGATCGAGGGGAACAACGAGTATGACTGGACATTCGTCGATGACGCGGTGGCAGGGCTTCTCGCCGTTGGAGAAAGGGGCCAAAACGGGAAGCAATATTACATCGGATCACGGCGGCTTCCGACCTTTCGCCAGATTTTGACCGAGGTCCGGGACATTCTCTGCCCTGGCGCGGAACTGCGCTTTGGACGGTACAGCGACAACACATATACAGACTATTCCAAGTTTGACCTGGACGCTCTCTACCGGGATACAGGCTTTGTGTGTACGGCGGATTTTCAGGAAAGTATTCTAAAAACCGCACAGTGGGTCAAAACATTAGATTTTTAAGGCGGGGATCGTTTATGGGAAACATTGTTGTAGTGGGCTCCGGCTTCTCCGGCTCCATCCTGGCCCGGAAGATCGCGGAGGAGCTGGACAGGAAGGTACTGGTGGTGGAAAAGCGGCCCCACATCGGCGGCAATATGTACGACGAGCTGGACGAGCACGGCATCCTCATCCAGAAGTACGGCCCCCACTTCCTGAACACCAACAAATACTTCATCATCAAATTCCTGAAGCAGTACGCCGAGCTGTTTCCCTTCAACGTGGAGCTCATGAGCTTCATCGACGGGAACTATGTGCGCCTGCCCTTCAACTTCCAGACCGTCCAGCAGCTCATCGGTCCGGAGCAGGCGGAGAGCGTGCTGGCCAAGCTGCGCGCCGCCTTCGCGGGTCGCGACCGGGTGCCGGTGCTGGAGATTGTAGAGCACCCCGACCCGGAGGTCAGCGCCTACGGAGAACTGCTCTTTGAAAAGGCGTACCGCACCTACACCAGCAAGATGTGGGGTCTCCAGCCGGAGCAGATCGACAAGTATGTGCTGGACCGGGTCCCCATGGCGATGGGGTACGACAGGCGCTACCTCAACAAGGACTTCCAGTACCTCCCCGTCAAAGGCTTCACCTCCATCTTCCAGAATATGCTGGACCATCCCAACATCGAGGTCCGGCTGAACACGGACGCCCTGGAGCACCTGGAGTTGGCGGACGGCAAGGCGCGCTACGACGGGGAGGAGGTGGAGTGCCTCATCTACACCGGGGCCATCGACGAGCTGTTCGGGCGTAAATTCGGCCCGCTGCCCTACCGCTCCCTGGACATCCGCTACGCCTATTCCGAGCGGGAGAGCGTCCTGCCCTGTGAGATCATCTCCTATCCCCAGGCGCCGGGCTATACCCGCAGTACAGAATACCGCAAGATCATGTATGACGACAGCGCCGCGGTAGGCTCAGTGGTGGCCACCGAGTACCCCCTGGACTACGTGCCGGGGGCGGAGGTGGGTGGAACGCCCTACTACCCCGTGGTGACGGAGGACAGCGCCGCCCTGTACCAGAAGTACCTGGGGGAGGTCGTCCAATACAAGAACCTCTTCCTGTGCGGGCGGCTGGCGGAGTTCAAGTACTACAACATGGACGTGTGCATCGAGCACGCCCTGGCCTACTTTGAGAATGTGAAGGAGTATTTGACAGAGGACCATGGTTGAGAAGTTGCGGCTTTTTTTGAAAAGCGAGACCTTCCGCTACCTGGTGTTCGGCGTGCTGACGGTGGTCGTGAACACGGCGGCCTTCCTGCTGCTGAACCTGGTCATGGGGGAGCTGGCGGCGAATACGCTGGCCTTCTTCCTGGCGGTGCTGTTCGCCTACTGGACCAACAGCCAGTTCGTCTTTCAGACGGGGATGGCGTGGAAGAGCTTCCTGGAGTTCATGGCCATGCGCCTTTGCACCCTGCCCCTGGACGACGGCGGGATGTGGCTGCTGCTGACCCTGGGGGTCAACGACCTGCTGGCCAAGTGCGCGGTCAATGTGGTCATCATCGTCATCAATTATCTGGTCAGCAAGCTGATCATTTTCAAGAAGAGATAAAAGAGAGAAACGGAGAGGCAGTCATGAAAGGCATCATTCTGGCCGGCGGCTCAGGCACCCGGCTCTACCCCATCACCAAGGGGGTCTCCAAGCAGGCCCTGCCCGTCTACGACAAGCCCATGATCTACTACCCCCTGTCCACCCTGATGCTGGCGGGGATCCGGGAGGTGCTCATCATCTCCACCCCCAGGGACATTCCGGTCTTTCAGGAGATCCTGGGGGACGGCACCCAGCTGGGGATGCGCTTCGAGTACGCCGTCCAGGAACAGCCCAACGGCCTGGCCGAGGCGTTCCTCATCGGGGAGGAATTCATCGGCTCGGACAAGGTGGCCCTGGTGCTGGGGGACAACATCTTCTACGGCGGCGGCTTTTCCTCCTTTCTGAGGAAGGCGGCGGACCTGGAGGAGGGGGCGGTCATCTTCGGCTACCCCGTCCACGACCCCACCAGCTTCGGCGTGGTGGAGTTCGACGACGACGGCAAGGTGCTCTCCCTGGAGGAGAAGCCCCAAAAACCCAAGTCCAAATACGCCGTGCCTGGCCTCTATTTCTACGACAACCAGGTGGTGGAGATCGCCAAGCACATCCGCCCCTCCGCCCGGGGGGAGCTGGAGATCACGGCGGTAAACAACGAGTACCTGCGCCGGGGCCAGCTGCGGTGCGTGAAGTTCTTCCGGGGCATGGCCTGGCTGGACACCGGCACCTACGACGGCCTCCAGGAGGCGTCCCAGTTCGTGAACATCGTTCAGAAGCGCCAGGGGATGTACGTCTCCTGCATCGAGGAGATCGCCTACCGCCGGGGCTTCATTGACCGGGCCCAGCTGCTGAAGCTGGCCGAGCCGCTGATGAAGACGGAGTACGGCCAGTACCTCAAGGAGATCGCGGAGGGGGAGACGCTATGAGCAAGATGATCGTCACCGGCGGCGCCGGCTTTATCGGGAGCAACTTCATCTTCTACCAGCGGGCCCACCACCCGGAGGACGAGCTGATCTGCGTGGACAAGCTCACCTACGCGGGGAATTTGGAGACTCTGGCCCCGGTGATGGACGACCCCAAGTTCCAGTTTGTCCGGGCGGACATCGCCGACCGGGCGGCCATGGACGCCCTCTTTGAGCGGGAAAAACCGGACGTGGTGGTGAACTTCGCCGCCGAGAGCCACGTGGACCGCTCCATCGAGAACCCCGCCATCTTCCTGGAGACCAACGTGCTGGGCACCCAGGTGCTGTTGGACGCCTGCCGGAAGTACGGGATCGGGCGGTATCACCAGGTCTCCACCGACGAGGTCTACGGCGACCTCCCCCTGGACCGCCCCGACCTCTTCTTCACCGAGCGGACCCCCCTGCACACCTCCAGCCCCTACTCCGCCTCCAAGGCCAGCGCGGACCTGCTGTGCAACGCCTACCAGCGGACCTACGGCCTGCCCATCACCATCTCCCGCTGTTCCAACAACTACGGCCCCTACCAGTTCCCGGAGAAGCTCATCCCCCTGATGATCGCCAACGCCCTGGCGGACAAGCCCCTGCCGGTGTACGGCCAGGGGCTGAACGTGCGGGACTGGCTCTACGTGGAGGACCACTGCGCCGCCATCGACCTCATCCTGCGCCAGGGCCAGGTGGGCCAGACCTACAACATCGGCGGCCACAACGAGATGCGGAATATCGACATCGTGAAGCTCATCCTCCAGCAGCTGGGCAAGCCGGAGAGCCTGATCACCTACGTCACCGACCGCAAAGGTCACGATATGCGCTACGCCATCGACCCCACCTTCATCCACGACGAGCTGGGCTGGCTGCCCCAGACCAAGTTTGCCGACGGCATCCGCAAGACCATCCAGTGGTACCTGGACAACCGCCCCTGGTGGGAGAACATCATCAACGGCGACTACCAGACCTACTACGAGCGGATGTACGGCCACCGCGGCTGACCCTGTATGACCCCCGCCCCACCCGGGCATACTACCCCCAACCGAAAAGGGAGGGGAAGCCAATGATCGAGCAAGACACCATCCGCCTGTTGCGGGAGTGCGACGCGGGGGTGAAGATGGGCCTCAGCGCCATCGAGGAGGTGCTGGACCACGCCACCGACGGCGACCTGCGCCAGGCCCTGGAGCGGAACCGGGCCCGGCACGAGGAGCTGGACCACCGTCTCCAGAAGCAGCTGGACCGCTGTCAGGACGAGGGGAAGGACCCCAACCCGGTGGCCAAGGGGATGAGCTGGATCAAGACCAACGCCATGCTGGCCATGAAGGACAGCGACAAGACCATCGCCGACCTCATCACCGACGGGTGCAACATGGGGGTCAAGTCCCTGCGGAAGTACCTCAACCAGTACCAGGCCGCCGACGAGGCCAGCAAGGACATCGCCAAGGACCTCATCGACCTGGAGGAGAAGCTCTCCGAGGAGATGCGCGCCTACCTGTGACCGCGAAAAAGAGACCGGCCCTCCGGGGCCGGTCTCTTTTTGTCCATCCTTCGCCCCGCGGCGCGGGCGCTTACAGCTCCAGGTCCTCCGGGGACACGTCGGGGAGGACCGGGGGCGCGGGCCGGGGCGGGACCCGCTTCAGGGGGTCGTAGGAGAAGGAGCCGCAGCTCCCGCCGGGGGACATGACCCCCCGCTTGGGGCAGATCACCTGCCCGTCCTCCAGAGGGCGGCCCCGCTTGCAGTAGCCGCAGCGGGGGTCGATCTTGGATTGAAACAGCATGGCGCGCGCCTCCCCAGGTGGATCGTTGGGTATCCTGGGGACATTATAGCACACCTTTTTTCCCTTTGCCACTGAAAATCGCGAAAAAGAAGAAAAACAACAGCAGGCACCAGGCCAGGCACACCGACCCGGTGAAGGCGGTGGGGAAGTCCAGCCCGGCCATGGCGTCCACCTGCTGGCCCAGGATGGCCCCCACCGGCTGGGCGGGGGGAAAGAGACGGGTCAGGCCCCACACCAGGGCGGCGGAGACGCCGCCGTGGAGGAGCTTCCCCACCAGATAGGTGCCGGGGGAGAGGCCGCTGTCCGCCAGGAAGGAGAGGGTCTGGCAGTGGATGGACAGCCCCGCCCACCCCAGCATGAAGGCGGCCATGGACACCTGCCCCGCCCGCTGTCCCCCCTGGGTGAGGCCGGAGACGCCGCTGGTGAGCTCCACCAGGCCGGTGAACAGCTTCCGGCACCACGCCTCCGTCAGGCCCAGCGGCCCCAGCAGTCGGCCCAGCCCCGCCGCCAGCGCCCCCAGGACGCCGGAGAGGGTCAGCAGGCGCAAAATGACGGTGAAGAAGATGACGAAGGCGCAGATGTTGAGGGTGGAGCCCATGGCCCCGGTGACCGCCTGGGTGAAGGCGGTGGTGAACCGCTTGGCCTGGAAGGTGGGGGCGCGCTTACGCGCCCCGGCCTCCGCCCGGGGGCCGTAGAAGCGGAACAGCACCCCCACCAGGCAGGAGCTGACCATATGAACCAGGTAGAGCAGCAGCCCCACCTTGCTGTCGGCGAAGACCCCCGCCCCCACCACCCCCAGGATGAAGGCGGGCCCGGAGTTGTTGCAGAAGGCCAGGAGCCGCTGGGCCTCCGCCCGGGAGCACATCCCCTGCTGGTAGAGGGAGATGGCGGTGCGTGCCCCCACCGGGTAGCCCCCCACGAAGCCCAGGGCCAACGCGGAGGCGCAGGCGCCGCTCACCCGGAACAGGGGCCGCATCACCCCCTCCAGCGCCCGGCCCAGGTACCCCGCCAGCCCCAGGTCCACCACCAGGGAGGACAGCACGAAGAAGGGGAACAGGGAGGGGAGGATGACGTTGCCGCACAGCTCCAGCCCCGTCCGCCCCGCCGCCACGCACTCCCGTGGGAACCACACAAAGCCCAGGGTGGTCAGGGCCAGGGCGATCCCCAGCGCCAGATCCCGGGCGTACCTCGCGCGAAACAGCCTCCACCACATCGCCCTCACCTCCGCTCCCGGAGCCTATGCCCGCCCGCCTTGTCCTATGCGCCGGGGGCATGGATGGCCGCCCCGGCGCATAGGCTGACAGGACGAGGGGGTGACGGGATGGGCGAGGCGAAGACCCGTCGGCAGAGCCCGGCGGAGTGGGTGGCGCGGCTTTTCTCCCTGCCCGCCGACGCGGTGGCGGGCCTGCCCCTGGTGGAGCTGATCGGGGACCGGCAGCTCCGGGTGGAGCGGCACCGGGGCATCCTGGCCTACGACCCCCAGGAGATCCACATCGGCGGGGGCCGGATGACCATCCGGGTGCGGGGGACGGACCTGGAGCTGCGGGGGATGAGCCGTGCGGAGCTGTTCATCACCGGGCAGATCGTCTCCGTGACGCTGGAGTGAGGAGGGGAGAGGCGTGCAGAGAGCGGCCAACTGGGTCCGGGGCTGGGTGGAGTTCCAGGTGACGGGGGCGGCCCCGGAGGAGTTCTGGAACCTCTGCGCCCGGCGGGACCTGGGCTTTTGGCGGCCCCGGCGGCTGGACCGGACCACCTGGACCTGTCGGGTCTCCTTCCGGGCCTGGCCCCAGGTCCCCGCCCTGGCGGCGGAGGCGGGGTGCCAGGCCACCCTCCTGCGCCGGGGCGGCCTGCCCGGCCTGGTCTGGCGGGCGCGCTTCCGCTTCGTCCTGCTGGCGGGTCTGGCGGTCTGCCTGGCGGCGCTGGCGGTGCTGAGCCAGTTCGTCCTGGCCATCCAGGTCTCCGGCAACCAGCGGGTGCCCACCGGGACCATCCTCACCTGCCTCCGGGCCCACGGGGTGCGCCCCGGCGTCTTCGGCCCCGACCTGGACACCCGTCAGATCGGCAACGCCGTCCTGCTGGACCTCCCGGAGCTGTCCTGGATGTCCCTCAACCTCCACGGCGCCGTCTGCCAGGTGCTGGTGCGAGAGGGGACGGCCAAGCCGGACATCGTAGACGAGGGCCGCCCCGCCCGGGTGGTGGCCCGATACCCGGGCATCGTCACCCAGGTGACCGCCACCCGGGGCCAGCCGCTGGTGGAGCGGGGGGACACGGTGGCGGCGGGGGACACCCTCATCGACAGCTACGTGGACTTCCCCGAGCCGGAGGGCTACAACGGGGATATGGGCGGGGTGACCGTCCGGGCCATGGGCCGGGTACGGGCCCGCACCTGGCACACCCTCCGGGCCGCCATCCCCCTGGAGAGCCAAACCAAGACCCCCACCGGCCGCGCGCGGGTCCGCTGGAGCCTGGAGCTTTTCGGCCACGGGGTGAAATTTTATCCAAAGGGTAGCATTCCCTATGAGAAGTATGATAAAATAACCTCATACTACACCGCCTCCCTCCCCGGCGGCCAGCTCCTGCCCCTGTCCCTGAAGCGGACGGCCTACCAGGAGTACCGCCTGGACCCCGCCCCGCTGGACCCGGCGGAGGGAGAGGCCATCCTGCGGGAGGAGCTGACCCGCCGTCTGGCCGACCTGGCCGCCCCGGAGGAGGTCCTGCGGACCGACTGGGCGTGGGAGGAACGGGACGGCCTGCTGGTCCTCACCCTTCTGGCCGAGTGCGAGCAGGAGATCGGCCTCACCGTGGAGGAGTAGGCCAAGGACACGAAAGAAAAGAGGCGACGACCCTTGATCGAACAGAGCATCAGCATGGAGCGGGTGGAGGAGGCGGTGAACCTCTTCGGCTCCTTTGACGAGAACATCCGCGCCCTGGAGCAAGCCCTCCACGTCACCGTGGTCTCCCGGGACTCCGAACTGAAGGTATCGGGGGAGGCGGAGGACGTGCTGTTGGCCGTCAAGGCCATCCAGGGCCTCCTGGCCCTCTCCGCCCGGGGGGAGACCATCACCGACCAGACGGTGCGCTACGTGCTGGAGCTGGTCCGGGCGGGGGCGGAGGACAAGATCGGCGAGATCGCCGCGGACGTCCTGTGCGTCACCGCCAAGGGCAAGCCCATCAAGGCCAAGACCATCGGCCAGAAGCGGTACGTGGAGGCCATCGCCAAGAATGTGATCACCCTGGGCGTGGGCCCCGCCGGCACGGGGAAGACCTACCTGGCGGTGGCGGCGGCGGTGGCCGCCTTCCGGGACAAGCAGGTGAACCGCATCATCCTCACCCGCCCCGCCGTGGAGGCCGGGGAGCGCCTGGGCTTCCTCCCCGGCGACCTGCAGTCCAAGGTGGACCCCTACCTCCGCCCCCTCTACGACGCCCTCTTTGAGATGCTGGGCCCGGAGACGTACCAGAAATACCTGGAGCGGGGCAACATCGAGGTCGCCCCCCTGGCCTATATGCGGGGCCGCACCCTGGACGACAGCTTCATCATCCTGGACGAGGCCCAGAACACCTCCCGGGAGCAGATGAAGATGTTCCTCACCCGCATGGGCTTCGGCAGCAAGATCGTCATCACCGGCGACGTGACCCAGATCGACCTGCCCCCGGACAAGCAGTCCGGCCTGAAGGAGGCCATGCGGGTGCTGAAAGGGGTAGAGGACATCGCCATCTGCCGACTCACCGGCTCGGACGTGGTGCGCCACGTGATCGTCCAGCGCATCATCGCCGCCTACGAGGAGGACGAGCGGCGCCGCCAGGCGTCGGGAAAGAAGGAGACGAAGAAATGAAAAAGATCCTGCTGGGACTGGCGCTGGTCTTCCTGGAGCTCCGGGTGGGCGGCGTGAACTACCTCCCCCACTGGCTGGGCTACGCCCTGGTGTGCTGGGGCCTCGCCACCGCCGGGGCGGACAACGCCGGCCGGGTGCCCGCCCTGGCGGTGGGGGTGGCCTCGGCGGTGCTCAGCGGCGCGCTGTGGGTGGCCGGAGTGCTGGGCTACGGCATGACCTTCCCCCTGGACGAGCTGCTCCAGCTCCTGGTGACCTACCGCCTGCTGGTCTGGTGCGGCCAGATGGAGACCCTGGAGGGGAGCTACCTCCTCTCCCGCTTCCGCATGACCTGGTACGCCCTGCTGGGGGCGCGGCTGGCCGCCTTCGTGCTGGGCGTCTTCCTGCCCCCCCTGGGCTGGATCTGGAGCCTGGTGGCCTTTGTGGTGGGCCTGGTCTACCTCTACACCCTCTACCGCCTCCAGCGCACCCTCCCGCCCCAGGCGCGGCGGGGATAGGGGGTGACGGCCATGCGGAAGACCCACTACATTCCCATCACCGCCGACGTGCCGACCCCCGGGGAAAAGGCGACCCGGGCCCTGCTCCGCCGGGCCATCCGGACCGCCCTGACCGCCCAGGGGGTGACCGCGCCCTGCGAGGTGGACGTGCTCCTCACCGACGATACCGGCCTCCAGGCCCTCAATCGGGAGATCCGAGGGGTGGACAAGCCCACCGACGTGCTCAGCTTCCCCGCCCTGGACCTGCGGGAGGGGGAGCCGCCCACGGCGGCGGACGCCGACCCGGGCAGCGGCCTCATCCCCCTGGGGGACATGGCCATCTCCCTGGAGCGGGTCGCCGCCCAGGCCGAGGAGTACGGCCACAGCCGGGGCCGGGAACTGGCCTACCTGGCCGTCCACTCCACCCTCCACCTCCTGGGCTATGACCACCTGGACGAGGGCCCCCGCAAGGCGGAGATGCGCCGGGCGGAGGAGACGGTGATGGACCGCCTGGGCCTTGGGGAGCCTCAGTAAAACGAGAGACGGGAGATGAGCGGGATGGACAAGAAGCTGTGCGGCGTGGTGGCGGTGGTGGGCCGGCCCAATGTGGGCAAGTCCACCCTGACCAACGCCCTGGTGGGGGAGAAGATCGCCATCGTCAGCCCCAAGCCCCAGACCACCCGGAACCGGATCACCGGGGTGGTGAACCGCCCCTGGGGGCAGATGGTCCTGCTGGACACCCCCGGCCTCCACAGGGCCCGCTCCAAGCTGGACGAGTACATGACCCAGGTGGTCCGCCACAGCGTGGCGGACGTGGACGGGGTACTGCTGCTGGTGGAGCCGGTGGCCAAGATCGGCGAGGCGGAGGCGGAGCTGATCGACCGGATCAAGACCCTGGACGTCCCCGCCGCCCTGGTCATCAACAAGATCGACACGGTGAAGAAGGAGGATCTTCTGGCGGTGATGGCCCTCTACGGCCAGGCCCACCCCTGGTCCGCTGTCCTGCCCATCTCCGCCCGGACGGGGGAGGGGCTGGAGGAACTTTTGGGGGAGGCCCGGGCCTGGCTGCCCGCGGGCCCCGCCCTCTTCCCGGCGGACATGACCACCGACCAGCCCGAGCGGCAGGTCTGCGCGGAGATCCTGCGGGAAAAACTGCTCTTGTGCCTCGATCAGGAGGTGCCCCACGGCACCGCCGTGGAGGTGACCCGCTTCCTCCAGCGGGACCGGGACGACGTGATCGAGATCGGGGCCACCATCTACTGCGAGCGGGAGGGCCACAAGGGCATCATCATCGGCAAGGGCGGGTCCATGCTCAAGCGCGTCTCCACCCTGGCCCGGCGGGACATGGAGCACTTCATGGGGGAGAAGGTCTTTTTGGAGACCTGGGTGAAGGTGAAGGAGAACTGGCGCGCCAGCGACGTCCAGGTCCGCAACCTGGGCTACCGGGAGGACTAGGCCATGCACCTGGACCTCTCCGGGGTGGTGCTCCGGGCGGTGGACTACAAGGAGAGTGACCGCATCCTCACCCTCCTCACCGACCAGACCGGCCTCCTGACGGTGAAGGCCCGGGGCTGTCGCCGGAAGAACAGCCCCCTGGCCGCCCCCACCCAGCTCCTGGTCTACTCCCGCTTCACCCTCTTCTCCCACCAGGACCGCTATACGGTGCAGGAGGCATCGGTCCAGGAGCAGTTTCTGGGCCTCCGGGCGGACCTGGAGAAGCTGGCCCTGGCCTCCTACTTCGCCGAGGTGGCCCAGTGCGTGGGGGTGGAGGGGGAGCCCAACGGGGAGCTG
>CANQMK010000003.1 GCA_947624895.1 uncultured Oscillospiraceae bacterium | reverse complement strand
CAGGGAGCCTGGGATGGCATTGTTTCCATCTGGAACGCCGTGGTCGGATTCTTCCAGGGCATCTGGGATGGCATCGTGAGCGTGTTTTCCTCCGTGGTGACCTGGTTCAAAAATCTGTTCCAGGGAGCCTGGGATGGCATTGTTTCCATCTGGAACGCCGTGGTCGGATTCTTCCAGGGCATCTGGGATGGCATCGTTGGTGTGTTCAGCGCCGTCGGAACGTGGTTTACCGACCGGTTCACCGAGGCGTGGGAGAACATCAAGGCGGTCTTCAGTGGCGTTGGCGAGTTCTTCCAGGGCGTCTGGGACACCATCGTTGGCCTGTTCACCTCCATTGGCACCGCCGTTGGCGACGCTATCAGCGGCGCAGTGAAGGGTGCCATCAATGCGGTCCTGAGTGGAGCCGTCGCCATCATCAACGGCTTCATCAAGGCGATAAACTTCGCCATCGGGATCATCAACAAAATTCCGGGCGTGAACATCAAAAAGCTGGAGGAGCTTGAAGCCCCGCAGCTTGCCGAGGGCGGCTACGTCGAGGCCAACAAGCCCCAGCACGTCATCATCGGCGACAACAGGCACGAGGGCGAGATCGTGTCCCCCATCAGTAAGATGCGGAATACGGTGCTGGATGCCCTGCGGCTGTTCATGGCCGCCGCAAGGCCGGCCACCAGTGCCCAGCCCCTCACCAGCTCCAGCACGACCAGGAGCATCGTTCAGAATGTGAACATCAATAACAAGTTCGAGGGCGACAAGGCCATCCAGCAGAAGGCCAAGAAGGCTATGGACGACTCCGCCAAGGATGTGACCTCGGAGCTGGCCCGTGGCCTGACCTTCGCCTGATAGGAGGTGGTATGAGTGGCAAAGGCAAAACAGCCAGTCAGTATCAATGACCTGGAGTTTGACGCTCTCATCAGCGAGAGCAAGTCCTACGAAGCCACCGTCCCGGAGTATTCCGTCGAGGAGGGCTTCTCGGTCAGCGACGCCATCATCCTGAGCCCGGAGAAGCTGGAAATGGTCCTCTTTGTGACCGACACGCCGGTGACCTGGCGGCAACACGCCGCCCAGGGCCGGACGGAGCGGGTCTGCAAGCAGCTTGAGGAGCTGTACTTCAAAGGGGAGCCTGTTACCGTCGTGACCTCCGACGCCACCTACACAATGATGGCGATTGAGAGCATGACCATCAGCAAGAGCCTTGAGACAGGCTACTCCAGGGAAATCCCGATAAACCTGAAGCACATCAGGACCACCACGGCGAAGACGACCACCATCCCGGCCAGCTACGGCAGAAGCGGGGCAACCGGTGCCTCGGCCGGCACGGCCAGCACTTCCTCGGCGTCCTCCGGCGGCAGTTCCTCCGGCTCTGGATCGTCGGGCTCCGGCTCCAGCGGAAACAGCAACCGGAAGGGGAGCATCCTCTACGGCGCCGCTTCCTCGATGGGCCTGCTGTGAGGAGGTAGAGCATGGACTATATCATCATCGAAGTGCCGGATATGAACGACAGCGTTTCCCGTGTGGTATTGAACGGCAAGGCATATCACATCCGGTTCACCTGGAACGAGACGGGCGGGTACTGGAAGTTCGGGCTGTACGACACCCAGAATGAGCCCATCATCGTGGGAGCCAAGATCGTGCCCAGGTTCCCGCTGAATGTGTTCTGCGGCGTGACCAAGCTGCCGGACGGCGTTTTTGGCGTCATGACCAAGCTGGAACGCATCGGGCGGAACGACTTCAAGGACGGCAACGCTTCCTTCGTGTTTTGCCCCGTTGAAATCGGCACCTGACCGAGAGATGCCGTCCTATGGACTGTCCGTGGACATTCCATCGGACGCTCCATCGGATTATCCGAGGGAAAATCTATGTGACCGTCCTCGGAAAATCCGACTATAACCGTAACCGTAACCGTAACCGTAACCTTACCGTAAACGGAACCTATTTTTTGTGTTTTTCCTGGCGGAAAAACACCTGCCCGCCTGACGGTGGGCGTGTGCGCCACATCTGATTTTGAGAGGGGGATAGGGTATGAGTGGCTATGAGAACTTCGACCGACAGTACCGCATTGCCATCGGCAAGGCTGGTCAAGCCGGTTTTGAAATCGGAGAGAAGTCGCCGAGCCAGCCTATCCCCCTGCACGTCAATTTCTCCATTGAGCGGACCGACCTGGAAACCCAGAACACCGGGCGGGTCACGCTCTGGAATCTGAACAAGGCCCACCTGGCGGCGCTGGATCAGAAGGACTGCTGCCTGTCCCTGAAGGCAGGGTACGGCTCCCGGCTCTCTCTCATCTTCGCCGGCATCGTCAGCTACGCCAGCACCACCCTTGACGGTGCCGACCGGAAGACGGAGATCGAGGTCATTGACAACCTCGTGGAGCTGAGGGACACCTTCGTTGCCATCTCCTATGTGGGCATCGTCAACTGGAAGGTCATCATGGACGACGTGGCCGCCCAGATGGGTGTCGCCATCTCGTATGCCTACAACGCCGAGTTTGCCGACATCCCCAACGGCTTCAGCTTCGTGGGACCGGCGAAGGACATCATGAACAAGGGTTGCGCCTGCTGTGGCCTGTCGTGGAGCCTTCAGAACGGCGTCATGCAGGTGAAGAAGCCGGGCGATGTGATGTCCAAGGAGGTCTACGTCCTCTCGCCGGACACCGGGCTACTCGGTATTCCCGCCAGGGTGACAGAGTCCGCAGACAGCACCAGCGCCAGCGGGAAGATTGGCTGGGAGGTCAACTACTTCCTGAATGGAGCCATCAACATTGACGACTTCGTGAAATTGGAGAGCAAGGCCGTCACCGGGTACTTCCGGGCCAGCAAAATCGCCATTCAGGGCGACAATGTCTCCGGCGACTGGATGTGTACCGGGACCTTCATGGAGGTGACGTAGCCGTGTTGCAGGAATTTGTTCAGGCCGTCAACGACAGCGTCAAGAAGGGGCTGAACGGCATCCATACCGCCATGCCGGGCGAGATCATCGCCTACGACTCGGCGACAGGACTCGCCACGGTGAAGCCGGTGATGAAGTTCAAGAAGCCGGACGGCACCAAGATAGACTTCCCCCAGATCACCGGCGTCCCGGTCCTGTTTCAGCAGGGAGCAGGGCAGGGGGCCACCGTGGCCTTCCCGGTCAAGGCGGGTGATGGGTGCCTCATCATCGTGGGAGAGCAGAGCCTCGATTACTGGATGTACGGACAGGAGACCAGCACCGACCTGGCCTTCGACATGACCAACGCCATGTGCATCCCCGGCCTCTTTGTGAAGGCCAACCCTGTTGTGGCCGAAGCCTGCGCCAAAACCGCCGTCATCGTGGACGTTGGCGGGACACGGCTCACCGTCAAGGCCGGGGAGGTCACCGTGGATGCGGCGACCATTCAGCTCAACGGGAACGTGACGGTGAAGGGCAACTTCACCACCACCGGTGGCGTGGTCAATCTGAATTGAGAGGGGAGGGGCTCCCATGCCAGGAGCGGCACGACTGAACGATACCGTGGCCGGGACTACCGGCGGCGAGCACTCCGGGCACGTCCCGCCCCATCCGCCTATGGCGTTTTCCGGGGAGATCAGCTCCGGGTGCTGGGGCGATGTCGTCATCAATGGCCGCCCGGCGGCCACCGTGGGCAGTGTCACCGTCGAACGTGACGGGTGCTGCGGGGCCAGCCTCGGCAGCGTGGCCGTCGGGAGCGGCTCGGTCTTCATTCACGGCCAGCCAGCGGCCCGTCAGGGCGACGCCCTGAACGCTCATAGCGGGAGCGGCTCCGTCACCTCCGGCAGCGGCGATGTGTTCATCGGAGGTTGAAGCCCGTATTTGGCCCGTAAATCGGCGCTACGAGTTTTTGTTTTCGGACAACACCTAACCCACCGGTGCCGCCAAAACACCGTTCTGGGTCATCCAGGTCAATCCTGAGACATTTCTGAGAGGGGGTATCAATGTGCTTGACATTAAGCTCAATCGTGACGGCGACATCGCCGTTTCGGACACCGGCGACATCGCCATCACGGAAAGTGTGAGGCAGGCGGTGGTCATCCGTCTGCGCTGGATCTATGGCGAGTGGAGGCTTGGGCCTGAGATGGGCTTCCCCTGGTTCGAGGAAGTGTTCAAGAAGAACCCGAACATCTTGAAAATCCAGCACCTCATCCGAGAGGAAATCATGAAGGTGGACGGCGTGACAGCGGCCACGGTGAAGACCGTGGAGTACGACAAGGGAAAGAGGACTATCAAAATCGCCTACACGGTCACCGTCGGCAAAGAGACTTACGAAGAGGAGGTGACCCTGTATGCCTGAATATGGCCTGACCCCGAAAGGGCCGAACATCAAACGGCTGGATGCGATCCTGGAGGATATGCACACCAACCTCTCGGAGCGATGGGGGGTGAACACCCGGCAGAACCCGGAGTCCCTGCTGAACCACCTGCTGACCGACGTGGCCGACGAGATTGCCGGTCTGTGGGAGTTCGGCGAGGAGGTGTACTACTCGCAGTACCCGTCCACCGCTGAGGGCATCAGCCTGGACAGTGCGGCGCAGTACGGCGGCTCCACCCGTGAGACTGCGGCAAAGTCCTACTACCCCATCCACTGCACCGGGAAGGACGGAACGACCCTTGCTGCCGGCACGATGATTGCCTCCGATACGAACCCGGCAGTCCAACTGACCATATCCGATGAGAAGAGCATCACAAGGAGCGCCTTCAACAAGGCCGCCATCAAAATTGCCGCCCTGGGCACCGGGGATGTCTACACCGTAGCCGTCAATGGCTCGGTGTTTTCTTTTGCCCCGAAGGAACGAAACGCCCTGTCCATTCTCCGTGGACTGGCCGAGGCCATCACGGACACCGACTTTGCGGCCACGGTGGACGAGGAGAAGGAGCTCCTGAACATCGAGGCGGTGGATGTCACCTCGACGAACGTGCTGGTACTCTCGGAGAACCTGACCACCGAAACGGTCACGAGCATCCTGACCTTCGGCACGGTTGACACGGGCGACATCCTTGTGCCGGTTGGCGTAATCACAAAGATTGTCAAGGCCGACGCCGGCCTGCTGTCCGTGGTGAACCTGTGTACCTACATCGCCGGGCGGGCTGAGGAGACGGACATTGAGTTCCGCCAGTCCTACGCCGACAAGGTGTTCATCCGGTCCTCCCGGATGCTGGAGAGCATCAAGAGCGCCATTTTGGAGAACGTGCAGGGCGTGACCAGCGTTGCTCCCTATGAGAACCCCTCCCACGAGGTAGACGAGCAGGGGAGGCCGCCTCATAGCGTGGAGATCGTCGTCGACGGCGGAGACTCTACCGAGATTGCGAAGCAGATCCTCGACAAGAAAGCCGGCGGCATCGGCACCTTCGGCGATACGACGGTGATTATCCCCGGCGCCTACGATGAGGACATCGCCGTCAGCTTCTCCCGGCCCACTGCGGTCTATGCCTGGTTCCACCTCGGCATCACCCTCAGTCCCACGGAGGCGATCCCGCCCAACTACGTTGACCTTCTGCGGAAGGTCATCTTGGAGAACATGGCCGCCCTGAACGCTGGACAGGACGTTGTCCCCCAGCAGTTCATGAGCCAGCTCTACAAAGCCTGTTCCGGCATCAGCTACATCGACATCAAGCTCTTTACCACGCAGGATTCGGAAAAGAGCCCGGATGACTACCCATCCAGGAGCGCCGTGATTACCGCCCGTCAGAGGGCCTACACGTCGGAGGAGATGATCGAGGTGGAGATTGATGGCTGAGTATATGACCGCTCTGAAAGAGGAGCTTGTCGAGCAGTTCCGGGATAAGCCCAACATCGAAGCTCTGATGGAGGTCATCGGTATTGAGCTCCAGGCCGTCCACGACTTCTACCAGCAGCTCCGGGACGAACGGGGCGTCGACACCGCCGTGGGGAAGCAGCTTGACGGCGTCGGCGACATCGCCGTACTGAGCCGGAAAGAGGCGGGCCAGCTCTCCGGGAACCCGATCCCCATTGAGGTCATCCCTGACGAGCTGTACCGCCAGTACCTCATCTACAAGATTCTGAAGAACACCTGCGACTGCACCTACCCGAACATCATCAAGGTGTTTCGGATGTTCTGGGATAGGCCCCTGTATTACACCGAGGACCCGGAACAGCCGGCCACCATGATTTTTGACACCGGCGAGATGGACGGAACGGTCGACACCCGGCCGCTGTTCACAACGCCTCTGCTCCGGGCCGCCGGCGTGACCCTGAGGCTGTACGCCCGGACGAAGACCGAGATGAAAAGGTCGACTGTCAGGATAGCGTCCTGCCTCGGCTACGCCCTGACGGTGACACATCTTCCGGCTCTGGAACGTGAGATTGACTTCTCCGCTGAACTCTATGCAGGGTCGGCTTTCAGTAGCGTTTCAGAGGACACCCTGCCGGTTTTGGAGCGAGAGCTCCGGCTCAACGCCGCAGTCAAACCGGGCAGCATCATCCAAAGCGTCATGGAGACGCCCATCGGCGGCGTCACGATTCAACAGTAAGGGAGGAGAACTGTTATGAGCAACAAGAACGAGGCGCTTGTGCGCCAGACCTTTGCCGCCGAAGGGGAGGAAAAGAAAGTCTATTACGGCGGGACGATCACGGTCGACGGCCGGGATCTGATGACCAGGCCGCTTGCCGGGGAGACGATTGAGCTGACCCGGATCGTGGTCGGCTCCGGGGCCCTGCCGGAAGGCGTGGAGCCTATTGATGTGAAGGACCTGGTGGCCCCCGTTGCGGAGGCTACCTCCACCGTCCCGACCATCAAGAACAATGAGATGTCTCTGGTGGTGGAGTACCGAAACGACATGAACGGCGGCTTGGAGCAGAGCTTCTGGCTCCGTGAGTTCGGCATCTACGCCAAGACGGAGAACACCGAGGAGATCCTGCTGTACTACGCCACCCTGGGGGACAGCCCACAGCCGGTCAGTGCCTTTGACGGGAGCCGGGTGGACATCCGGCGTTACCCGGTCTCGATTGCGCTGGCCCTGGGTGCCACGGTTGAGCTGGCCTACAATCCCGGTGCCTTCCTGACCGCCGAGGAAGCCCAGGAGCTTATCAACTCCCTGGTCTCCCAGCAGCTTGGCACCGCCGTTGAGCAGGCTATCTCCACCCACGACAGCGACCCCAACGCCCATGCTGCCCTTATGGCGAAAATTCAGGGCATGGTGGCCGCTGCCGGCGCCGCCATCACCCCCGTCAGACTGGCAATCGGCAAGGCTGACTGGAAGGAAAGCGACTCCGAGAAATACCCCTACTGCAACGACGTGGTGTGCGAGCTCTCCGAAGAGAAGCACCTCCCGTTGGTCAATATCGACGAGGAAAGCGAGGACATCGCCTTTGTGTGCGGTCTGCGTATGCAGGCTGAAGCCTACGACGGCTATGTGCGTTTTTGGGCAAGGAGCGTCCCGACAGAGGACATCACCTGCACCGTCGACCTGGTGGGCCGTGGCGGAGACGCCAGCGGCTCTGGTAGCTATGTGCTCCCCGCCGCCTCGGCCCTGGTGCTTGGTGGCGTTAAAGTTGGAAATGGCCTGAAGGTAGAACCTGATGGGACCCTGTCCATCGACTCTGCCACGCCTGCCGAAACCGGCGCCCTGTTTGGCAAGGAGTAAATCTAAAGGGTTGCCCGAAGGAGGTGAGAGGGCATGGAAGAGAAGGGGACCGGAAAGGTTGTGACCCTGGAGAACCTGGGCACGTTCAAGACCGAGATGGACAAGTCCGTTGACGCCAAGGTCGCTGCCGGAGGCGGCACCCCCCTGGAGTACGCCACTGAGGCGGACATTCTGGGGCTGCTCGCCGAGAACACCGAGCCCACCGCCTGACGGCTGATGGGCACACCGCATGAAACCCAAGATGAACAGGAGGAAATGTATCAATGAAGCACATCAATTATGAGAACCTGAAGACGTTTGCCGATCAGGTCAAGCTCAAGTACGCCACCAAGACCGCCCTGGAGACCCTCGGCGCCATGGTGAAGACCCTGGAGGATGCCGGTGCCCAGGCCAACGTCCTGGAGGGCGTGAAGGTCAACGGCGTGGCCCAGGCCATTGCCGACAAGATCGTGGACATCATCATCACCGCCGGCACCGCCAACGGCACCCTGTCCGTGGCCGGTGTCGATGTCGCCATCAAGGGCCTCGCCGACCTGGCCTTCAAGGCCAAGGTGAGCCAGGCTGACCTGGACGACGCCCTGGCGACCGCTTTCGCCGCCAAGGCCGATAAGGCCACCTCTCTGGCTGGCTACGGTATCACCGACGCCTACACCAAGAGCGAGATCGACGGCAAGATCAGCTCCGTCTACAAGCCCGTCGGCTCTGTGGCGTTCGCTGGCCTGCCTGCCGCCGCCGAGGCTATCCTGGGCAATGTCTACAACGTGACCGACAAGTTCACCACCACCGACAACTTCGTTGAGGGTGCCGGGGCCAAGCACCCCGCTGGCACCAACGTGGTGGTCGTTTCCACCGGCGAGGGCACCTACGGCTACGACGTGCTGGCCGGCTTCGTCGACCTGTCTGGCTACGTCGAGAAGGACGGCTCCAAGGTGCTGTCCACCGAGGACTTCACCACCGAGCTGAAGACCAAGCTGGAGGGCGTCGCCGAGGGCGCCACGAATGTCGAGGCCAGCGAGACCAACGGCAACGTCAAGATCAACGGCGTCGAGACGCCCGTGTACGCTCTCCCCAACGATGTCCTGCACACCAGCGACTTCGAGACCGTCACCGAGGCGGAGATCATCGCCCTCCTGGCGGATGACGCCGAAGAGGGTGCGTAATCCATCAAGCCTAAGGAAAGGGGGCGAGCCGTATGGCTCGGAAAGTATTTGACGACAGCGGCTTGACTGCCCTGGGCAAAGCCATCAAAGAAATCAAGGGGACGGCGGACAGCAG
This sequence comes from uncultured Oscillospiraceae bacterium, assembly GCA_947624895.1. Lineage (GTDB taxonomy): Bacteria > Bacillota > Clostridia > Oscillospirales > Oscillospiraceae > MGBC124762. The sequence continues at coordinate 50,336 of CANQMK010000003.1, read as the reverse complement.
TATGTCCGCCGTCTCTGGCTTGAGCGGGGAAGTGAGTACCCTGGCCGAGCAGACCTCGGCCGCACTCGCCGAGGCGGACAGGGCCCTCAGCGACCTTGACAGCGGCAAGCAAGACAAGAGCGACTTTCAGACGGTGGCTGTCGCCAAGGCTGGGTGGAAGGCCAACACGGACAGTGAGACGAAGGCGGCAGGGTACGCCTACGTTCACGACGCAGCCATCACCGGCGCAACGGTTGCAGATGGGGCGGAGTCGATCATCTCTGTGGGAAGCATGGAGGTGGCCGCCGCCGCTGGCGTGTGTGCGACCTGCGACGTGCTGGATGGCATCGTCCGCTTCTACGCAGTCAACGTACCGACGGGGGAAATCACCGTCCAGGTACGCCTCATCAAAGGATAAGGAGGTCCAACCCATTGAAAGGCTTTGTAAACACCCGTGGCGCTACTTCGGGTGAGTTGCAGGCAGTGCTCTCCGTAGCCAACGACGCCAAATCCTCCGCCGACGCTGCGGCAAAGGACTCGGCGGCGGCCAAGACCGCTGCCACCGAAGCCCAGAAGTCGGCAGATGCGGCGCTGAAGGCGATTACGGACCTGACCAGCAGTATCAACACCGTGCCCTCCCAGGGCGGGTCGTTGGTTTATACCGGTAGCGCCCAGTCCCCGACGTGGAACGGCTTCGACGCTGAGAAGCTCACCATCGGGGGCACCACCTCCGGCACAAACGCCGGAACCTACACCGCAACCTTCACCCCGAAAGAGGGGTATCACTGGGCGGACGGCAGCACCGAGGCTGTGTCCGTCACATGGACGATTGGCCGGGCCACCGTGGCCGTTCCCAGCCAGAGCGGGAGCCTGACTTACAGCGGCAGTGCCCAGTCGCCCACCTGGAGCAACTACGACAGCGCCAAGCTGACCCTCGGCGGGACGACCTCTGGCACCAACGCCGGGAGCTACAATGCGACCTTCACGCCGAAGTCCAACTACCAGTGGAGCGATGGGTCCACCACTGCCAAGACGGTGAGCTGGAGTATCGGCAAGGCGTCCGGCAGCTTGACCCTGGGCACCACCAGCATGACCCTGGACGTTTCCAGTCTGACCAAGACCATTGCCGTGACCCGGCCCGGCACCGGTGCCGTTTCTGCATCGTCCAACAACACCGGCGTGGCGACGGTCAGCGTCAGCGGCACCACCGTCACCGTGACGGCCAAGGCCAAGGGCAGTGCGACTATCACGGTCTCCGTGGCCGCCGACAGCAACTACACCGCCCCGTCCAGCAAGACGTGCTCCGTCACCGTCAGCCTGCCCAGCTCCACTCTGGCCGACAACACCCCGGCTGTGATCCAGCAGGCGGCAAAGGCCGGCGTCGCCCAAACCTACTGGAAGGTCGGCGACAAGGTTGGGATCGCCCTGAGCGGCACCGTGGGCGCTCTGTCCCTCAGCAGCACCTACTATGCGTTCATCATCGGCTTCAACCACAACAGCAGCCGTGAGGGCGGTAACTCCATCCACTTCCAGTTCGGCAAGACCAGTGCCGGCGTGGACATCGCTTTCACGGACAGCTACTACGGAAGCACCGGCAGTTCCGCCGCCTTCCGCATGAATACCAGCAACACCAACTCTGGCGGCTGGAACAACTCCTATATGCGGAAGACCATCTGCCCGGCGTTCCTGTCCGCTATGCCTTCCGCATGGCAGAGTGTGATTGCCGCCTGCACCAAGTACAGCGACAACACCGGCGGCGGTTCCGATACCGCCAGCTATGTCACCAGTACGTCGGATAAGATCTGGCTCCTCTCGGAGTTCGAGGTGCAGGGCGCTCGGACCTACGCCAACTCCGCCGAAAAGAACTACCAGGTCCAGTACGACTACTACAAGAACGGCAACAGCAAGATCAAGTACCAGCACAGCAGCACCGGCTCCGCCTGCCGCTGGTGGCTCCGCTCGGTCCGTGCGGCGTACACGAACGTCTTCTGCTATGTGGGCACCGACGGGCGTGCGGACTACAACTCCGCCTACCATTCGTATGGGTTTGCGCCGGGCTTTAAGGTGGCCTAATCCAAAATCAGGAAGCTAAGTGAAGCGGAGGGGGCGCAAGCCCCCTCCAGCGTAACGCCGACAAGCACCAATCCAAAGGAGAAGTGAAATGTCTGTATATAAGTCCCGCCGGAAAGATGCGGCGGCCGAGTTTATAGCGGATGCGAGGGAATTGAGGAAAGTGACCATGCGGGTGGTGAAGCGGTTTCCGAAGAGCTACCGGTGGATTATCACGAACAACCTCCTGGAGCTTGCGACCGAGATATACACGGATTGTCTGCGAGCGAACTCCATCTTTGTCCACAAGGATATGACCCAGCATGACTTTGACCTGCGGCACCGCTACCTGATGATGGCGGCCAGTGCGGCCGAGGCTCTGCTGGGCGAGATCACCTTCAGCTATGAGCTGGTGGACGATGGCAACAACTACTTCAAGTGCCGGGCTGATTATGACGATGCGTTCCGGCGGTGGACTGAGCAGGGCAACATCACCCTCAAGAGGATCCGTGCATTGATGGACAGCGACAAACAGCGGTACGCATCGTACCTGAAGAAGAGAAAGGAGGAGGCCGCCATGAAGAAGTAGCGGCAAAATGATTTAGGGCAAGTTCTGACGGCTCCGCCTGCAACTGGTGGCTCCGCTCGGTCAATGCGACGAACACGAACAACTTCTGCAATGTGAACACCGACGGGAGTGCGAACAACAACAACGCCTACAATTCGAATGGGTTTGCGCCGGGATTTAAGAAACGAGATTGGGGACTGGAATTAGTAGCGAATGAGCGAAGCGATGTCCCAAACCTTAAAGGAGAACTTGCACCGTGGAGAATGGCCCGAAAGGGTTTCAATCCAAAAATTGCCTCATGATACGGACGCCCGGACGCTGCTTGCATGGCGAGGGAGTTTGACGGGCAGGAAACCGGAACCAGCAGAACGCCACCGGTGACCGCCTCCCTCGTTTCATGAGTGTTCCGTTACGCAGCTACTACCGAAAAACCGTCCTGGACGACGGGATAGGTGTGGGGAGTGATGCTCCCACAAACCGACCGTAAGATGGACCGCTGTACATGGGGGTTGCATCGTGGCTAAGGAGGACTTTGCCAAGTGACGAGTGAGGAACGGCGGGAGGCCCGGTATCAGCGTCGAAAGGCCAAGCGAGAAGCGAAGGCGCTGGAGATTGCCGGCAGGACCTTTGAGGAGGTCATGTCGTTTGGGCATCTTGTCAAATCCGGGAAAGCCTGCTGTGAGGGGACGAGGTGGAAGACCTCGACCATAAACTTTGAGAGCAACCTGCTTTCGGAGAGTCTGGAGACGTACAAGACCCTGAGAGATGGCAAGCGGAAGTTCCGGGGCTTCCACAGCTTTTGCACCATAGAGCATGGGAAGGCCAGGGACATAGACGCACTGCCGATCAAGGAGAGAGCCACGCAGAAGTGCCTATGCTCATACCTCCTGACGGAGAGCTACTCCAGGAGCTTCATCTACGACAACTCAGCCAGCCTCAAGGACAAGGGTATGGACTTTGCCCTGATGAGGCTGAAGAAACAGCTTCAGCGCCACTACCGGCTGTACGGCCTGGAGGGTGGCATCTACCAGTTCGACTTCAAGGGCTACTTCGGCTCAATACCGCATGACGGCATCAAGGAGCGAGCGAGGAAGAGGATCCGGGATGACCGGCTCTACGCCCTGTTCTGTGACCTGGTGGACGACTTCCGGCTGATGAAGACCGCCGAAAAGGACGCCGAGCGTCCTCATGGCGTCGGCCTCGGCAGCGAGGTGTCCCAGATCATCGCCCTGGACTACGCCAGCCCCATTGACCACTACATCAAAGAGGTGCGGCGGATAGAGGGGTCTGGCCGGTACATGGATGACGGCCACGCCATCAGCAACTCCCTGGAGGAGCTGAGGGACATTGACCGGTGCCTTCACATCATGGCGCCGGAGATGGGGCTGGCCCTCAGCCCGAAGAAGTGCGTCATTACCCCGTTTCGGAACCACAGCTTCAAGTTCCTGAAGATGAGGATAACCCTGGAGGAGTCCGGGAAGGTGACGATGAAGCTGAGTCGCCAGAGCATCCGGGCCATCCGTCGGAAGCTGGACATATTCCGGCGGTGGGTGACGGAAGGGAAGATGGACTTTGAAGACGCCGCCCAGTCCTACCAGTCCTGGAGGGCACACGCCAAGAGGTGCAACAGCTACGACACCTTGCAGGCGATGGATGAGCGGTTTGCCAAGATGTTTGCCGCAGAGCTGGCGGCGAGAAAACTGAAGTTCCCTTGCACCCTGAAAGCGAAGAAGACCAAAACGGGCTGGGTCTACACCAGGCGTAGCAAGGGGAGAAAGGACACGAGATGGAATACATCGTTCACCGCCGGTTCAGAGAACGTGGCGCAGACGGCACTCTGCTGAACATCCCCTACGGGACGAAGTTCGAGACCATTGGGGACTTTATCGCCACGCCTGACGGAAGGGCCATCTGCTTCACCAGCAGTGAGGTCGCCCAGCAATACTTCGCCAGGAATGATGACGGCCAGGGCCTTGAGCGTGGGAAGCTGACCTACGCCATCGCCTACGCTCCCCGTAGAGCGGGGAAGGGGTTCCGCTTCACGGACGAGGAGATCGTGATGCTGGAGACACACTGGTCCCGCTTCCTGCGGGATGATGTGGACACTATCCTGTTCAACGAGGACTTCTTTAACGCACAGGTGCCGGAGCTGGCTATGCTGGCAGCGGCCCTCAACATCAAGGTCAGGAGGTAATGAAATCATGTACGCAGTCGTGAAAGGCGGAAGCGTCATCGGCATCGTTGAGAAGCCCCGCTTCATCAAGAAGGTCGACGGCGTGTACGTCGAAGCTGAGGAGAGCGAGGCCCAGGGCGTCGCCCTCAACTCTGTGCCCTATAATCTGCCCGGCGGGGAGATGGAAGGGCTGGAGACCGTCGACCTCAACGAGGTGAACGGCGGCGAGTATATCATGGCCCAGCAGGGAGCCGTTGACGCCCTGCTTCGGTCCGCACTGGAGGGATAACCGATGAAGAACAAAGTTTCCGATATGTACCGGAGCCAGGAGATCGGCCTGGACGGTCTGGTGAAGGCCATCGGCAAGGGGTGGATCACCACCGACGACGCCATCGACCTTGTCGGCGAGGAGAAGGCTTTCGAGCTTCTCCAGAAGGTCAAGCTGGTGGAGATCTCGGTGGCCTGCAACGCCGTCATCGTCCACGGTGTCGACCTGGAGCTGGGCGGCGAGACCGTTCACTTCAACCTGTCCATCGAGGACCAGAGCAACATCGCCAACCTGTTCAGGGTGGTGGAGCTGGGCGGCACCCAGTTCCCGTACCAGGCGGACGGCGGGGTGTGCCGCATCTACACGGCAACGGAGATCGCCCAGATCTATATTGCCGCCCAGACGCATATCACCACGCAGACGACCTACCACAACACCCTGAAGGAGTACGTCCTGACCCTCACCACGCCTGAGGACCTGGCCGCCGTCACCTACGGTATGGAGCTCCCCAAGGAGTATGCGGCCAAGATGGCCGAGAAGCTGGCTGTGGCTCAGGCCCAGATGGACGCCATCGTGGCGAAGCTGGGTGGCTGATATGAAAGCGGTGAAGACGGCCCTGAAAATGGCCGTGCTGCTTCTCATCGGCGGTCTGATTTACTGCGGCATTGAAATCGTCTGGAGGGGACACACCCACTGGACGATGGGCGTGGTCGGCGGTATCTGCTTCGTGCTCATCGGCGCCATCAATGAGCTGTTTCCCTGGGAGATGCCGCTGTGGAAGCAGAGCTTGATAGGCGCCGGCATCGTCACCGCAGCCGAGCTGGTGGCCGGGTTCATCCTCAACGTGTGGCTGGGCCTTGGCATCTGGGACTACTCCACCATGCCCCTGAACTTCATGGGGCAAATCTGCCTGCCGTTTTGCCTGCTGTGGATCCTCCTGTCAGTGGTGGCCGTGGTGCTGGACGACTGGCTGAGACACTGGCTCTTCGGAGAGGAGCGGCCGCACTATGTCCTGTTCTGACGAAGGAAAGGGAGGGTTCCCTGGATAGACAAAACGGAATTGATCGCAGAGCTCACCGACATCTGCATCCGGCAGGCTGAAATCATCAAGGCCCAGGCTTATATCCTGGAGCAGTTCGGAGCGCAGGTTCAGGAGGAAGAGGCCCTCGCCGAGAGAAATCGGCTTGCCGAGATCGCTGGCGACTGGGTTATCTGAACAGAGAGGGGGTGGCCTTCGGGCCGCCCCTTTACAATACCTCTCGCCTGAAGCGGTGGTATTGAAAATATGGCTATGACCCCTTTTTCAAGGCGGGATTCCCCGCCAACTACACACTGTCAAGAGAGGTATTCATCATGACATTCTGGGAGTTTGTCGCCGCCCTCGGCCTTGCCATCGCTGGCGGGGCGGCTGGAGCCGCTATCATCAACGGCCTCAATGAGCGGTGGAAATTCAAGGCCAGCCGGAAGGCCGCCAAAGAGGACAAGGCCGAGGAAAAGGCCGACAAGACCGAGGAAATCGGCGAAGCCGTCGAGGAGATCAAGAAAACGGAGGACAGGCGGCAGAGGGAGATGGAGAGCGAGATCGCTGCTCTGAAGAAGCAAGTGGAGGCGCTCATGGAGGCGGAGAAGGTTTCCCTCCTTGACCGCATCCGGCATCTCGGCCAGAGCTACATCCAGAAGGGCGAGATCAGCTTCGATGACCGCCGCATCTTCCACATGATGCACGACGCATACCACGACGGCCTCGGCGGAAACGGCGACGCTGACCTAATCGTAGAAGCGGTGGACGAGCTGCCGCTGAAGCCGTAAAGAACAATTCTTCGTGAGGAGGGAGTACCGATGCCCGTGAAGGTTGTAGTCGCCGCCTGCCTTGCCGGCTTCATCTTGGGCGTGGTTGCCCTGTATCTGCTTGCCCGTGTGGTGACCGCCGTAAAGCGGCGGAGCCAGAGAAGCCGGCAACGCAGGGCTTCCAGGTCGGTGAAGGAGGAACAGGCAAAACCGTCCGTCATCAAACGGTGCGGGGCCGCTCTGGAGCGGTTCGGCACCATGAATTTCATCCTGCTTGTCCTCGGCGTCATGCTCTTTTGGTTCACGGTGACCATGATCGACCTGTTCCGGGAGTACGGCGCCGTGCCGGACACGCTTGTCAACTGCGTGTTCATCGCCCTGACAGGCGAGTGCGGTGTGATGGGCTGGATCAAGACCAGCAAGGTCAAGCACCGTGAGCGTGAATGGATGAAGGAAGACGCAAACACTGTGCCCCCGGCAGAAGACCTGCCGGCGGAGGATGGCCCCGACATTGGGGCCGGATAAGGAGAAAGTATCATGGCTGATTTCATCATCGAATACTGGTATATCTTCATCGCCGTCCTGGCGGTTGGCGTCTGCCTCGGCGTGGCGGCCTATCGCTTCCTCAAGCTCCCCAACTCGGAGCAGGTGAAGAAGATCAAGGAGTGGCTGCTTCTTGCGGTCACTGACGCCGAGAAGGAGCTGGGCGGAGGCACCGGCCAGCTCAAGCTCCGTAAAGTGTATGACCTGTTCATCCAGCGGTTCCCTTGGCTTGTCCGGGTCGTTTCGTTCGAGTGGTTCAGTGAGCTTGTTGACGAAGCCCTGGTAGAGATGCGGGAGATGTTGCAGAACAACAACGCCGTGAAGTCCCTGGTGGAGGGAACAGAAGACAAGGAGGGCTGATGTGCTATGGCCCTTGTTGGAACTACGAATGAACAGAAAATCTGGAACTACCTGAAGGCCCAGGGCCTCTCCGACTGCGGAGTGGCCGGTCTGATGGGAAACCTGTACGCTGAGTCTGGGCTCATTTCGACGAACCTTCAGAACAGCTACGAGAAGAAGCTGGGCTACACCGACGAGACCTACACGGCGGCGGTGGACAGTGGCTCCTATACCAACTTCATCAAGGACTCCGCCGGTTATGGCCTCGCTCAGTGGACGTACTGGTCTCGGAAGCAGGGCCTCTTGGAGTATGCCAGGGCTGCCGGCAAGTCCGTGGGAGACCTTGAAGCCCAGCTCGGCTACCTGCTGAAAGAGCTGTCCAGCTACGGCCTTCTGGCAGCTCTGAAGTCGGCCACCTCCGTCAAGGAGGCGTCGGACCTGATCCTGCTGAAGTTCGAGAAGCCGGCCAGCATGAACAGCATAGCCACACAGACCCAGAGGGCTGGCTACGGCCAGACCTACTATGACAAATACGCAAAGGAAGGAAGCGGTGCAACTATGGGCGCCAAAATCACCACTGGCAAGCAGCTTGCGGAGGCTGCGCTGAATGTCGCCAAGAACTACAAGACGCTGTATGTCATGGGCTGTTTTGGTGCGCCTATGACCACCGCCAACAAGAAGCGGTACACGCAGAATCACGCCTACAACCGCAATGCGGCCCGGACGGCGATGATCCAAGCCGCCAGTGAGGACACGTTTGGGTTCGACTGCGTCTGCCTCATCAAAGGGCTTTTGTGGGGCTGGAGTGGCGACAAGAGCAAGTCCTACGGCGGGGCCACTTACGCCTCCAACGGTGTCCCGGACATCGGAGCCGATACCATGATTACCAAGTGTTCCGGCGTTTCCACTGACTTCTCCAAAATCGAGGTGGGAGAGGTCGTGTGGATGTCGGGGCACATTGGCATCTACATCGGCGACGGTTTGGCCGTTGAGTGTACGCCGAAGTGGGACAACTGCGTCCAGGTGACGGCCTGCAACTGCTCCAAGAGCGGGTACAACCGCCGGAACTGGACGAAGCATGGAAAGCTCCCGTATATCACCTACGAGGCGGGGGCTACTACCGCTACGCCCAAGCCCACGGCCCCGACCGTAACGCCAACGGCACCGACGACTGCCGTGTCTGAGCGCAAGGCCACTGGCGTGGCAAAGTCGTTCGACAAGACCCTGGCCGGGACATACACTGTCACCGCCAAGAGCGGCCTCCACATCAGGAATGTCGCAGGGTCGAAGACGGGCAGCATGGCCGTCCTGCCTTACGGCACGAAGGTGCAGAACTACGGCTACTACACCGACGTGAACGGGGTGAAGTGGCTGTATATCCAGGTCACATATCAGGGTGTCAAATACACCGGCTTCAGCAGCGGAGAGTTTCTGGCGAAGCAATAGGGCTTGGCCCTAAAATCACACCAGCGTAAACGGGCGCCGACCTCCCGCCCGATGCGCCCACTGTGCAGGGAGCCTGTGCCCCCTCACAGGACCCATAAAACTGCATAGTGGTATATAAGAGCACCCCCGTTTCGGCTTCGGCCGGAGCGGGGGTGTTTTTGCGTTTCCAGACAAATATCCCACAACTCCCCGCCAAATCGCCGTATAAGACCGCCACGCCCTCCCAAGACGGTCGCCATATACTTTCACATCCAGTAGAAAAGTGCGGTATAGAGCCATCCAGAGCCCTTTAAGGCCACATATCGGATTGTATCATTATGTTTATACGAAAACGTGCAATTCGGGTAAAAATATTGAAATTTTTGTACGAAAACACTTGACATAGGTAGGTAACGCAGTATAATGATACCATAAGATAAACCAGTCGGTTAATTCCAGAATACCAGTCGGATAACGGAGGCCAAAAGGCCGGAAAGGAAAAGACAATGGTAGAGCAAATTCGTAAAATCAATATGGTCGCTCAGGAGAACTTCGACAGAGCGCAAGGGATGCTGGATATGCTGAACGAGTTTTACGGCCTGAAGCTCGGCTGGCTCGCAAAGCGGGTCGTGGTCTTCGACAACCCGGACGGCTCGGTTGCAGAGAGATACGCACACTGCCACGACGCAGTCACCGAGTACGCATAACAAGCCGAAACGCCCGATAGGGCGTCCACCGGAACCGCCCCACCGGTGCTGATGATGGCAGGGCAGAGAGGAAAATGAACCATGATCGACCTGAGGGAGTACAAGGATACCGTCCGAAAGGCGGTTGCCAAAGAGCGTGAGGCCGACAAGAACTGGAGCTGGAGCCTCAAGGCGGTCAACAAGACCGTGATCCGTATCGGCTGGGGCTACCTGGACTACATCGGCGAGAAGGACCCATTCACCGTCGAGGTACTTGAGGAAGACGGCGGCGAGGTTACCGTCATCGGTACAATCCCAAGCGGCAGCAAGGCTTATGGGTTTGTCGGCCCGAAGCACTGGCACGACTACGGCACCATCGAAGAGGCCATCGCTGGCGTTATTCACAGCATGGCTTGCAGTGCCCATAGCACCTACTGAGAGGAGGAACAAACCGTGGAAAGGTTCGCCGTTTACGCAGAGGCGGCCGAGGAGGTCAAAAAGAAGCTCGACCGGCTTGCCAAGAAGGCCGCTGGCTACGAAATCCCGTTCTCATATACGGTCAGCGAGGAGCACCCGGAGGTTGTCCGGGTGATGGATGCCGGCCCTGATGGAACCGTTCACGAGGTCAACCGTTACACGGTAGCCGCCGTTGACTTTGTGGTGGAGTGCGATGGGCTCATCAAGGCAAACGGATGGACTGTATGCGCCAAGATCGAGCACGGAGAGAAGGGCAACATCGTCACCGGCTTCGGTGGTCATCCCGTCCTGCCTGAATGGTATTCGGTGGACGCTGGATGTGACCACTGCCACGTCAAGCGGCCTCGCTCGGTGACATTCATGTGCGAAAATGAGCAGGGCGAGTACCGGCAGGTCGGACGAACCTGCCTGAAAGATTACACGGGGATCAGCCCAGCCACCACCGCTATGTGGGCAGAAGTCAGAGATTTGATGGCCGGTGGCATGGACTGCATGATCGGAGAATGGGAAAGCAGGAACCCGGCCCAGATGTACGATGTCCGAGTTGTCCTCGCCCACGCCTATGATGTCGTGAAGGAGTTCGGCTACCGCAAGAGTGACGAACTCAACAGCACCCGTGAGATGGCAACCGACCGGGTACTGGATGGTAAAGAGCCGTCTGCCGAGGGCTTGAGCGTGGCACAGGAGATCGTTGACTGGCTGATTACGATGGATGTGGAAGGAATAATCGGACCGGAGCGTGACTGCGTTCCGCTCGTGCAATCGGGATATGCAAAGCGGAGACACTTCGGGCGTCTGGCGTATATGCCCGTGGCGCTCAAGCGTCACAAAGAGAGGGCGGCCCGTGAAGCGAAGCGTGAGGCCGACCGTCAGATGGCGGCTACCAATTCCAAGTATGTCGGCGCTGTCGGTGAACGGCTTTCCATCAAGGTTGCAGCGGCACAACTGCTGACCTCCTGGGATGGCTACTACGGGACAACCTGGCTTTACAAGTTCACGGATGAGAGCGGGAACGAGTTTGTTTGGTATGCGTCCCGTCCGTGTGATGCAATCGGCGGAGAGGTTCTCAAAGCGACAGTCAAGGACCACAAGGAGCGGGACGGGGTGAAGCAGACCATCATCACCCGTTGCTCTGTGGCCGCATGAAAGGAGAATTGGCATGGAAAAGAAGCAACAGAAAATCACAGTCGCACAGTTGGACGCCATACTCTCGCCGGCGTCGACCATCGCCTACTGGCAGGATGGCAGGCCGGTTCCGAGGCGAGACATCTTCGATGACTGCGAGGTGGTCTCCGTGGAGATGGACGACAACATCGTCAACGGAAGAGCCCGTCCCTGCATCGCCGTATATGTCGGAGCTCGGATTGGGCAACAGGAGGCGTGACGATGAAGAGAGGAAAGCGCAAGACCGTCTGGGCATACCTGGACGGTGAGAAGCTGGTGGATGTGGTTCAGGCGGCCCTCGACAACAATATGATGGTCGACGACCTGAAGAAGAAGCTGATCGCAGAGAACCCCGGCCACACAGTCACGTTTACGGTAGAAAGCGAGAGGTGAATCGGATGGAAGACCTTGTTTTTCTCCTGGGTTTCCTTGCCGTCTATCTCGGCATCCTGGGCGTCGGCGGCATCATCGCCGACTACGTCCTGCCGCTTATCCCGCCATTGCGCCGGTGGATCGACAGCCTGCCGGAGAAGGAAGACGACAACGAGATATGCCAGCGGGAAATGGAGAGGATCCGGCGAAACAGGACGGCTCGCAGGGAACGAGCGAGAAACAGGAGAGGTGGTTTGCAACGATGATTAAGGCCAGAGTGGTCGACCCTGTGAAGGAAGACCTGCGATACCTGGACGGCCCGTGGCGCAATGACGCCTGCAAGGGCTACGCCATCATGGCTATGCAAAGGGCTGGCCTTGATGCGGAGACCATCCAGAAGGTCTCCCGGCAGATTACCGAGTGCTTCGATGATACGACGGTCGAGGAGGCCGCTGACTTCTACATAAAGGGAGGCGTGAGCTGAACGGCGGCCACGCCAACCGAGAACGGAAAGAACGACCCGTTTAGAGAGCGCCACGGCATTGCCGCCAACCATTCCCTCACTTGAGCAAGCCCCAGGGGATGTAGGCGGGTGTTATTTTACCGGACAGGTAGCCAATCGGTTATTTTTGAATAGCCAGAATGAAAACAGGAGGAAAGACGATGAGTAAGAACAAGGTTAAGGCCCTGCACAACGGTGAGGGCTTCACCGGGAAGATCCTGGACGAGGAGACGTATGAGCTGGTGAAGGCCGGCAAGGCCGACTGGAAGCCCGGTGTCAAGGCCAAGATGACCCACATGATCGTCCCGGTCGAGGTGTTCTACCGTCTGATGGAGCTGGACAAGGCCATCGGCGGCAAGCGCACCGACACGGATGCGTGAAGCGAGATCCAGCGCCCCCGCTGGAAAGAATCCCGGAATTGCTTTTGAGGAGGGACAGGCATGGACATAAAGCTGGTGCTACAACCGCCCTACGCTGGGTGTTGCGGACAGGCGTGCTGCGCCATGCTCACTGGAATGGAGCTTGAGGATGTGTGCCGGGAGTTCGGACACTCTCACGCTTCCTACACAAGAGAAATGGTGAGCTTCCTGCGGCGACACGGCTTCGACTGCCCAGACAAACTCCGCCGCCTGAAAGTAGGCGAACTTCCGCCAGACCTCAGCATCGTCAAAATGCGGATAGGCGATAGGGTGGATGGTCATGTGGTGGTCTACCATGAGGGAATATGCTACGATCCGAGCCTTGGAAAGCGCTTGCCCAGAGAATATGCCAAGTTCAATGAGTACGGAAAGGTGCGGCTGACCTCATATCTGCCGCTGACGAGGGAGGCTGAGGGATGACCGTCCAAGAGTATTTGCAGAACAGGCCCTACCAGCCGAGTGCCCTCAAGTACGACACGCTGACTGGCGAAGAAGATGTGGTCGCCAAGGCAATAAAGGAGATCCGTGCGATGGCGGCCGCCGGGCAACGCTTGTGCCTCCGCTTCTCAGGAGGGAAGGACAGCATCGTGGTCAAGCGGCTGTGCGAAATGGCTGGTGTCCCGTACACCGCCAGGTTCAGCAGGACCTCCGTAGACCCGCCGGAGTTGCTGAGGTACATCAGGACTGAGCATAAGGACGTGATCGTGGAGGACCCACGGATCACGATGTTCCAGCTCATCATCAAGAAGGGCTTCCCCCCAACCCGGCTATGCCGGTACTGCTGTCAGGAGTTCAAGGAGCGGAACGTGTGCGGCCGGGGAGATGGCATCCTGACGGTCACCGGCGTCCGAAAGGCGGAGAGTCCCCGCCGGAAGAGTCGCTCCAAGTATGAGACCTGCCAGGCCGACAAGGGCGTCAACTTCTTCCACCCCATTGTGGACTGGAGCGATGACCAGGTGTGGGAGTTCATCATCGACGAGAAGCTCCCATACTGCCAGCTCTACGATGAGGGGATGAGCAGGATCGGGTGCGTAGGCTGCCCGCTGGCGTCATCAGACAAGATAGAGGCGGAGTTCCGCCGGTTTCCCAATTTCGAGAAAGCGTACCTCTGGGCCTTTGAGAAGATGCTGGAGGGGCGGCACTTTGACCGCTGGAAGACCAAGTACGACGTGATGGACTGGTACATCTACGGTTCGGGAGAAGCCTGTGACAAGGCCGCTGTCTGCGGCCAATTTGACCTTTTCGATGAGGACTACTTCGACCGGCTCGGAGGCGACGGGACTACCTATGCGCTGGAAGCCGAACAGGTCAAGACGGTTCTGGGAATGTAGGGGAGGAGAAGCGTATGGCAAAAAGGAAGTACAAGAAAGGTGCACAGGTCATCAGCGTGGCGGAGCTCCTGGAACATGAGTGGTTCATCGTACACTTTGGACCTAACGTGGTCAAGACTCTGCACAAGAGTTTCATAGCATCCTGGCAGCTCCGCACCTGCGAGCTGTTTGTGGACGCCGGACAGATCTACATAGCGGAGCGGCTCACCAACGGAGAGTTCTATGCCGGGAAGACGGATGAACAAATCCAGAACATGATCGGGGACGACCTTTGCGAGCTGTACTGTCCGCTCCCGGAGGAAGTGAGAGGCGTCCATTGCTATGGTGGGGAGCCGGTGATGTGCGAGGGCTCCCACTGTGACGAGGCTATTGAAGCATGGAAGGAGGAGTATGTGGAATGAGCCAGAAAGAGTACCATGTTAAGTTGTACTACGGCTACCAAACCATCGAAGACGGTGAGACGTATCACGCATTAGAGGCGGTTGACCCGGAGAAAAAGGTCAGCGAGGTACGGATGGAGAAAGAGCTGGCAGAGGCCCTTGATACTACGAGACGTGATGACCGGTTCAACTACGGGTCAATGCTCGTGCGGCTACCGGACTCTGTGGTGAAGCGCATAAAGCGGGACGCTGTCGATGAGTACATCGCCGGAAAGAAGGGAGGCGTTGGCTAATGTACGGGATGATCGACCTGCGAGAAATGGTCATAAAGGCCGCAAAGAAAGGGGTTCAGCTTTACGTCACCTTTGAGCTCCGTGGGATTGGGCCGTTTCCAGGTGCCTCTATGATAATCCGGGGAAAGAGAGGAGAGTGTGTTTCTATCTGCGAGGTGCAGCCATCTATGGTGGCGCAATATGGCACAGATCAAGAGAAGGCATCGGATGTAATCCTCGACAGGATTTTCCGCCACCTGGACGACCTCGAAGAGAAGCTGATACGGGAAGGGGGGACCGAGTGATGAAGTTCTTTCAGGGGTTCATGCTGGTCGTGGTGGTGCTTTCGGCGTTCGGTGCAGTCGCCGAGAAGCCTGAAGCCAAGAAGGGCCTTGTCGCACTGTTTGCAACCGCTGGCACACTGTTCCTGGCCTCGGTGGCCGTGACATCTATCATCTGAGGAGGAGAAGGACATGAAAGACAAGTTCATTGAGCTGTACAAGGAGTACATCACCAGGCCGGGTGCTGATAAGCTCTTGGAGTGGCTGGAACGCAGCGACTTCTTCGAGGCGCCGGCCAGTACCCGGTTCCACCTGTCCAGGCCCGGCGGCCTGTGCGAGCACAGCATCCACGTCTTCGAGCGGTTGAAGACCCTGAGCGGCGTGGAAGAGCTGAACAACCCCATGTTCAGCGCCCCCAGCATGGAGAGCGTGGCAATCGTCGGCCTCCTGCACGATCTCTGCAAGGTTGGGGTGTATCACCAGGAGCCGAAGAACGTGAAGACCTACGACCCGGAGAAGGTCAAGGCCGCCCAGAAGTGGCAGGTCAAGCACGATGGCAACGGCGACTTCATCTGGGAGTCGGTCATGGGGTACAAGTTTGAGGATGAGCTGCCCTACGGCCACGGCGAGAAAAGCGTCTACATCATCTCCGGCTTCATGCGCCTGAGCCGGGAGGAGGCTATGGCGATCCGTTGGCACATGGGCCCGGACGGCGGCGATGGCTGGCGTACCGTGGGAGAAGCCTATAACCGCTTCCCGTTGGCGGTGATGACCCATATCGCCGATATGCAGGCGTCCTACCTGGACGAGGTGGAAAAGGATGGCTAAGAGAAAACCGATCACCTGCTGCCCACACTGCGGGAGCAAAGAGGGCATTTTCACGAAGACAACCTACCATCGTGTACCGTGGCGCTGTGGCTTCAACAAGGAGGAGCAGGACAACGGAGAGATGTACGACAATACGGAGATGATAACCGGCGGAGAAATCGCATACTGCCAAGTTTGCGGGAAGGCCATCTGCCGGATGAGCACCCTCCGCAAGCAATGGGAGGGGACAAACGATGGATAACGTCATCACTGCGCTTGTAACGAAGCGGAAGCGCCTGATGGACAGGAAGCGGGAGATCAAGGCGGAGTGCGACCGGCAATGCCGGGAGATCGACGTGGAGATCAGCGACATTGACGCCGCCATCGAGGTCGTGAACAAGGCCGTGGAGCCGTATCTCTGCCCTGCGTGTGGAGGCACTGGGAATACCCGCAAGTGTGATGCCGCAGGTCAGATGGAGGACGTGGAGTGTTCCTCCTGCCACGGCACCGGCATTAAGATGAGCTGAGGAGAGTGAAGAGATGAAAGCATTGACCATCCGCCAACCCTGGGCCTCCCTGGCCCTCAAGCTCGATGAGAGCGGGAAGGCGTTCAAGTGCGTGGAGACCAGGGGTTACCGCACCAACTACCGTGGCCGCCTCGCCATTCACGCCGGCAAGAAGGAAGACCCTGAGTTCTTCTTTGGGATGCCGGAAGAGGAGTGGCTGCACTTCCAAGCCGCCGGGCTTGGGAATGTGTATGAGCTGGCGAAGCTCCCCTACGGGGCCATCATCGGCGAGGTAACGGTCGCCGACTGCGTCCCCATCGAGGAGCTTTGGGATAGCCCCTACGGAACCGCCAGGGAGAAAGCCTTCGGCGACTGGCGGAAGGGGTGGAAGCGGTACGGCTGGATTCTGACCGACCCCGTCCTGTACGACACCCCCATTCCGGCCAGAGGGATGCAGGGAATCTGGGAGTGGGAGGGGAAGAAATGAAGCAGTAAGAACCGGCGAACCAGAAAAGAACCGACAACCCAAATCAAAACAGGAGGTAAAAGTTATGGAAGGCATCGTGGAAATCACCGGCAAGAGGATCGAGGACGTTGAGCACGAGGGGCGCTACTACATCGAGCTCCCCGACGGCTACCGGCTCATCTTCGATGAGAGCGGCTACGTTGGCCGCTACGACCCCAACCTGGACACCGTGATTTAAGAGAGGGGTACGAGAATGGATAAGCCCTATAAGCCTACCGTCGTCATGGACTTTGACGGCGTCATCCATTCCTACAAGAGCGGCTGGCAGGGTCAGGAGGCAATTCCTGACCCTGCCGTTCCCGGCATCCGGGAGGCCATCGACGAGATCAGGAACAAGGGTTACCGGGTGGTCGTGGTGTCCACCCGCTGTTCCACGGACAGCGGCATCCGGGCGGTGCGAGCCTATCTTGTCGAGAACGGCATTGTGGTGGATGATGTCTGCAAAGAGAAGCCGCCGGCGCTGTGCTACATCGACGATAGAGCCATTTGTTTCAGAGGGAACGCCGGGAAGCTGATCGGCCAGATCGAGAGCTTCAAAAGCTGGGTTGAGGACCCTGCCTTGCAGATGCAGGACTGCGCCAAAATCTGCATAGGTGAGCTCACCCAGGAACAGAGAGAAGAGCTGGAACGGGAGCTTGGCGTCGGCATGGTGACCGTGCTTGAGGAGGAGCGGTCCCCGGTCGACCAGCTCCGTCCCTGCCGGGCCTGCTACTACAAGCAGGGAAGAATGGTCGAGGTGACCGGCGTGTTCCACCGCTGGGGTGTCAACTATGAGGAGTTCGAGGATGGCCCCGGCAACTACACAACGGCCCTGGTCGAGGACGATGATGGACTGGTCTATGAGTGCGTGGCCGGCTCCGTCCAGTTCCTCGACCGGGGAGAGAGCAACGAGGAAAGGAGATAACACCAAGCCTGGTAGACCAGGTTGCCGGGGGATTGATAAAGCCACGGCGTAAAGCGGCCTGTTACAGCGTGAAAGCCCATTGGGGCCGGTAGCATGGGAGGATTAGACCGTTGACCACAGCCAGCTCGGTTTGTGGTCGGTGTGAAAAGAATTGCAAGTGTGAGCTTCGGCAAGGACAGCCTTGCGATGCTCTTGCGGCTCCTGGAAGAAGGGTGGCCGCTGGACGAGGTAGTGTTCTACGACACGGGTATGGAGTTCAAGGCCATCTATGACATCCGGGATCGGGTCAAGCTCATTCTGGAGGAAAGGGGCATCAGGTACACGGAGCTCCGCCCGGACTACGACTTCGAGTGGAAGATGTTTGACAAGCCGGTGAATGGGCCAAACGGCCCACACTTCGGGTACTCTTGGTGTGGCGGCCGGTGCCGCTGGGGGACGAGGGACAAGCTGACCGTCCTGGAGCGGTACGCCAGAGGCGCCGAGGAATACATAGGCATAGCCGCCGATGAGAAGTCCCGCATCGAAAAAGAGCGGAAAGGGAACAAGATCATGCCGCTTGTGGCGTGGGGGATGGCTGAAGCCGACTGCCTGGCCTACTGCTACGAGAGGGGCTTCACCTGGGAGGAAGACGCCGGGGCCGGTCCCGTCCGCCTTTACGATGTCCTGGATAGGGTGTCGTGCTGGTGCTGTTGCAACAAGAACTTGAAGGAGCTGAGGAACATGAAGCGGCTCTTGCCGGACTACTGGAGGAAGCTCGAAGAACTTCAGGAAAGAACCGCCAGACCAATGAAAGGGCCGGGGAAGAGCGTGTTCGATCTCGGCGCAAGATTTGATGGCGAGAAGACGTAAAACAGAGGTGTAAGCATGGAAAGACTGACTTATTGGAACTGCCGGGAGAAAGACTCTGCGCTTCCTGTTGCGATAAACGATGACGGCGATACCGTAGATCTTGAAACGCTGTGCAGTAAACTCGCTGCCTACGAGGACACCGGGCTAACTCCGGGAGAGGTCGCTGTTGTTGCAGAGATGTTCAGCGGCGACCCGTACATTCCAATCTCCAGGATTGCCGAACTTGTGAAGGCTGATCGGGTTGGGCGACTGGTGGTAGCACCGGCCGAGCCGGAAAAGAATGTGCCGCTGACACTGGAGCAACTGCGGGAGTTAAATGGCGAGCCGGTGTGGGTGAAGCCGTTCAATGCGGACGGATGTTGGTGCATCGTCGATATATACGGAGGACTAAGGTGCCAGGTGCAATGTGTCACGGTGATGGGAACTGCATATTTTGGCCCATCATACGGCGAGAAATGGCTGGCCTACCGCAACAAACCAAAGGAGGTAACTACCGATGCCGATTAAGAACTACACCACGAAGGTGCCGGCTGTCCAGACCGTCGGCGAGATCCAGGGCATCTTGGCCGCCCACGGTGCCCGGCGGGTGATGATGGATTATGGAGAGAACGGCTCCGTAACCGCCGTCACCTTCGGCCTGGAGTGCAATGGCTTCCTTCAGGGCTTCCGGCTGGAGGCCAACCCTCAGGGGGTCATGCGGGTCATGCAGAAGGAGCGGATGAAGTGTGACCTGGAACAGGCGGAACGCATCGCCTGGCGGAACGTCAAGGACTGGATCGCCGCCCAGGTCGCCCTCGTGGAGACCGAGCAGGCCACGATGGATGAGCTGTTTCTCCCGAAGCTGGTGGGCAAGAACGAGAAGACCCTCTACCAGACGTTCCAGAGCGGACACCTCATGCTCGGAGAAGGGGGCGTAGCGGAATGATACTCTCAGGTCATGAAATCAAGAGGCAGCACGACGCCGGTGCCATCTTCATTGAGGGCTTCGACGAGGCCCGCCTCGGCCCGAACAGCTACAACCTGCGGCTGGGGAAGGAACTGCTGGTCTATACGAACCGGGAGCTGGACGCCAGGCTCCCGAACGACTACGAGCTCATGGAAATCCCTGAGGACGGCTTCCTGATGGAGCCGGGCAGGATATACCTGGCGCAGACGATGGAGTACACGAAGACGGAGGGGCTGGTCCCCATGCTGGAAGGGCGGTCTTCTATCGGGCGTCTGGGCATCAATATCCACGCCACCGCGGGCTTTGGCGATGTGGGCTTCCACGGGCGGTGGACTCTGGAACTGAGCTGTGTCCAGCCGGTGCGTATCTACGCCGGCATGGAGATATGCCAGATCTACTACCACACCATCATGGGCGAGATTGCCCAGAGGTACGCCGGGAAGTACCAGGAGTCCGACGGGGTCCGTCCCTCTCAGATGTGGAAGGACTTTGAGCGGGAGGGTATCTGATGAGCCTGTACAGAGCGATTTACAAGTGCCCCCTCTGCGGCCGGTCATTGACAACGGGGAAGCCGACGGAGATCCCGACCGAAAAGCTCCCTGACCTGCTGGCCGCTGTGGTGAAGAGTCAGCAGTTCGCCAGCAACCCGTACCTGAACACTCCACCAATGCAGATACCGCACCAGTGCCAGGATGGAAGCGCCGGCCTTGCCCAGTTTGCCGGCTTCCAGATCGTAAAGCCGTAATTGACCAGCGTAGGTCGAGCCACGGTTCGCCAATCAACCATCCCCTCATTCGGAACAGCTCCAGGGGCTCCAGAGGGGTGCAAAATGGCCGGAAGGGAGGAATATGCTTGGAAGTCAAACGTGTGCCGGAAAATGTCTCCGGCAAACCTGACGGGGTGGAGGCCATGTCAGAATGTGCGGTCTCCCACTTCCAGATCGACCCGACGGGAAAGCCGGTGAGAATGATGGAACTGCCGAGGAAGTACCCGTGCAAAATCATGGCGTCCAAATCCGGCAGGACGGTTTCTATCTCGGCCCACGGTGTTGGTGTCATGCTGACGGTGAGGATGGACGAGATTATGGCCGTCATTGCCGAAGCAGAGACATGAAGAAAAGAAGAACGGGCGTAGGAGCTGGCTGGCTCCCACGCCCGTTTTGTGCGTATCTGGCTATGTGATGGAGATGTTGTTCTGTTTCTCTGAAAGCGCCCCGCAGATGCCGAGGATGGCACCCTTCAGGGCCTCCATATCCTCGGCGGAGGCGAGGACACGCATTTCTATGTAGAGATAGTGCGGGGTGTCCCACAGCAGCTTAGACATCCGGGCGGCGTTGGCGCCTGGCAGATCAGTCAGGGTGGCCCTGAGCCGCTCATCGCTCCAGCCGTCAGGGAGGTGTTCCAGGAGATCCCGGATGCAGAACTCAAGGGTACAGACGTGCCGATTGCCCCTGACCCATGAGCTTGCGGTCAGAATCCGAAGCTGACCCCGCTTGATGAGGAATGATGGGAACTTTGTCCCCTGCCCAGGCTGGCAGGAAAGCCCATGCTCGGCGGAGAACGCCTGAAGCTCCTGAGACACCTCGACGGCATCCTTCCGGTCATGATCCAGAAGATATGCGGAGAAGGCGTCTGCGTCCCACTCCACACTGCGGAGAGAGGCCCGCCGGGCATCTACCGACCCGCCGCCGACGATACCGGACGTGAGCAAGGTGGCGTCCTGGGCCTGATACTGCCGGATCTCGACGCCGTAGACCTCGATGTCCGCCAGGTTGCGGTTGAGGAACTCAATCAGGGTCTTCAGGGTGTCTGGGATGAGATCGGCAGCAAATACCAGCCGAAGTCGTTCGGCTCTCAGACAGTTTGCGACCCGCCCCCAGAAGTCATCGGTGTCATACTCCGAACCGGCCATTGAGACGTTCTTGTGGAGAAAGCTCTCCCGGAGCTTGCCGACATCCCATGTGGAGGCCCTGGAAGCGTAGTCGAGCATCTGAGCGACCACCTCCCGCCGGCTCCTGGTGTCCGAGCTCCGCTTGACCTCCACCAGAACGGGGGTGCCTTCCTGATCTATCATCAAGTGGTCGATGGCATAGGAATTGGAGCTGTCGCCGCCCTCGGCGATGCTGAACTCCTGGGCGACCAGGAAAAGTCTTGCCCCGTCAGGCTCCGATGACCGAAGCAGAATGTTGGGGTTCTGAGCGATGATGTCCTGGAGGACCTTTTCCTCACTGTATGGCTGTTCGCTCATCTCGACCGCTCTGCCGTCCTTGACATAGTAGAGATTACTGCCCATACCGTACCCTCCTTGCGGTTTTGCCGGCAGGCAAGGGCCAAAGAGATGTTGTCCACCGGCTAACAGGATATATTCTAAAGGCGGCTACCAGGAAAGTCAATGTGAATGTAAGCTATGGGTAGCGGGTTTGTTCCCGGAAAGCATACACGAAGGAGGGCGGCTATGGATAGAAAACTGCTCGGACAGCGGATCAATGCCGCAAGAAAAGATCGGGGCCTGACCAGCGAAAAGCTGGCCGAGGCTTGCAACATCAACGCCACATATCTGCGGCAAATCGAGGGCGGGATAAAGACGCCAAGCCTCCCGATGTTCGTCACGCTATGCCGTGAACTCAAGGTATCTCCCAATTACCTGCTGCCAGACCTGGTAGAGGGAACCGAGGCGGAAAAGCTCGAAATTCTCGAAAAAATTTTTGCAGAGGCGGACCCGTCGCCAAGCCAAATCGAGACCATCGGAGAGATGGCAAGGGTCATCTTAAAAGGGAGATAATGAGAGTGTATTCACGATAGCAAAAGTATAGCCCTGCGTCGCTTGACGCAGGGCTGTGTTCGTTTTCAGAGATTTAACCGAGGGGATATGACCACTTAACCAGGGACATATCTTGACACAGGTAGTAGGTCATTTATAATCAAATCATGGGAAACAAAAAAGGAACCCAAAGTGTTGGCGCACAATGGGTTCCGGCAGTTGAGCAGCCTCCCATTACACGGAAGACCACACCAGATGGTGTCAGTGTACCACGGCTGCCTCCGGCTGTCAAGACTACACGAAAGGAGACAGTGAAAATGGTCACACCAGATGAGATCCGCACGGATGCGGCAAAGCTGGACGCCTACCTGGAGGCGTTCGAGCACACCTACCTGCACTTCCTCGACATCGGAGGCGAAGAGCAGGAAGAGAGGGACAGAGGGACGTTCGCTTTCTACGAGCTCCGGGACAAGGTTATGAGCCTGATGTCCAAGATGGAGGAGTTCGCCGGCCACATGGAGGTCTGCAACGCCATCTTTGCCATCAACGCCGTGAAGGGAGGCGGGATGGCATGACCGGTGCGGGAACTACGGAGTTCATCGGCAGGGTCGCCGTGGTGGAGCAGGAAGGTAAGTCGGTCCGGGTACTTCTCAATGAGGGAGAAACCCTCTATTCGGCGAGGGACATCCTCGCAGCCTGCGGACTGAAGTACCCGACGAAGTGGTGTCAGCGTGAAGCCCAGGCCCAGAGCTGTGTGAAGCTGGTGAAGCTGATGTACCCGGTGAACGGACGGGGCGGCGGTGCTTCCAGGCAGTCGTGCCCGATGTACTTCACGTCGGCGGAGTGCGGGCGCATGATGGTGGAAATGGTCGGATGCGATAAAGGAGTCCGGGAGTGGCTCGAAAGAGAGGTGTTCGCCTTCAAGATCGGGCCGAAGGAGCCGCCGGCACCACCGCAGGCCGAACCGGCACCGATGACGCCGGCGCCCATTCCAGACAGGAACGAATACCTGGAAAAGATGATTGATAATCTTCTGTTCGGCCTCGTTGAGCTGAAGAAGTACATAGCCCAGCCCCAGATCTGATGGATGAGCCCCGGTTGATGCCGGGGCTCTCTTTTTGCATACGGAGAATTGAAAACGAACTGAAAAATAGGGCAATCGTTGAAATATAATACGAAAACATATTGACATAGGTAGGTAAAGTGGTATAATCATAATATCAAGTTATCCAATCGGATAACCGGCCAGAACGAGGTGGCAGAAAGGAGGCTCCGTATGGTCAAGAAGTCTGACATAGTCCGGGCGGCGGTAGCCTCCGGCAGCCTCAAAGAGGCGTTGAGAATTGCGAAGGACTTCAGGATCGGCATATCCCCGGAGCAGCGAAGCACGATGGCGAGGGCCTATGAGTGTATGGTCCACCCGGACTTCTACCGGCAGATCGGCACGGACATACCGGCGGCCATCAAAGAGGGCGTAGACCTCGTGACGAAGCTGTACGGGAGAAATAACAAGGAGGTTCAAAAACATGAAGAGGTGCGAGGAACGCAAGGTAGTTGACGGTATCGAACTGTTTGCCAGATACCAGGTCCTTTACAGGGACGCCGGTATGAAGAACATGGGCATGGGTTTCTGGGTGCTGGAAAATGAGAAGCCGGACTTGAAGGGCTGGGTCGCCCAGCACACCTTCAAGACTGAGGCCGATGCGGTGGAAGCCCTGAACAAGCTCATCCGCAAGCGGAACAAGGGGGCCAGGGTCGAGACGCAGGTGTGCGGCGGCATCGGCATTGACTTCGTCATTGACGAAGACCAGGCCAACGACATGAGGATCGTCGACTGGAAGATCAGGAAGCAGTGGAAGACCAAGTGGGAAACGGTTGGGGAGTGTGAGCACGATGAAGAGGAAGCAGGCTGAAGACCTCCTGAGAAAGCCAATCGAAAGCATGAGCCTGGAGGAGCTTCAAGCCCACAAGGTCAAACTCGTGGACGCCTGGAGGGAAAGCAGGGCCGAACATGGAATGGAGCAAGCTCTGCGAGACGGCTACTACGCAATCGTGCTGGACGGCTTCGTGGATCCGTTCCCTGCGCCGGTGAATATCTGGCTGACCAGAAACTTGGCAGATAGGATGGATGAGGTTTATGCCAGAGAGGCGGAGCTTCTCGCTTCACCTTAATCACAATCACGAAACACCCCACAAAATCGCCGTACAAGGCCAGGAACGAGGATTAACCAATCGGACATACACTTTCACCACCGGCCAACAAAAGGCCGCTACGGGCCTTACAGGGCCGCTCAGGAGGAGGGATAGGAAATGAGCTATGAGCAGCACATGAGGCACCGCCGGAACCACCGGAAAGATCGCTTCTACCAGCAGTGCGGTGGCCCGGTGAACGAGACGCCGGAGCCATTGACCAAAGAGCAGGTGGAACACCTGGAACGGCAGAGCTTCCTATCGCTCATCGAGAAGGCCAAGGGAGGAGCGTTCCCAATCTTCATCCGGCAAATAAGCGGCGGAGCTTGGTGTACCACCAGCGAGGGCGACTGCTTTGGGCAGAGGATTGAAAGCCTGGAAGAGCTGCTGAACTTCTTCGAGCTGTACGTCTAACGGATGAAAAGGCGAAAACAAACTATTAGAGCAATAATCTTGTGAAAATTGTTTGAAAACACTTGACATAGCAGGTAGGTCAAGTATAATGATACCATCAAGTTATCCAATCGGATAACAGAGGGGAGCATATCGGATATGTTGCAAGACCTCATCATGGAACTGCTGGTCTCAGTTGACGAGGATGACAGGGAAGATGCCTACCGGCGGCTGGAGCAGGTAGGCGTTGACCGAAATACGGCCGACGAAATGGCCGCCCATTACTACCAAGGAGGTGCTACCGGTGGTTGAGCTGAAGGAGATCCTGAAGGCAAAGGCCGACCAGCTCGGCTGGGGCTGGCATGAATACGATGACGGCTCCATTGAGCTGGAGAACTGGAGTCCGGCCGGCGAGGACATCGTCGTTACCCTCGCCGGAAAAGACATCGCAGAGGAGATGGTCAAATACTCCAGCGACTTTGATGTGGACGAACACGTTGAACCCCTGGTTGCGATCCGTGGCACCAGAGGCGTTCCGTCCAGCATCTCGGTCCTTGTGACCGACGCCCTGGAGATCGAGAAGATGCTGGATGAGCTTGCCTGCGGCTTCGTCCTGGCGGAGGATGGCTTCCTGACCGCTCAGATCAAGGAAGTAACGAAAGAAGAGGCGGAGGCCATCATCGGCACCCGGAAGCCCATCGGTGTGTTCCTTTGCATGGAAGACGGCAGGGCCGTTGGCATCGACAACAGAACTGGTGATGCCTGGACGGAAGATTTTGATGACCGAGCCGACTGCCTGAAGTGGCTGCTTGGGTGGAATAAGGAAAGCGAGGAGGCGGAGTAATGGCTGACAGAAAGACCTTTGATGTGTTCCTGATGGACGTTTACATGGAGGACGGAAGCTGGGTGGAAAACGAGCGGCACCGTCTCGGAAAGCTGGAGGTCACCTCAATGGCCGGGGAGGTTGACGGCGATGACGTTCTGAGGGCTATGGGACAGTTCAGCTTCCCTGATTTGATGGGGAGGCAGCTCAGAGCCCTTGACACCACCGACCGCCGGCGGGTGTACGTTGAGGACTACACCGGCGATGGAACCTGGTGGGAGATCGGGGCGGTCAAAGAGCGGAAGCCCATCTATATGTTGCGGCTGAAGGAGGAAGCGGCATGAGCGATAAAGTGAGAGAGGCAGTCCGGGATTACCTCATCTTCGAGGCGGCTACGAGTCGGAACTATCCCTTCAAGAAGTATCTGGGGGAAATCACGGACGCCGAGATGGAAAAGATCGTCCGGGCCTGCAACGGCCGGGACGATACGGAAACTGTTCACTACGCCATCGAGGGCGTGGTTGGGCAGGCCGGTGACCCGAAGCTCACCAAGGAAGAGCTGAAGAAGGAGCTCGCCAGCGGCAAAACCATGAACGAGCTGTTTCCGTTCAAGCCGGGCCAGGATTGCGAAATCTTCAAGGCCGAACGGTTCGCCCCCGGCGATGCCATCATCTACATCCCGGACACGAGCCTGAACGAGATACCGATGGACGACCCGGTCACCAGCTCCGATGCCATCGAAGATGTGGTGGGCAACTGCTACACCTGGTATGACTTCGTGGAGCTGTGCGGCGGAGACACGGAGCTGGCAGAGAGGGTGTTCGACTACTGCGACTGGCAGCATCCCAGCTCTGCGCTTCCTGAGGTCGATGACGGAGAGGAGGAGTAAAAATGTCGGGAAAAGCACTGAGGATGTACGACAACGACACGGTGAAGTGGGAGCATGAGGGCAAGCTCTATTGCCTGCACGTCCAGCAGGACGAGGACTCGCCTAACCCTCGCCGGGATTGGGACGACCCGATTACGGTTATGGCCTGCTGGCACCGGCGCTACCGGCTGGGGGATGAGATCCAGGACGACAAGCCGGAGGAGTTCTGGCAGAGGCTTGTCCGGGAGAACGTGTCCGAGAAGGAGATCCTGGCGGCGGCGGAAGCCGGAAAGCTCACCGGTATTCGTATCGCCAAGTGCAGGGGACGTGGCAAGAAGGGGCTGGTCAACATCTACGAGACCTGCCAGTGGCGGACCCCCATCGGGAACAGTGAACCGGAGGAGTACCTGGAATACGAAGAGGTTGCCAGAGACTCCGCTGTGGCATACCTGATGGACGACCTGACCATCGGGCACTGCATGACGCTGATGGAGCCCTATGCGGAATGGCTCCCGCTCTGGCTGTACGACCACAGCGGTATCACGATGTCCTGCGGAACGAGAAGCGGGCAATTTGCTGACCGCTGGGACAGTGGGCAGGTCGGCTGGATCGTCACCCTGAAGAAGACCCTGATGGAAGAGTGCGGAGTCGAGTACGTTCTCGACGAAGCCGGGAATCGCATCAAAGTGGAGCACAAGCACGAGGGCAGGCCGTCGACCTGGAGCTATCTGACAAGGCCCCTCACCGAGACCACATGGCGGAAGAGGGCGGTCGAAATCATGGAAGGCGAGGTCGAGGTGTACGACCAGTACCTCACGGGGGACGTGTACGGCTTCACCCTCTACTCGGCAGACCCGGTTGATGAGGGAGAGACGCCTGACTGGTCGGAGGAAGATTCCTGCCGGGGCTTCTTCGGAAGCGATGTCATGGAGAATGGCATTGCGGACCACGTTGGAAGCGGGCTTCAGGAAGCCGTAGAAGCCGGAAAAATCGAGGAGGGTGAGGCTGAGGCCCACACCCGCACCTACTACACGTTCTGAGGAGGGGTTAGATGAAAGCAATAGCCGGTGTGTTCTTCACCTGGAAAGAGGTTGAAGAAGCCATCCAAGCGGTCCTCGACGATACGACGGTCGAGGTTTACTACGAAGACGGTGCGTATGGAGCATACTCCGAAGGAAGCGATGTCTCGCTGGATATGGGTCAGGTGGACGCAAGGCTGGCCCAGCATCTCGGCTGGGAGTGCGAAGACCTCCCGGACCGCCAAGACCGGTACGCTGGGTATGCCAGCACCTTCGGCCTCATCCTCACCGAGCAGAAGAAGGCCGGCGATATTTGGCTCCCTGCCGGGGTCGAAGTAGGGGTTGCCAGCAAAGGAACGCCGAAAGAAGCCAAGAGTGAGGGTACATGGTGGCTCCGGGCTCCCGACAAGGCGGCCGAAGCGGTGGTCTTCGTTGAGGGCGGGAGAGTCGAAGCTGTGTACTCCAGCGATGAGAGCCTGGATGTCTCGGTGCTGGATGTGGACACCAGCGATGGAGAACAGGCCCGATATGTAGAAGATGAACGCCGGGAGCTCCAGGCCCGTATCGACGCCGGCGAGCTCCACGAAGTCTATTAAGTGAGGAGGCAGAAAATGAGCGACGAGAAGAAGTTTGAGGTCCACGCAGAGATCGTTGTCAACCTGACCCAGCAGGACGTGGATGACATCATGGTATGCGCCCTGGAGGGCGGGATAACCTACTGGGCCTGTGAGGCGGAAGTGGTTGAGGAGAAGCGGTGCTCCGACTGGGGCCACGAACAGATCGCACGAGGCGGCGCCCTCATCATCCACGACGCCGAGAGCGCCGATAAGTGGGAGCTGAACCTGGAGAAGTTCCTGAACGGCGTGAAGCTCTGGCTCCAGAACGGCGATGACCGCTACCACGCCTTGCAGAAGGACGGGACGCTGGACACCTGCGTGATCGACGGCGAGATGGCCGACCTCATCATCCAGTACGCCCTTTTCGGCGAAGTGGTCTTCGGATAAGGAGGAGAGAGCATGAAAAATCTGAACGAGCTGGACAAGTACCGGGTAAAGCATCCGTTTTGGCCGCAGACGGCCGTATCGGGTGCCTTCAAGGTTTTCGTGAAGCAGCGGTCGTTCAATGTTCTGGCTGGCATCGAGAACACCGGCGATGACGGGATGATGGAGCACATCAGCGTAACCCCGACCAACCAGAAGCGGTGTCCGACGTGGGACGAGATGGCCGCCATCAAGGATATGTTCTTCGACCCTGAGGAGGAGGCCATCCAGTATTTCCCGAAGCACAGCCGGTACATCAACATCCATGAATACTGCCTGCACATCTGGCGCCCCGTCAACGGGCAGACGCTCCGAAAGCCCGGCGACATCGCCCCGCTGGTAAGCCGTGACGAGGTGCTGGAGAAGCTGTGGGAGCAGTTTGGGGACGTGCCGATGGATCCTGAGACCGAGTGCATCGAGGAGCCGTGGCTCTGCTTCCCGGCGGGAACGAACAGAGAGGACATCTGGCACTGGTTCGATGAACGCCACAGCAAGGGTGTCGCTCATCTGCTGTATGGCGGCGGGGTCGACAGAACGCCGGAGCTGGCCCGGCTGTGTTACCTGAAGCAACTCTGCGTTGACTGCGACGCCGAGCACTGCGCCTTCAACCCGGAGGGCGTGTGCCTGTTCCCGCTGGTCGGCGGGAGAAGCCCTGGCCTGAACGATGACGGGTGCAACGACTTTTGCTACAAGGAGGAGTGACCCATGAAGAGAGACAAGGACTGTCCCTACAAGAGGACTTGCAGTGACGCCCCGGAGTGCTGTGAAGAGTGCGACTGGCACCTGGCCTTCGAGAAGTTCCGCCGGCGGATTGTCCGCATGGAGAACCGCCTGAGCCGGGCCAATGCCACGTTGGAGTATTACCGTGGGGTCAAGGGATGCCGGATGCAGGAGATGATGGACGCCGAGATCCAGGGCAGGTGCCTGACGCTCCCGGCCTGTGCCTCGGACGACATTGAGGACTTCGAGGAGCTGTACGAGGAGTTCATGTCCACGCTTCGGGTGGACCCGCCTGTGGACTCGGTCATGGAAATCGGAGAGGCCATCGGCGAGTTTCTGAAGAGCATGGGGCAGGCGACGATACTGCGGGAAGTGAAAAACGAGGAGGCAAAGTGATGAAAGAGGAAAAGCTGTTCCGGGTCAAGATTGAGATGGATGTGACGGCCAGGGACGAGAAAGAGGCCGTTGGGTTCATGGTCGATGATGTGGCCGAGTGCTACAAGGAAGGGACGCTCGACCCCGTGGTGACCGACATAAGCGAGGGTTCGCCAGGCGCTATGAGCACCCGCAACTTTGCCACCCAGGAGCGCATGGCTGAAATCGCCAACGCCGCCATTGACAGCTTCGGTGAGATGCTGAATGGCCGGAGCCTGTACGACTGCCTGAGCGGTTCTCTGAAGATGGACGACGATGAGATCCTGGCCGCAGGTTTCACCACCCTGAAGGAGTTCATGGGAGGTGGAACGGATGCCTGATATGCCGTACTATGAGCAGCTTTTCCAGGCTGTCATGGCGAACGACACCGAGGCCATCAGCAGAATCATCCAGGAGTGCTTCGTGAAGATGAGCCACGAGTTTATGGGGGTCGTCAGAAGCTACGACTTCAACGACCGCCCAGTCGTTGTGGCGGTGATGAAGGTCATGGCAAGGACGCTGGAACTGACCCTGGATGAGTCCGGCCAGAACTTCGTCGAGCAGATCAGCAGCATGACGAGTTCCGTTGCCATCGACCTGGACGAGATGATACGCCAAGCCAAGGAGGGCAGAGAAAATGGCAAGACAGAAGAGTAAAGGCCAGATCGACCTCCTGGAGGAAATCATCGTCGACAACTTTGCCGGCGGTGGGGGCGCCTCGACGGGCATGGAGCTGGCGACCGGACGCCCGGTGGAAATTGCCGTCAACCACGACCGGGACGCCATTTTGATGCACAAGACCAATCACCCGTTCACCCAGCACTTCCAGGCGAGCGTGTGGGATGTCGACCCTGAGGTAGTCTGCGCCGGACGCCCAGTGGGCCTGGCCTGGTTCAGCCCGGATTGCAAGCACTTCTCGAAGGCTAAGGGCGGCAAGCCGGTGGACAAAAACATCAGGGGCCTATCCTGGATCGTTCTTCGCTGGGGAATGACCGTGGCACCACGGGTCATCATCATGGAGAACGTGGAGGAAATCCAGACGTGGGGGCCGCTGATTACCGCAGAGGACGGGAAGCAGTACCCGGACCCGGAGCGGAAAGGGGAGACCTTCAAGGCGTTCATCGGTATGCTCACCGACGGCATCGCACCAGATCACCCAGGCTTTGCGGAGGGATGTGAGTTTCTCGGCGTGGCTCCTGACAGCCCGGAAGCTCGCACCCTCTCCAAGGGGCTGGGCTACAAGGTGGAGTGGAGAGAGCTGGTAGCGGCGGACTATGGAGCGCCGACCACCCGCAAGCGGTTCTTCCTCATCGCCAGGTTTGACGGCAAGCCTATCGTCTGGCCGAAGCCAACCCACGGCCCCAGGGACAGCGAGGCGGTCAAGGCTGGCAAGCTCAAGCCCTGGCGGTCGGCGGCAGAAGTCATCGACTGGTCGCTCCCTTGCCCCTCGATCTTCGACACGAAGGCGGAAATCAAGGAGAAGTACGGCATCACCGCCGTCCGGCCGCTGGCGGCGAAGACCATGCGGCGGGCCATCCGGGGCGTCGACCAGTTCACCATCAAGAGCGGTGATCCGTTCCTGGTGCAGGTCAATCATGGCGGGGACGATGACCGAGTGGCTTCGGCCGGCGAGCCATTGCCTACCATGACGGCAAAGCTGGGCGTCGGGGTTGTTGACCCGCTTCTTTCGCCCATGACGGTGACGAACACCACCAACTCCGTCGGTTCGCCGGCGGACAAGCCACTGCATACCGTCACCACGGCGGGGAATCAAATGCTGGTGTGCCCGTCGCTGACGGCCATCGGCCAGACCGGCGGCGGAGACAGAGTCCGTGATGTGAGAGAGCCGACCCACACGGCGGTATCGAAGGCCGAGGAGTGCATCGTCGGCGCAAGCCTCATCCAGTACCACACGGAGCAGACGGAGCGGGTGAGAGGGCAACAGCTCAAGGACCCAATCATGACCATTGACGCAGCCAACCGCTACGGGCTGGTGAGCGCCTCCCTGGCAAAATACTACGGGAACGACGACCACGGCCAGGATGTTGCCGGCCCGTTGCATACCATCACCGCAAAGGACAGGGAGGGAGTTCTGGCGGCGAATCTGTCGAAGTTCTACGGCGGAGTCGTCGGAGCATCGGTCGAGGAGCCGATGCCGACGATCACGGCGGTTGACCACAACGCCTTGACCCTGGCGAGCCTGATGAAGATGAAGGGCACGAACATCGGGTCTGGGGTGAATGACCCAGTGCCCACGGTGACCGCCGGAGGAACGCATCACGCCCTGGTGACAACAACGGTCGTCCGGGCGGAGCCTGGCGCCAACCTGGGCCATTGGCCTGAGGTGCGAGGGTTGCTCAACAAGTATTGCGGCTACGATCTGAAGGATGATGAGGTGCTCCTGCTTCTCATCGGCGGCGCCTGGTACTTCATCAGCGACATCGGGCTTCGGATGCTCACCCCCAGAGAGCTTTACGCCGCAAACGGGTTCCCGCCTGACTACATCATCGACAGAGATTTTGAGGGCAATGAGTACGGCAAAACCAAGCAGGTGGCCCGGTGTGGCAATGCCGTCCCGCCGCCGTTTGCGACGGCCATTGTCCGAGCGAACCTGCCGGAGTGGTGTGACAAGACCATCACGACGATGGAGGAGTTTGAAAGGGCGGTGGCGGTATAGATGTGTGAGGCTGACTTTTGCGGCGAGGACGCCGGTGCCTACTATGCGAACAAGGACTTCTTTGACCGTGAGAGGTTTTACCGGAGACAAGAACAGGAGGAAGCGATGAAGAACAGGCTGACCGTAAAGCACGGTATGTTGGGGGATCTGAAGCAGTACCTCACCCAGAGCGGATGGGTTCTTGAGGAGCCGGTCGGCAAGTATGAGGTTCTCCGGGCGAGGAATAAGAACTACCAGTGGCCGCTTCTCATCCACGACAGAGATGGGCGTGGGTGCGGGTACAGCATCGACGAGCGTGACATGAAAATATACAGAGGATGGCAGAGGAGCCGCCGGCGCAGGGGGTTAGACCCGTTCAACCCCTCCCCTGAAGAGGTGGAGAATGAGCTCAAGCCGTTCTGGAATGGAGTAAAGCCATGAGCCTTGACATCAGACGTGGAGACATATTCTACATAGAAAAGGGCGGCATCCGCACAGGGAGTGAGCAACACGCCGGGCGGCCTGGGGTGGTCATCTCATGCGACGCCAACAACCGGCACAGCGACACCGTGGAAATTGCCTACTGCACAACCCAGCCGAAGACCGAACTCCCTACGCACGTTGAGATCCTCAGCACGACAAGGCCCAGCACCGTCCTGTGCGAACAGATCAACACCGTGTCCATAGAGCGGCTCGGCACCTACATCGGCCAGTGTACGGCGGAGGAGATGCGGGACATTGACATTGCCATCGCCACCGCCCTGGGCCTGAAGAAGTACCCCGGCCTCATTGAGCGGCTGAAGGAGCGGGAAATCCAGGTAGAGCAGAGGGAGAGCCGGGCGGACTCCACGAAGGAGGCTGCCGAAGCCAAAGCACGGGCTGACATGGCCTCTGAGCTCGCCTCCGTAAAGGCAGAGCGGTACACATATCGCCGCCTTTACGAAGACCTGGTCGGCCGGTTCATCCCTGGTGGAAAGTAACCGAGCGGCTTATAGGAGAACGAAAAGAAACAATTTTGAGAAAAAGGCTTGATTTTAGTTTTGTTCCGATGTATGATTGGAGGGAAGTCAGTGATGGGAGGTGGGCGCATGACATCCAAGGATGCTCTGATGTCCGCAATGAATAGAACCGGTCACACCCAGGAGAGTGCCGCCAAGCTGGTCGGATGGGCTGGGCAGCAGATCAGCCAGCGGCTCCGGCGCAACTCCATGAGGGCGGACGAGTTCCTGGCCTTGATGGACGCCATCGGGGTCGATGTCACGTTTACCGTGAGGAAAACCGGCGAGGTGCTGAAGGACCACAAGCCGGGGCATGGCCGCCGGCTCAAGATGACCGTGGACAAGGTGATGTATGACACCGCCGGTTCGTATGCCATTGCCAACAGCTTCTTTGAGGACGGCGTGAATGAGTACGCAGACGGCGAAGCCTGCGAGCTCTATGTGGACAAGAAGGGCAGATACTTCATGGCCGAGTACCATGAGGACGGGAAGGACAAGATCCGGCCTGTGACTGCCAGCGTCGCCGCTGCCTTCATCGAGAAGTACGGCACCGAGATTGAGAAGAGCCCTGTAAGCGAATAAGGAGTGAGATATACCCCTCTCCAGGCTACGGCCAGGAGAGGGGGTATTTTTATATCTGTACCGAAAAGCCCAAGTACACCGCCGTAAATCACCGTACATGGGTTTTATGGCCCCGGAAATACATCTACCCCGCCGGCAGAATATAGCCGTAATGAGCCTGTAAAGGCCATCACGCAGAGATATACGAAAACGTCATATTGAGAAGAAAAAAATTAGAAAATTATGCGAAAACATATTGACATAGGTAGGTAATGTGGTATGATATAACCATAAAATAACCAGTCGGTTAATGCACGAACACCAGACGGATAACTCCGAGGGAGGCCCGAAGAAGTAGGGCCAAGCCAAAAGCCCCTCAGAGTGGCCGCTGGGAACACAAGAAAGGGGTTTACATCATGACCACGAAGCAGCAGGAACGGGACGCACTGGAGAAAATCCGCAAGATCGTTGACGGACTGGGCCCGGACAGCTACATCGCCACCGCATTTGCGGGGTGCTTCGAGGATGCAGAGCGGAACATCGACGACGATGCCGCTTACAGCATGAAGGGGCGGCTGGAGTCGGCTGAAAAGAGGATTAAGGATCTGGAAGACCAGAAAGCCACATTGGAAGCCCGGTTCGACAGCACGAGGAATGAACTGAATAAAGCGATTGAGGGCTATCACGGTAAAGTGGATCGCCTGACCGGTGAGCTGGCTGAGGCCAAGAAGCACATCCTCGGCGGTTGGCTCTACAAGGACCTTTGGGTGTTCTTGACTGACGAGGCCAAGAGGTGCCGGGATCTGATGGCCGGCAGCGCCGATGTCATGGCAGACATGGCCGACACCCCGCAGGACATCGCTTTTACGAACGCAGTGGAGAACTACCGGAAGAACAAGGAACGGGCCGAGGTCTGCGAGCAGATGGCGGCGGCCGTTGATGAAATTGGATTGGAGGACTGAACAATGGGAAGTTTTTCTTGGCTCAAGGCCGACAAGCTCACAAATGTTGCGAACATCGTGGATGACAAGCCGTTTAAGTGCCTCATCCCGGCTGAGTTCGGCGGCGGGTTCGTGAGGGACAGCTACCAGGACTAC
The DNA here is from genome assembly GCA_947624895.1 of uncultured Oscillospiraceae bacterium. Lineage (GTDB taxonomy): Bacteria > Bacillota > Clostridia > Oscillospirales > Oscillospiraceae > MGBC124762. The sequence goes on along the minus strand of CANQMK010000003.1, from coordinate 15,243 downwards.
GGTTACCTCGGAGTGAAGCCGGATGGGACCCCGAAGTACGATATGTACGAGCTGTTGGCTTTCTGGAACGCCGACGAGAGCATCCTCTCCCAGCTCAACTGGCCCGGAAAGGACGAGGGTGCCCCCGCCCCCATGATGAAGGAGATCGACGAGTTCACCGGCAAGAACAGGAACGTCGGCATCGACATTGGCTGCTACGATGACCAGATCGACCGGCTCCGCTACCCGCTGAAGCTGGTGTCGGCGTCCTACACCGGCACCTACGAGGAGTGCGAGGGCAGGAGCTACGGCGACCCCAATCAGGGGTGGACGGCCATTTATCGGAAAAGGAGACGCAAAAGATGAAGTACGAACTGAATGAGGAGCAGGTGTTCCTCATCCTGGATGCTCTGGACGCCCTCTCGGATGCGGCAGAGGCGGAAAGCAAGGCCACAAGCGACCCCGAAATCCGGGAGAGCAACGATGCGACGATGAAGGCGGCGAAAGATCTGTACGAGTACATCGCCAACTACAAGCCGGAGGAGTAGGGAAGATGAGCGACAAGAGGTGTGAGGCGATCCTGTCGGAAGACGGGCGCAGGGTAACCGTGAACAATCTGCGGAACGGAGTAACGCACACATTCGAGCTGGTCGACTTCGTGCCTTGCGGCTACCTGGTGTGGAACATCGGCGAGAACATGGCCGACGGTTACCTGCCGCTGTGCAGGCTCAGGGGAGACCAACCGTTCGAGGGTGGCCGCTCCATCGAGGTCCGCTCCCTGAAGGCCATCAGGTGCGAGGGGGCGCAGGTCATCCTCAGGGCCGCCGGATATGGACCGGAGACACCGAAGCAGATGGAGCGGTTCATCCAGGAACACGAAGGCCAGGAGAAGCACCGCACGGCGGTTGAACGCATGAAGGCGGCGTTGCCGTATATGCGCCAGCTTCGTTGGGAGGGAGACAGATGAAGAACGGGTGGTGGCAGATCCAGTTCCGTGTGAAGGTCGACGGCATCGAGATCGACTTTGAGGAGCTACCTGTGGAAGTCAAACGGGATGTCATGCGGAAAATCTCCCAGGGAGCCGTCGCCGGTGCCCTGACCGTAAAGGAGGACGCCTGATGACGTGGCGGGATGAAATCGACGCTGAGGTCCGCCGCCAGGCGGTTCGGCTCTACCCAAAGTGCGTGGCCCTGTTCGAGCTTCCCGTGATGGTCTACGCACAGATCGTGAACGACAATGCTACCAGAAAAAAGCCTTACCGGGTGAGTGAGAAGAGAATCCGGGACATCATCGGCTCTATGCCGGAATTTAACTGAAGGAGTGCAAAGAGAATGAACAGATACCAGGAATTGCGCCAGCGCCAGCAAAAGGAGTTCGACGCCCTGCCCCTCGGCTTCGCTTTCGGGAACAAGCAGTTCGAGGAGATGATGAAGGGGTGGGGCCTCGACGCCGACAAGAAGGAGGATCTCGGCAAGATTTACTCCATCGGCTACGGTGGGTATATCCAGAAGAAGGACGCCCCGCTTCTTCACGAGACCAGGGAGCGGCATGACAAGGAGATGGCCGACGCCATCGCCGGCGATGAAACCGGTGAAGAGTTCGTCTTCGAGATGTTCCTCTATGAGCTGGACAATCACGAGTACGGCTACACCGGCGAGGCTGAGGGCGCCCTTGACGCCCTCGGTTACACGTTCGATGAGGTGATGGCCGACCCCAAGCTCAAGCGGGGGCTTGAAAAGGCCATCAAAGCCATCCACGACAGGGAGCAGGATAAGCGGACTGTGACCTTCATCGCCGCCAAGGAGGGAACCGCAGAGGATCTGTACCGGTGCAGTGAGACCGGAAAGGTCTACATCCGTCAGAAGTGCGACGAGGAGCACGTCCGCTGGCTCACCACCAGCAAGTGCGAGGGGAGCTATGAGGCCGACAGCCCCATGAGGAGCGGCCTGGTCATCAGTGCGGTCGACAAGGCCGGCACCACCCTCTTTGTGGAGGAACTCATCAAGGATGAGGGGATGGACGGCACCTGGGCTGTAAAGGAAGGCCCCTTTAGCTGGGAGGCCATCAAGGCCCTGGCCGACGAGGTGATGAAGGACAACGGCCTCACCACCTACGAGGAGTGGAAGTCCTGGCTGATGGCCGATATGCCGGCGGACTCCAAGATATACCCCGATGACTGGCTGTTCGCCATGACCGACCGTGGCCCCGTCAAGAAGCTGGCCCGGATGGACTTCCTGGGAGTGACCGTGTTCGCTGTTTCCCAGGAGTTGAAGCACACCGCCTGCGGGAAGAACTGGGTCATCTACGAGATCCGTGACGCCGACCTGGTCCACTGCCTGGCTCTCTGCGGCTTCAAGTATGAGAAGGAGGCCGATCAGACGTGAAAGCCAAGGAATATTACGAGAAGTACCACGACGGCATACTCTCCCATGATGAGCAGGAGCAGTTGGCCTCTATTTCACAGTTCTTGAACGAGCTCATCCGGGAGTTCTCGGCGCTGAACAAGTCGAGAGGCGGCCGCTCGGTGTCCGCTGTGGCCGGTGCGGTGTCCGAGATAAACCAGAAGTACAATGCAGTGGTGGCGCTCTTCCAGAAAAAGGATGGCGTGAAGCCGCTCATCGACAATGGCTTTACCACAGTCCTGAAGAAGGAGATCCCGGAGGTGGCCGTTATCCTGGACATGGACAGGGACGCCAAAGCGAGAAGAATGGGAGGTAGGGTATGACCAGACGCATCATCGTCTTTAGGCAGGGGAACGAGTTCTACATCTCTCAGGAGTTCAACGGGGACAAGGACGAGGCGGCCCGTTTCTCCACCTGCATGATCGACCTGAACTGGCCGGAGGTCCTGGAGTACCTCGACGGGCTGAATACGCTGGAGGACTTCGAGCAGGCCGTACACCAGGCAGAGAAGAACTACCACTACGAGCACCTCGGCGTTGAGAGGGTGGAGGAGCTCCCGACCTGCGAGGAGGTCTGGATGGTCGGCAGCGGAAGTCCGTACCTACACTCCAGGTACGGGGAGCCGACGGTAAACTGGGTGGCTGACCTCGCCAAGCAGTACGGCTTCAGATCTAAATGCTCCAACGGCGCCGCCACCATCACCACCAGGAACACCGACGGGCGCTGGACCACCTGGTTCACAATCTCCGTTAAGGAGGACGGGCTGTGGCACATCCGGGGGAACAACACCGACCAGTGCAATATCTGGCTGTACCGGACCCGGCCCGACATGACCCCGGAGCGGTGCGTGGAGTTCTTCGACCGGCTGAACGAGACCCTGGGCCTCTTCGGCGAGGAGAAGATCCAGATGAGCTCCTGGATTGACCCTGAGGACTGGCAGGAGATCGCCGGCGTCAACGATGCCTACGAGGACAAGCGGTACACCGGAAAAAAGAAGGAGGAGGACGCATGATTACGATGGAAGACCGGCCTGGAATGGTCCATTTTGAGCACGACGGCGTAAAGTATGACATGACCGAGAAGGAGATCGAGGCGGCGTACCGCTACCGGGAGCACCAGTGCCGGCTTGAGGACGCCAAGCGCCAGCTCAACATCGTCATCTTTGGATATGACGACGCCGACCCGGAGGACCCGGAGTTCAGCGATGACCTGAAACAGTTCGAGCAGCAGTACAGCACCAGCTATGAGGAGGCCGCCGCCCCCGATATGTTGGAGGAGTATCTCCGCCGGTACGAGTCCCGGTTTGACTGCAACCAGAGCGAGAACGACCAGTGGGAGGCGGCCATCGTGGCTGCCCTGGAAGATGCGAAGGAGGCGTGAGGCGTGGAAGAGCGAAAGTGGGAGCTTGGAGATGACCTGGCAGAGAGCGACAACCTGCTTGACCCGGTGACCTTCGAGAACCTGATCCTGGCCGTCCACTGCAACTGCCCCGTCATCGACGAGAAGGCCGTCAAGGAGACGATGAAGGAAATCATGGAGGAGCGGCTGGCCGATATGCGGTTCCTTCTGGAGAAGAACATGGACGCCATTATCAAGGCGGCCAAGAGAGGGAGGGGCGGCTATGAAGACCAGCAGTAATCCCTTCGACGCCGTTTACAGGGGCAAGCGGTTAGACAACGGCGAGTGGGTGTATGGCTACCTCGTGTGCGACACGGAGTTCTATGGGGAGCCGGACTTCCACTGCTACATCGTGGACAACAAGCATCCGTCCGGGTGTTTCGGGAGCGACATCTACAAAGAAGTTGATCCCGCCACCGTCGGTCGCTGCACCGGAGTAAAGGATAAGAATGGCGTTGAAATCTACGAGGGCGACATCGTCACCGGCGTGTTCTGGTTCGGGATGGCGGTGCATTACACCGTGGGCTTCCAGGACGGCGCTTTTGGCCTCTGCTGGACATGGAATGGGGTAGAGCACTTCGGAGCCTTCACCTCGTTCTGCAACGTGGAGTACACGGTCATCGGCGACATCTATGACGGTGAGGAGTGCGACCACGACTGCGATACCTGTGAGGAGAGGGCCATCTGCAACGCCAGCACCTACAAACCGGAATGAAGAGAGGAGAAAAATGATATGGATTTGAACGAAGCGGTCAAGGTCTTGGATAGTGTCATCCCGGAACCGTCGAATAAAATGGTCGACCGGGCCCACCTCGACATTGCGGTGGCCTGGAAGACGGTCAAAGAGCACCTCAACCTCGGAAAGGCGGAGGGCGACCAGGAGGGTATCTGCCCCGTCTGCGGCGGTGAGCTGGAGCTCGAAGACAACGTCCAGATGGATGACGGCGGGGTGTACCCGTGGAAGTGTCCGTCTTGTGGTGCCACCGGGAAACAGGGGTATGATGAGGTTTTCGACGGCCACCACTACGATGTCCGGGATGCCGGCGGGAAGCCTGTCCCTGGCAGGGAGGAGGAAAAGTGATGGAAGTCATGATGCCCCTGAACACCCTGGCGAACCGGTGCGGGTTTTTCTTCAACTGCGATATGACGCCGGGATATGAGGATAAGCCGAGCATCAACAACGGCTACAACTGCAATCACCCTGAGTGCGGTGATTCCGATGAAGGCATCGGGAAGTGCCTTGCGAGTTCCTGCCCCATAGCCTACCCGGCCAGCGGCGAGGACTGTCACGACTTCGGCGTGGCCTATGAGTGTGCCGGCTGCTGTGACTGCGAGTGCGAGGACGACATGATGATCTGCGAAATCCCGGAGGAAGAGTTCGACGAAACCCGGATGTACCGACGCCAGGAGAAGGAGTTCACAATCAACATCCGGGAGATCCTGGAGACGCAGGTGACGGTCAAGGCGGAAACGCTGAGTGAAGCCATAGAGAAGGTGAAGAGAGCCTACCAGAACGAGGAGGTTGTCCTCGATGCGGATAACCTCACAGGCACAGAGTTCACCGAAGTGGAGAACTAAGGGGGTGTAGAAATGGCGAGAGGACGCCAGCAAAAGTGGATATGCCTTGACTGCGGCGCCGCTTTCGCTGTACAGGGCAAGGCCCCGAAGATGTGCTGTGTCTGTGGATCCGCCCATATCGGCCGAGCTCCGAGTATTGAGCTGGCGAAGAACTTCGGCGAGAAGCGGTCGGAGCTTGAGGATGTGTGCCGGCAGCTCAACCTTCTTTACGATGAGTACGCCGCCCTGAAGGGGCGCTACGACGAGATCATGGACTACTGGAAGCAGCAACGGCGTAGGGGGTACATCACCCCGGAGGAATACAAAGCCCTGGCTGAACTGTTCAAGGGAGCGAAGGCCACCAAAGGCGAGGAAAATGTCCCTGAAACCGTAGATCAGCCCGAAAGCGGCCGTGAAAGACCTGTGTAGGTCAAGCCACGGCATCGCCGTCAATCAATCCCTCATCTGACAGAGCCCCAGGGGATGTAGGCGGCTGTTTTTATAGGCACAGGATAGCCGACCGGCTATTTTGCGACATCATCAGTGATAACAGGAGGAAAATATCATGGCTGACATCAAAATCAAGCAGACCGCAGAGGAGACGAGCTTTGAGGCCACCGGCGTCGAAGCTGTCGACCTGGAGGTGGTAAAAACCCTGTTCGGTGACCGTCCGCTCATCCAGTGCGTCAACATGGATATGGGCGAGCCCTTTGACCCCTATGCCGAGTGCGACGAGGAGGACGTGATGGAGCCTGAGGAGAGCACCGCCGGAACGGCCACCATCCGGCGGGTTATCCAGCGCACCATCACCCCCGACATCCTGAGCAGGGCGATGGAGATGGGGGAGCTGGACAAGGTTCTGCCCATCCGTTCTGAGATCGACGTGCCACTGGTCGACGGAGGCTTCGTCACCGTTGCCTGCGGCCATGTGACGCCCACGATGGCCCGGTTTGTCTTCAAGGACTGCTGGGATCAGGGCGTGATGAACGACGAGAACACCAACAAGACGGGCTACTACAAGAGCAAGGCCCGCAAGCACGTTCTGGAGGACATCCTGCCCAATATCGCCCCTGAGTGGCGGGAGCTCATGGTTCCCCGGAAGCTGTGTGAGGTCATCGACGGCGAGAAGGTGGAGTACGCCGATCCGATGTGGCTCCCCTCTGCCACGGATGTCTTCGGCCCCTCCAACGGCCGGTGGTGGAACGACGAGCCTGACAGCTTCCAGATGGAGATTTTCAAGAGGGAGCGTGATCGCATCAAGGAGCTGGGCGATGAGGGGACCTATCCTTGGTGGCTCCGCTCGGTCGTTGCGGCGGACGCGGGCAGCTTCTGCCGTGTGTTCACCGACGGGAGTGCGGACGCCACCGGCGCCTACTATTCGTGTGGGTTTGCGCCGGGCTTTGATATTGCCGCTCATGACTCCGAGTAATCCCTGGAGCGAAAGCTCCAGGGAAGGTGAAGCGAAGAAGGGGGTGACCAAATGAAGCTGGGAGACTGGGTCCGATGCACTGGCTACATCAAGCGATCGGGGAACCACTTCGAGGTGCTGGACGGGAAGGATACGGAGAGTGGCTTCCCGTCCTGCGTCTACTGGTCGGCCGGGGCCACTGAGGGCACTGATGTGGAGGACTACCATATCTGCGACCGCTTCGTGGTGAAGAAGGCTACCTTTTCTGGGGTGTATGTCGGCACCACGACGATGTGCGTGAAGCTGAACGCCGAGTATGAAGACGGCCCGTATGCTGCGCCACACTTCAGGACGTACAGCGACACGCCGGAAAAGTTCGCAGTGGTCTACTATGCGGACAACAAGAGACGGCTGGTGCCGCTGGACATGATCGAGGAGAACCAATGAACTACTATGCAGTCTACGACCGATACAGCGGAGAGCTGTTGGCCGAAGGAAATGCCAAAGAGTGCAAGAAGGCCCTGGGATGCGCCAGCATGGATAGCTTCTACGCACTGGCGAACCGCTCCAAGCGGGGGATCAACAAAAAATATAGGGTAGTCATCAAAAAGGGGGGCGAGGTAGAGTACCCCGTTCTTGGAAAAGATGACCCCGTCCACAAGGAGGAGAAGAAGCATGGATTACAGTGAGGCCAAAGAAGTTTTGGAAAGATGTCGGTGCTCTATGTTGCTCAACCTGGGCCACGACGGCAAAGAGCCCTCATACGGAAACCTGAGTAATGAGAGCAGGGAGCTTTACTGCGCCTGCACGGTTGCCATCTCCGCTCTGATGAGAGAAGGCGCAGAACAAATGGAAACAGTCGTAGTCGTGAAGCACTTCGGCGACAACGGCCACTACCTGTTCTCGGTGCCGGAAGGAAAGAAACTGAAGGAGGGCGACACCGTCATGGTCAGAAACAAGAGGGGAGAAGCCACCGCAAAGTGTGTCTGTGACAGCTTTGCGGTAGGCGAGAGTGTCCTCAAGGCCCTGGCGGTGAAGTACGGAGCTACCCTGCCGCTGGCTCCTGTCATCGGCTTTATGAAGCCGGAGTGGTGGTAATGTGGTTGCTCAGATCGTTGCGCCTGAGGGCACGGATTATGTTGCGGATGCTGTGGCTGAGGATAAAGTGTCCGCCGGCGTATAGATTTGCAAAGAATTACTCGGCCCAGGCACGTCGGATGACGAGAGCCATCAAAAAAAGACTGTTCCCCGCCATTGTGACCGGTGCCGAACTCGACAGGTTCGGTGAAATGTGGGGCCTACGCAGGGAGACGGGCGAGTCAGACCGTTGCTACAAGGCCAGAATCTCGGAGAAGTACGATATGGCAGAGACGCCAAGGGGGCGATGATGTGAAGATTTTGTACGGGGATGCCGCCGACAGGCTGAAAGATCTGGAGAGCGAGAGCATCAACACCTGCGTGACATCGCCTCCGTACTACAACCTGAGGAACTACAAGGTGGCCGGACAGATAGGCATGGAGGGGACGCCGGAAGAGTACATAGCCGATCTGCTGGAAGTCTTCCGGGAGGTTTACCGGGTCCTGCGCCACGATGGAACACTTTGGGTCAACATCGGGGACAGCTACGCTACGAGCTCTGGTTCCCAGGCGCCGACGAACACCAGAAACTCGCATGGGCACACGGCGAAGAGCGTACCGAAGGGGTATAAGCGGAAGGACATAATCGGAATACCGTGGATGCTGGCGTTTGCACTCAGAGCGGATGGGTGGTATCTGCGGCAGGACATCATCTGGTCCAAGCCGAACACCATGCCTGAGAGCGTAAAGGATAGATGCACTCGGAGCCACGAGTACATCTTCCTACTCTCCAAGAGCCCGAAATACTACTTTGACGCAGAGGCGATCAGCGAACCGATGTCTGTATCCACGGTGAAGCGGCTGAGGCAAGATATAGAGGCCCAGATGGGATCATTTAAGCAACCAGGGAGAAACGGAAGGGCGATGAAAACGGTCCGCCCACGCTTTGGGGACCGGCGGAACAAGCGTGATGTCTGGTCGATTACCACCGGCGGGTATAGGAGCGAGCACTTTGCCGTGTTTCCCGAAAAGCTGGTAGAGCCCTGCATCCTGGCGGGATGTCCTGAGGGCGGAGTCGTCCTTGACCCATTTTCCGGCAGCGGAACGACCGGCGCAGTAGCAAAGAGGCTTGGAAGGGACTTTGTGGGCGTAGAGATCAACCCTCAGTACAGGAGGATGGCAATAGAGCGGATCGCCGCAGTGGCCACCGCAAAGAAGGAGGACGGAGCTCATGGGTAGGGCGGAAACGACGAAGCAACTCTCGGAAATGCTGGAGCGGCATCTGAACCCGCACCGAGACCCCAGAATATACATCGCCAGGGAAGTGACCTTCGACTACGGCACCGAGCACCAGATCCGTGTGGACTATATGAGGTTCAAGCCACTGAACAACACCGTGTCCGGCATCGAAAAGGGAGACTTCTACTGCTTTGAGGTCAAGTCATCCGTGGAGGACTATCACAGCAAGAACGGGCACAACTTCATCGGCGACTTCAACTACTACGTCATGCCGCAGGAGGTTTACGAGCAGATTGGGGCCACGATACCGTGGTGGGTCGGCGTCTATTGCCCTGCCGGCGACTTCCTGACTTGCGTGAAAAAGGCGCATCGGTCGGACAGGAGCCGTCCGGTGTCTGAGATGCTGCTGATGATGTTCCGATCTGCGGCCAGGGATAATGCGAAAGGAGCGATAGCTGATGACCGACCTGGTGAGTAGGGAGTCCCTCAAGAAGTCCTTCGGTTTTATCACGGATGACACTGCCTGCCCGTTGCATATTGCGGCGGAGATAGACCAGAGCATAGAGCTCGAACCCGCTGTTGACCCCGTCCATGCTGCCGGCGGGGTCTATTGCCGGGAGTGTGAGTATTATCTGAAGCACCCGTCCTTCAAGAATGAGGAGCGGCGTTTCTGCTTCGAGAGCCCGCTGTCCCCCAAAGCAAAGGAACCCGACGACTTTTGCAGTGACGGGAAAAAGGCTGAGACATGAGCGAAGAGAAGTTGACATTCCAGTGGCCGGAGATTGGAGAGTTGACGGTGAGGCTCAGGGGAAACAAGTCCGCCACCCTCAGGTTCACCCCGTCGGAAGAGGCTATTTTGAACGGCCTGCGTAAAGCCACCGTAGAGCCCCGCCACGGCGATTTTACCGCTGGACACCCTCACACCCACGGAGAAGAAAAAGAAACGTTCTGCGCCGTTTCTGGAGATTCTGGTACGCTTTCAGGCTTCACAATAACGGAACAGGGTGGTATAATCACGCATGGGAGGCGTTTTGGTACGGAACGCCCCCTGTTTGATACGGAGGACACCGACATGACGACAGATAAAATCGGCAGTTACGAGGAATACGCCGCCAGGTACAACCAGCATCTCCAAAGCGGCCAGCTTGGCTGTTGCGGAGAGGATCTGTACCTCATGGCAGCCGCACTTCGGGAAGAGGGCGCCAGGACGGACGAGCTGAAGGCCCTGATGCTGTCGTTCTACTTTGATCTGAACGGCACGGGCTCCGGGCCTGCGGTGAACAGGAACACCGCCAAAAGGGCGAAGGAAGCTGTCACGGCCTCCGGTCTTGGAACTCACGAGATGGAGGAGCTGTACCTGGACACGATCCACCAGGACACGCTCCCGGCCCCGGTCATGTCGGTGCGGGACAGCCTGTACATCTTCGAGATGTGCCTTGACGGACGCCATGACGAGGCCGAGGAAATCCTGGGGCGTTTTGTTGGTGGTGCAACAAAGTAAGGGATGCTGTACAATAGAGGTGCGGGAAGCAAAAAGGGTAAACTGCCCGGACGCTCGCACGGGACCGTAAAGCTCCCCACCCTCGCAACTGATAATTTTGAGGCTCTTACTCCGGTGCGAGAGCGCCAATACTACACAAAAGGAGATAGAGCCATGAACCAGAATTTGAGTGAGGCCATCCAGAAGGTGCAGACGGCGCAGGCCCTCATGAACGCCTATGAGGGGATGTACCTGGACCTGGAGGTGGCGCCAGAGGAACGGGAGAGGGCCGATATGGCGATCTGCACGTTCTACGCCATCTGGGACTACATCAAAGGGGTGGAGGAAGCCCTGAACGCCCTGGAAGGGGATTGCAGGGTTGTGGATGCCATCTATGCCGCAGAGGACGTGCGGCGGCAGAGGACCTTGACAACCGAGTAACCAGCAGAGAGAGCCGGGGAGGCCCCGGCTCTCTTTTTGCGGTGTGCATACTCCTAAAATATGCGTATTTTTCTATTGACATACGCATAAAATAGGAGTATAATAAAGTTACAAAGAAAGAAGGTGTACACCATGACCGTGCGAGAGGTCTTGAGAATCCTGCACAATGATGGATGGCAGGAGATCGACAACCGAACCAAGGGGTCGCATATTCAGCTCCGGCATCCGACCAAGCCGGGGAAGGTGACGGTCCCCTCTCACGGTGGCGACATCCCAAAAGGGACATTGAACAGTATCATGAAGCAGGCGGGGCTCAAATGAGCTCCGGTCCTGCAATCCGACAAGGAGGAGTCAGTATGTTGAAGAAACTCACTTACCAGGGCGTATTTGAGCCTGCCGAGGGTACTGCTTTCGGCGTGTATTTTCCCGATCTGCCGGGCTGCACGAGCTACGGGGAAACGCTGGCAGAGGCACAGAAAAACGCCCAGGACGCCCTCGGCCTCCACATCTACGGGCTGGAGCAGGACGGCGACCCCGTTCCTGAACCCTCGGCCGTTCTGGAGGTCGACCCTGAAACGGCAGACGGTTTCTTGGTCTGCCCGGTAACGATTTTCCCAAGCATCGTCCGGGATGAACTGGACAATCGGCGGGTAAAGACCAATGTAACCATTCCGGCATGGGTCCGGGAGCTTGCCCAAGAGCGGGGGCTGAATTGCTCGAAGCTGTTGGAGGAGGCTATCCTCGACACAGCGGGCATCCGGCCTGCCGGTCGGACCGCTAAGGAAAGTATTTGAAGAAGGAGGCGTGGCGGTCTTGACTGCCACGCCTTTCTTCGATACAATGTGGGTGGATATTTACCCAGTTCACGCTTCCCGTGAATATCGGGGACGCCATGTTCATCTACTAAGAGGAGAGGGCTATGTTTGAACTGCTGAGCACCCAGGGCCGGGCCCGGCGGGGGGTATTCACCTGTCCCCACGGGACCGCCCAGACCCCGGTCTTTATGAATGTGGGCACCCAGGGGGCCATCAAGGGGGCGGTGTCCGCCCCGGACCTGGTGGAGCTGGGCTGTCAGATCGAGCTGTCCAACACCTACCACCTCCACCTCCGCCCGGGGGACGAGGTGGTCCGGCAGATGGGCGGACTCCACAAATTCATGGGCTGGGACGGCCCCATCCTCACCGACTCCGGCGGGTTCCAGGTCTTCTCCCTGGCCCAGCTGCGGGACATTCGGGAGGAGGGGGTCACCTTCGCCAGCCACATCGATGGCCGCCGGGTCTTCATGGGCCCGGAGGAGTCCATGACCATCCAGTCCAACCTGGGCAGCGACGTGGCCATGGCCTTTGACGAGTGCGTGGAGAACCCATCCCCCTATGAATACGTGAAGGCCTCCTGCGAGCGGACCCTGCGCTGGCTGGAGCGGTGCAAGGCCAAGCACGACGCGCTCTGCGCCCGGCCCGACTGCGTCAACCCCGGCCAGCAGCTCTTTGGCATCGACCAGGGGGGCACCTACCCCGATCTCCGGGTCTGGCATATGAAGGAGATCGCCAAGCTGGACTGCGACGGCTACGCCATCGGCGGCCTGGCGGTGGGGGAGCCCACCCAGACCATGTATGACATCATCGACGCGGTGGAGCCCCATATGCCGGTGGACAAGCCCCGCTACCTCATGGGGGTGGGCACCCCCGGCAACATCCTCGAGGCGGTCTGGCGGGGGGTGGACTTCTTCGACTGCGTCATGCCCGCCCGGAACGCCCGCCACGGCAAGCTCTACACCTGGGGCGGGTGGATCAACATCAAAAACGAGCGCTACAAGACCGACGAGGGTCCCATCGACCCCGCCTGCGACTGCCCCGCGTGCCGCCGGTTCTCCCGGGCCTACCTGCGCCACCTCTTCGTGGCCGGGGAGATGCTGGCCATGCGCCTGGCCGTCCAGCACAACCTCTATTTTTACAACACCCTCATGGCCCGGATCCGTCAGGCCCTGGACGAGGGGAACTTCGACGCCTTCCGGCGGGAATACGCCGAAAAGCTGGACGGGCGGCTGGAGGAATAAAAAAGGCTTGCCAAAGACCGGAAAAGCCGCTATAATGTACAAGTCACGGAAACTACACGAGGAGGGAATTGGATCCATGGGAATGATACTGCCTCTGGTCCTGATGCTGGTCTTGATGTACTTTATGCTCATCCGCCCGGAGAACAAGCGCAAGAAGGAGGCCGCCGCCATGCGCTCCAGCCTGGCGGTGGGGGATGAGATCACCACCATCGGCGGCATCATCGGCACCATCTGCGCGGTGAAGGAGAACACCATCGTCATCGAGACGGGGGCCGACCGGGTCCGCATTGAGTTCACCAAGTGGGCCGTCTCCTCCAAGGGGACCCAGTTCTCCGAGGAGACCAAGTAAAAAATCAGGCATGGACCTGTCCCTCCCCTCATAGTCTTTTCTCAAAGACGTGAGGGGAGGGTGCTTTTATGAGGAAAACAGACGAGGAGCAGGGGGCCTGGGCCCTGCGGTGCATGACCCAGGTGCTCATCGGCGCCGGGATCGGGGCGCTGGTGGGCCTGCTGTTCCTCTTTGTCTGCGCCGTGCTCATCTCCGGCGGCCACCTGAGCCAGGACCACACCGGCGCCCTCAGCGTGTGCGCCTGCGTGCTGGGGAGCCTGACGGGGGGGACGGTGGCGGTGAGCCGGTGCAAGGGCCGGAGCCTGATCGTGGGCCTCCTCACCGGGGCGGTCCTCTTTCTGATCCTGCTGACGGCGGGCCTGCTGCTCTACCGCGCCGCCGCCATCGAGGAGCGGGGCCTGCCCCTGGTCTGCGGATGCCTGTGCGGCGGGGCCCTGGCGGGGCTTTTTGGCGCACGGCCCAAGAAAAAAAGGCGAAAGTGATTGAAATTTTCAAACAGGTGTGGTATAATCCTTCTCAACTCAGGAAGATAGGGAGGGAGATCCAATGGAGCATATCCGCACCTTGAACGGCGCCACCCTGAAAAAGAGCGCGGCCCACGGCGGCTGCGGCGAGTGCCAGACGTCTTGCCAGTCCGCCTGCAAGACCTCCTGCACGGTGGCCAACCAGAAGTGTGAGAACAGCGAGAACCGCTGAACCAGGCGGAGGATGAAAAGGGGTGGGCCCGCGCCCACCCCTTTTCCTTGCCGACGCCGAGAAAGGAACGAACGAAATGGTACACACCTTTGAAGCCCTGGGCGTCTACATCGCCGTGGACGTGAACAGCGGCGCGGTCCACGTGCTGGACCGGACCGCCTACGACGCCCTCAACGCCCTGATCGCCGCCCAGGGACAGGACCCCGACTTCTCCCAGAAGCCCCAGAGGGCCGGCCCCGCCTGGGAGGAGCTAAAGGCCCTTTACGACCAGGGCCTCCTGTTCACCCGGGACGACTACATCAACGCCCCCGCCATGGCCTACCTGGGGGAGGAGCCCCCCATCAAGGCCCTGTGCCTCCACGTCTCCCACGACTGCAACCTCCGCTGTCGCTACTGCTTCGCCTCCACCGGGGACTTCGGCACCGGCAAGCGCATGACCATGTCCTTCGAGACCGCCCAGCGGGCCATCGACTTCGTCATAGAGAAGTCCGGCAAACGACGGAATTTGGAGGTGGACTTCTTCGGCGGGGAGCCGCTGATGGCCATGGACACGGTGCGGCGGACGGTGGAGTACGCCCGGAGCGTGGAGAAGACCCACGACAAGAACTTCCGCTTCACCCTCACCACCAACGGCGTCCTCCTGGACGACGAGACCATCGACTACCTCAACCGGGAGATGTCCAACGTGGTCCTCTCCCTGGATGGCCGCCGGGAGGTGAACGACCGTATGCGTCCCACGCCGGGAGGGCAGGGGAGCTATGACGTGATCGTCCCCAAGTTTCAGAAGCTGGTCTCCCAGCGGGGCCCCAAGGACTACTACGTCCGGGGCACCTTCACCCGGGAGAACCTGGACTTTGCCGCCGACGTGCTCCACTACGCCGACCTGGGCTTCCGGCACGTGTCCATCGAGCCGGTGGTGTCCGAGCCGGACAAGCCCTGGGCCCTCCGGGCGGAGGACGTGCCCGCCATCGAGGCGGAGTACGAGAAGCTGGCCGCCGCCCTCCTGGAGCGTCCCGAGGTGAACTTCTTCCACTTCAATGTGGACCTCTCCCAGGGCCCCTGCGTCATCAAGCGCCTCCGGGGCTGTGGGGCGGGGTGTGAGTATGTGGCCATCACCCCCGACGGGGCCGACCTGGCGCAGGTAGACCTAACAACGCTGTG
>CANQMK010000002.1 GCA_947624895.1 uncultured Oscillospiraceae bacterium | reverse complement strand
GGGAAGGTGGAGCGCAGCCACCGGGAGGACCAGAAACGCTTTTACTCCCGCCACTCTTTCTACTCCCTGGCCGACTTTGAGAAACAGCTTGCCGCCCACAACCGCCACTCCGACAACTTGCCGCCGCACCCCCTTACTGGCTTCCTGTCCAGGGCGCTTCCAATATGTTCAAAGTTTTCACACCCCATCCCTTGGGCTTGCGATATTTGCCTCCCCCTATCCTTTGGAAATGTAGTAGCGATAATCATTCTCCATTCTTTTTGCCCATTAATTCAATCTCCACGCCGCGGAGTTGCACGGTGCCCTTGACGGTTCATGCCGCTCATCTGCTTGGATTGGTTTTGTTCGTTCGGCGGTGCTACTGGATCTGCTGGGGAATTTGCGCTCTCACGTTGCGCTGAACTGTACCCATACGGTGAGGCGGGTGTTGTTGTACTCCGCGCCGATGGTGGCGGCCATTTGTTCGGCCAGGGCTTTGGCGATGGAGAGGCCAAGGCCGGTGGAGGGGTGGGCGGCTTCTACGGTGAAGAAGCGGTCGAACAGGCGGCCCACGGCCACCTCGTCCAGGTCGGGGGCGGTGTTGGTGAAGCGCGCCTCGCCGTCCTCTGTCAAAACGATCTCCAGGTCCCCGGCGCTGTATTTCAGGGCGTTGCTCAGGATGTTCCCCAGCACCCGGGCCAGGGCCGCCCGGTCCGCCAGCCGCACCACCGGGACGTCGGGCAGGGTGATGACCGGCTGGATGCCCCGGGCCGTCAGGGCGGCGTAGAACCCGGCGGCGGCCTCCTCTATGGCCGCGCGGAGGTCCACCGGCTCTAGGGTCAGCCCCTCCGCGGACTGGATCACCGAGTAGCGAAACAGCTCCTCGGTGAGGCGGGTCATGGCCTCCGCCCGGTCGCCGATCAGCGCCAGATACCGCCGGGCCGCCGGGGACAGGTCCTCCCGGCCCAGCAAGTCCAGATAACCCCGGACGGCGGTGAGGGGCGTCCGCAAATCGTGGGAGATGTTGGTGACCGCCTCTTTCAACTCCCGGTCCCCGCTCTGATACCGCCGCCGCTGGGCCCGGAGCTGCCGGAGCTGTCGGTTCAGCGCGGCGGCCAGCGCCCGGGCGTGGGGGTCCCGGGTGGGGAGGGTCAGCAGGGTGTTGGTGTCCTCGTCCAGCCGTTCTGCCAGGCCCTCCGCCAACTCATCAAAGGCGCGCCGAAGCAGCCGCGTCTTCACCCAGAGGGCGACCGCCGCAACCAACAGCGCCAGACAGAGCAACCAAGGGAGCATAGGATCACCTCAAAAGCAGTTGACATATAGTACTGGATATGATACTATCAGAGGAGGGAAGGGGGAAGACCATGGAGCTTCGCCTGAAAAAACAGCCGCAGAAGTATCTGGCCGGTGTAGACGAAAACACAAGGCGCAAACTACTCAGGGCGCTGGACCAGCTGTCCCGGCTGGAGGGCGACATCAAGCCCCTGGCGGGGAAGAAAAACCTGTTCCGCTACAAGATCCCCCACTATCGCATCGTCTTCGAGTGGATCAAAGGCGAGATCGTCATCACGGTCATTGAGATCAACACACGGACAAACATCCAGTATTGAGGAGGTACGCTATGAAACGGGAGTTGACGCCCGGGGAGATCGAGCGCAGATTCGCGGAGATCGGCGCCCAGGAGCCGGAGACGCTGACGCCGGAGGAGGAGGCTTCTCTGGCCGAGGCGGAGGCGATGGACGACGGGTCTACCGTCACGCTGGAGGAGTACAAACGGCAGTTGGAGGAGTACAGCGGGCGCTTGGTCCTGCGTATCCCCCGCAGTCTCCACAAATCGCTGAAGGAGGCCGCGAAGCTGGAGGGCGTGAGCCTGAACCAGTATATGCTCTATAAGCTGTCCAAATAAAGCGCATGGCCGCCCCGGGTGGGGCGGCTTTTTGCGTCTTACTTCAAATTTTTTCGCCGGAACAGCGTCAGGCCCGCGGCGGTGGTCAGGGCGATGAACAGCGCCGAATAGGGCATCAGGGTCTCCGGCGGATCGCTCAGGTTATTGGCGCCGATGATCCGCAGTTGGTTCCCCTGGCCGATGGGCAGCAGATTATAGAAGAACCGGGAGAGGGCCGTCTCCGGGCCGTTGTTGTGGAGGATGATATCCGCGGCGAAAAAGCGGGCGCAGGCCACAAAGGTGACCCCCACCACGGCCAGGCAGACCACCACGGAGACGGCGGGCCGGGTGCAGTTCAGCCCCACGGCGGTGAACAAGGCGCTCCAGGCGACACACACCAACAACACCGCCGCCAGGTAGACCGGCACTTGGGAGGGGTCCGGCATGGGGCCGTGGGCCAGCCGGCACAGGCCCGCCGTCACGCCGGTATAGAGCAGGGCCAGCGACACCGCCACCGCCGACACGGTGAGGAGCGCGGAGCAATACACCCCCCACCGGGCGCGACCCACGATCAGCTTGTTGCGTACCGCGCCGCCGGTGTACTCCCCGCCCAGGAACAGGGCGGCAAAGATGGCAAGGATGCAGGGCAGCTGGTATTGTACATCGCCAAACAGGGTGAGCGACCAGCGGTCCATGAGGGGCTGGCCGAAGACGCGAAATTCCGCCGCGCCCCGCCGGACGGCCAGGGCCGCCATGGCCGCGGCGCAGAGCCAGAACACCCGGCTCTTCCCAAGCCGGGAAACATACGAGGATAACAGACTTTTCACTCTCTCGCCTCCTTATCTCAACTCCTGCCGCCGAAACAGGGCCGGCCCCACGGCGGCGGACAGGGCGGCCAGCGCCAGGGCGTACCCGACCATGGCGGGGAGATCCCCCGTCTCCAGGGCGGCGTATTGGGCCAGCTGGCCGGCGGGCAGAAGATCGTACAGCAGACGGCACAGGCCGTACCAGCGGGCGTCCGCCCCGGGCAGCTGTTCGCACCGGAGCAGGTAGAGTTTGATCTCGCTGGCGGCCATATAGTCCGCCAGCGCCAGGGCCGCGCAGGGGACGACAGCCGCCGCCCTGCCGCCCAGGGCCGTGACGATGGCGGTAAACAGGGCGGACAGGGCCAGGGCGGTGACCAGCGTCCCGGCGAGAGCGGCCAGGATCGTGCCCGCGCCCACGGTGGGCGGGCCGTAGAGGGGCAGTCCCACCATCAAGCTCACCGCCGGGGGAACGGCGCAGACCACAGACCCGCCCAGCGCCACGGCGATCAGGTGGGACAGGTACACCCTCGTCCGGGAAACGCCCCGGGCGATCTTATTTCGCACCCCACCGCTGGAGAACTCCGCCCCCAGGTACAAAGCGCCAAACCCGGCGATGAGATAGCTCAGATACCTGGCGTGGCAGAACAGGAAGTCCTCCGTGTGGAGGATGCGGCTCTCGTCGCCCATGGCGAGGAACATCTGGTTGGAGCGGCGCCAGGAAAACAGCATGGACACAGAGAAGGCCAGGGACAGCACGGCCGCCGCCCACAGGCCGGGGCTCCGCCGCAGGCGGATCAGTTCGGCGCAAAGAAGGTCCTTCATCCCCTCGCCCCCTCACTTCAAGTCCTTCCGCCGGAACAGGGCCAGGCCAACCATGGTCACGGCCCCGGCCAGCAGGAGGGACAGGGCCGCGCACAGAGCGGGGGCCTCCAGGTGGGCGTCGGTCATGGCGATGGCCTGCCCGGTGGGCAGCAGGCGGAACAGCCACCGGGCGGCGGTCCGGGCCGGGCCGGAGAGGTACAGGGGGTTGGGCGTGTCAGGCGTCAGGACGAACGCGCCGTCGATCATGGCCATGCCGCCGCTGAACTCCGGCTCGCTCAGCCGGTCGTTGAGGGCGCTGGCCGCCAGGATGAGTGCCGTCCACAAAAGCAGGGCCAGCACCACCGTCACGGCCCTGTTCCGGCAGAGAGTGCCCACCAGGGTGAAAATGGCGGCGAAAGAGACGCTGAGCGCCAGGGCCGCCAGGAGGTAGCCCGCCAGCTCCGCCGGCGCCAGGCGGAAGCCGCCGCCCCACAGCAGGCCCGGCAGGCCGCCCAACAGCCACAGCCCGGCGAAGCACAGCCCGGCCAGGGCGCAGGTGAGGAAGTGGGACAGATACACCGTCCGGCGGGAGAAGCCCACCACCAGCTTGTTGCGGATGGCGCCGCCTGCGTACTCCGTGCCCAAAAACAGGCTGACGAAGACGGCGATGACCGCCCCCAGGTAGGGGGCCAGCTCAAAGTAGACGCGCTCCAGGCCCACGGCGTACCCGGACGCCCCCATGGCGGCCACCGACTGGCTCCCCTGGTAGATGTGGGCCAGGGCGACCAGAAAGGTCCCCAGGGCGCACAGCCAGAACGCCGGCGCCTTTCGCAGACGCATGAGTCCGGCGGACAGGAGGTTACACATCCCGGCCACCCCCCACCAGGTTGATGAAGAAGCTCTCCAGGCTCTCGTCCCGCTCCTCGATGGAGCGCACCTCACAGCCCCGCTCCGCCAGGGCTAGGGTAAGCTGGGTCACGTTCAGCTTGGCGTACACGTCGGCCTGGTGGTCGGAGAGGATCTTGTACGCCGCCCCCATGCCGTCCAGCACCAGGGCCAGGGCCGCCGTGTCGGACACGGTGAGGCGCATACACTTCCGGGCGGCGGTCTCCAGTTCCTCCGCGCTCATCTCCCGCACCATGCGGCCGTGGTCGATGAAGCCGTAGTGGGTGGCGAGCCGGGACAGCTCGTCCAGGATGTGGCTGGAGATGAGCACGGTGATCTGCCGCTCCCGGTTCAGCTTCAAAATCAGTTCCCGGATCTCGATGATGCCCTGGGGGTCCAGGCCGTTGATGGGCTCGTCCAGCACCAGGAAGTCCGGGTCCCCGGCCAGGGCCACGGCGATGCCCAGCCGCTGTTTCATGCCCAGGGAGAAGTTGCGGGCCTTCTTTCGCCCCGTGTCCTCCAGGCCCACCAGTTCCAACAGCTCCGGCACGCCGGTGAAGTCGGGCAGGCCCAGGATGCGGTACTGCTGTTTCAGGTTGTCCGCGGCGGACATATCCAGGTAGATGGACGGGGTCTCCACCACCGCGCCCATCCGTCGGCGGGACTTGGCGATCTTTCGGTCCCGGCTGTCCACGCCGTAGAGGGCGTATTCGCCGGCGGTGGGGGCTTGCAGGCCGCAGATGACCCGGATGAGGGTGGTCTTGCCCGCGCCGTTGCGCCCCACGAAGCCGTAGATGGCCCCTCGGGGCACCGTCATGGTGAGGCCGTCCAGGGCGGCGGATCTGCCGTACCGCTTGGTCAGGCCGCTGGTGGTCAATACAGGCGTCATGATTTGGACCTCCTTTGCTCGGATGGCCCCATGGTAACAGGAAACGGTCAAGAAAACGGTCAAGAAAATCGTTCAGATTTCGTCAAGGTTTTCCCGCAGTTTGAACCCGATGCCCCACACCGCCTGGATGGGGTCCCCCGCCCCGGCGTCCCGGAGCTTTTTCCGCAGATTGCTCACGTGGGTCTTGAGGGAGTTCTCGGTGCAGTCGGGGGTGTCGTCGGCCACCCGCTCCAGCAGAAGGGACTTGGTGACCACCTGGGCGGGATTGGCCATGAGCAGGCGGAGGATGGTGTACTCCGTGCGGGTCAGGCGCAGTTGTCTCCCCTCCACGGACGCCTGCCGGGCGGTGGGGTCCAGGCGGATGGGGCCCCAGGTCAGGGGGGCGTCCTCCGCCGGGGCGGATCTCCGCAGGGCGGCGGCCACCCGGGCCAGCAGCTCCCGGCTGTCGAAGGGCTTGGTGACGTAGTCCGCCGCGCCGGAGAGCAGGAGGGACACCTTGCTGTCCACGTCCGCCTTGGCGGACAGAACGATGACGGGGATCCCCCGGAGCTTGGGCAACACCTGTTCCCCGGACAGCCCCGGCAGCATCAGATCCAGCAGCGCCAGATCCGGCCGCGCCGCGTCCAGCGCCAACAGCGCCTCGGTGCCCGAATAAGCCCGGGAGACGGCGTGGCCCTCCCGCGTCAGCAGTTCTTCCAAAATATCCCCAATGTGCACATCGTCGTCAATGACCAAAACCCGACTCACCCCATCACCCCCTCACCGCGGATGGCTCTATGATACCGTGCCAGCAAAGAAAAGTCAACGCCACCCCGCGCGACCATCCCCCGGCCCGCCCCTGTCAGCAACAGATGGCCAAGGCCCTTGCCGGACCACTTGCTCAAGATGACGCGGCTATCCCTCACGCCAAGCGTCTGCGGGACAAGCATCTGCCGAGCCTCT
This sequence comes from uncultured Oscillospiraceae bacterium, assembly GCA_947624895.1. Lineage (GTDB taxonomy): Bacteria > Bacillota > Clostridia > Oscillospirales > Oscillospiraceae > MGBC124762. The sequence continues at coordinate 54,113 of CANQMK010000002.1, read as the reverse complement.
TCCTGCGCCTTTGTCGACACCCAAGCCGCCGCATTTATTTGCTTTTTCTTTTTGCGGTAATTCTGTTTTAAAGGAGCCATGGCCCAAACAGTTTGCAAGACTCCCAGAAGAAGAAACCGCGGCTGTCTCCCGTCATTGTGAGACAGCCGCGGTCGCGTGCCATTTACTGCTCATTTTCCTCTGTTTCTGAGGGCGTGCTTGCTTGTGTATCCAAACCCTGTTCTAGGGATCCTTCATCCTCGGCTACAGGCTTCAGGGGAGCGGCTAACTGTCGTTCCCTTTAGCACGAAGTACCTTGTCTGTGAGACTTCCCAAAAACAGCCCAAATATAATTGTTCCAAGCAAAATCTCCAATGAGACAAGGCATCTGACGTAAGTGGTATTGGGCAAGATATCCCCGTAACCAGTGGTGGTGATCGTAATGATGCTAAAATAGAGAAAATCGCAAAAACCGATGGGAGGATTTAAGGACGTCTCGATTGCCTCCCATGCGTCATCTAAGTGATTTAAGCAGTGCGGAAGGATATTATAAAAATCTCTTACGGTTGTATCATGGGTATCTGGCGTTGAAGGATCCGTCGGCCATAAAGCATGAAAGGCATTGAAATCAAAGAAAAGCGCAAGAGTTAAGTCTTTCATGTCTGGATCCCTATTTTTCACCTTTACCATCAACAACTGATACTTGGCGAGAGGGAAGCGACTTTCCCCATACCGCACAAGTGCGGGAACTTCCTGACTGCTGGTGATACTGTAGACATCATAGCCGTTTGTCAGGAGCAGTTCGGTATAATATGCGGCCCACGCGTTACCTAATGGATGAGACGCACGATCGTCTCCCGCCCACATGATAATTTTATTATCGTATGTATCAAGCGTCGATGCACTATCGGTGATTGTAATCATGTTAGTAGTTATGTTAGAGGGACTTGGAGAATCTGCCGGGACTTGCGCGTTAAGCTGCCCATTGTGGTTCACTTCAAATGCTACCGTAGCCCCTGGCGGTTGCGCCGCTACTTCATCCATAAGCCGCAACAAAGTGAAATCGCTTATATTCTGAGCAGACAACTCGCAGAGAGTTTTATCTTTAACTTCTTTGCGGAACGCGGAGCACTTTTGATCTTGTGTTAAGCTGGCGGGGATGTAAAACGCATGGGGATTGCAACATTGAAGACAGCTATAAACGCAGGCAAAGACAACAATGAGAACTATATATAAGGAAAGCCAACACCGGCATGGATGTAAAGTAAAACAGCGTAATAGCCAATGCTTTTTGGCGGGCGCTGGTTGTTTTTTCATTTGGCCGCACATCCTTTGTCATAACAAATATATTGCGTGAGATCATTGACAGCAACAAGGCAGAAATGTACTCCTTATCTTGCGCAAGGCAAAAACAAAAGTCAGCAGTCTCACAAGAATTACGATTTGTTCTGTTGGGCCGAATTATATAATAACTCTGGAAAAATAGCAAGCACGTCAGTCAGAAACCCCGCCAAAGGGCTTGTACAAGCTCCTTGGCGGGGTTTCGCCTTTATGTACCAAATCCCGCCCGTTTTTCCAGTTTGAGCATCCCGAGGCAGAAGCGTTCCCAGCGTTCCAACGTTGTCAGTGGGGGGTCGCCCTCCCGGATGCGCATGGTGCGGCGGATCTCCTTGGGGATGACGATCCGCCCCAGGTCGTCGATGCGTCTTACGACGCCGGTCGCTTTCATCAAAGGAACTCCTCCTGCCTTTTTTCTGTTTGACAAACATTAGTATGGTCAGGCGGCTTTTGGATATGCGGCGGGGGCGGGCGGTATGATTTGGAAAACCGGGGCGGGCGGAGCTTCCAGCTCTGATCTCCACGCCTTGACAAAAGCGCGAGGCGGGCGCGGCTGTCAGCCGCGCCCGCCTCTTTTCTCCGTGTCCCGAGGCAAAGCGCCCTCCCGGCGCTATTTCTTCCGCGCCAGAATGACCTGGAGCTTCCCCCGCGCCGTGTCGTAGTAGCCGGTAAAGGCGTAGTCGGCGGCGTTCAAGGTCTTCAGGTCCTCCCGCTCCAGGGGGTAGTAACTCCAGTCCGTGTCCCGCAGGCAGACGCTCACCTCGTCGGCCAGGTCATAGCTCTTGCCGTCGGCGCCGGTGGCGGTGGACTGCCGGACCTCGGTCAGCTCTACCGCGGTCAGGCCGCGCATCCCGACGATCTCACCCGCGGCGGAAAAGCGCACCGCTACGCCCTGTCCCTCCACGACGGGGAAGCTCCGGTTGCTGAGGGAGTAGGTCCGGCTCTGGCCGTCGACCAGGATGGTGTACTGGTTTGTGTAGCTCATGGAACTGCGGGATTGGGTCTCCACCTCGGTCAGCAGGCCGTACTCCCACAGGACCTCGGTGGCGTTTTGCAGGATCAGATGCTCCACCTGGTCGTTGTCGTTCAGCGCGTAGTAGAGCACGTTGCTCTCGGTGAGGGTCAGCCCCGCCAGCTCCGAACGCTCCACCGCCCCGCCGTCCCCGTCCTCGTCCACGTCCAGGACCTGGATGTTGTCGGCGAAGGCGTAACTGCCCGCCTTGGAGGCGTTGGCGTCCACCGCGCCGGAGAGGGACTGCCTCCGCAGAGACTCAAACTCCGCCCCGTCCTGGTCCACCGTCACCCGGGTCAGGTCGCCCGCCTCCCAGTCCTGACTGGCGCTGGTGGAAAAGGTGTGCTGGCGGCCATCGGTACACAGAAGGGTGACCTGCCACTCCACCGCGCCGTCCGCCGCCGTTTTGGCGGCCGACTGCACCACTCCGTAGTAGGTGGCTTCTACCGCCTGGTCAGTCAGCACCTCCACCACCGTGCCGTCCATGCCCAGGAGCAGGGTGACGAACCGATCCGTCCACTTGCCGTTGAGGCTGGACAGCTTCCGGGACAGGGCGTCGGTGGCCAGGGTGTAGCTCTGGCCGGAGATGGTGACGGCGGTGGGGGCCGACAGGCTGGGCGTCAGCGCCTGGATCCTGCCGGAGACCCGGTCGGTGTAGATCCACAGGGCGGATTCGTCGGCGCTGTAATAGTAGACGTCGTACCGGGACAGCGCGGCGCTGTCGGAGAGCACGCCGTCCCGGTAGACCGTCCGGGGTGCGAAGCTCAGCGTGTCGGCGTCCCCCGCCACAAAGGGCCCGCTGACGGCGCGGACGGCGGCCACCTCGCCCTCCATACCCAGCAGCAGCGTCACGCTGGCGCCCACCGCCCTGGAGCCCAGGGCGGAGAGCTGTTCCTTCACCGCGTCGCCGCCCAGCGTATAGGTCTTGTTGTTGACGCTCACCGTCTCAGGGTCGGCCACGGTGGGACTCAGAGCGGAGATCTGGCCGTAGACCGGCTCCCGGTAGACCCACAGGTAGTCGTGGGCGTAGTAGTACACGTCGTCCTTCTGCCAGAGAACGTTGGAAACCCGCTGGCCGTTGAGGTAGATCACCTCGGGGGTGGTGGGCAGGGCGGGCGCCGTCTCCCCGCTGAGGAAGGGCCCCTCCAGGTCCTCCTTCACCGCCGCCAGATAGTCCACCTCCCCGTCGCTGTCCAGCGGGAGGCCCAGCGTGGAGGCATAGACCTGGCCCTGGGCGGTCTTGCAGGTGAGCAGGTTGTAAAAGAGCCGCGCGCAGTCCTCCCGGGCCAGTTCCTCTCCTTGCTGGGCGGCGAGGCCGTCCCGCAGTCCCACGGCGGCGGCCTTGTTCAGCTGAGCGGTGGGGAAGGGGCCGGAGAGGTCGGCGCTGCCATAGCCCAACAGCCGCAGGCCGGCGGTGCACGCCTCCTCCAGGGAGACGGGGTCGTCCGGGCGGAAGGAGCCGTCGGTATAGCCGATCATCCAGCCGTTATCCAGGCACAGCTTGATATATCCGCCGGCCCAATGGCCGCTCTTCACATCGGTGAAGAGCGAGTAGCCCGCCCCCTGGCCGTCCAGGTCGTCCCGGTAGGAGGAGGTGGCCGCCAACAGCTTGGCGAAGGCCGCGCGGGTGACCGGCGCGGTCAGCTTCAGATCGCCTGTCTCGTCCCCCTCCAGGATGTCCAGCGCCTTCAGACAGGCCAGCACCTCGTCCCTGTCGTCCGCCGAGGCGGCGGCTTGTACGGGCGGGAACAGCGCCGTCAGCAGACACAGCGCCAGCGCGAAAGAGATCCATCGTTTCATAGGGCAACACTCCTTTAATCGTATCTCAGGGCGTCGATAGGATTGAGCCGGGCCGCCTTGCGGGCGGGGAGAAAACCAAACAGCACGCCGATGGCGATGGAGATGCCGGAGGCCATGGCCACCGCCGCCAGGGAGGGAGAGACGGTGATAGCCGTCTCGGTGAGGTTGGTAATCACCACGGTGGCCACCCGGGAGAGCAGGTAGCCCAGGGCGATGCCGAACAGGCCGCCCAGGCCAGAGGTGGTGGCCGCCTCGATGACGAACTGCCGGAGGATGACCCCCTCCCGCGCCCCCAGGGCCTTTCGGATGCCGATCTCCCGGGTGCGCTCACTCACCGAGACCAGCATGATATTCATGATGCCGATCCCCCCCACCAGAAGGGAGATCCCGGCGATGAGGGCCAGGATCGTGATGACCATGCCGATCATGGAGTTCATAGTCTCCAGCGCCGCCGCCATGTTGGAGACGGTGTAGGAGTCGCTGTCGCCAAAGACGGCGTAGAGGGCGTCCTCCAGGACGGTCTGGGCGTCGTTGATGCGGTCCTCATCGGCCACCGTCACCATGTAATTGCTCACCTGTCCGCCGGAGAAGAGGCGGGAGGCGGTAGAATAGGGCAGATAGAGGCAGTCGTCGCTCCCGCCCTCGTCCATGTCCTCCTCCTGCTGTTCCAGGACTCCGACGATGCTCACTTTCCTGCCGTTGACCCGCAGAATCTGGCCCACCGCGTTATTCTGAAAATACTCCCGGGCCACATAGGCCCCCACCACGCACACGGCGCGCCGCTCCGAGATGTCCGCGTACTGGATCCCCCGGCCCTGGGCCAGGGTGAGGCCCTTCATATCCAGATAGTCCTCCCCCACGCCGGTGACGGAGGAGGACAGAGTCTCGGTGTCCACCTTGATCTGCCCCATCACGGATACGGTGGGGGAGAGCCCCTCCAGCAGGGAGGCGTGATCTTCCACCAGCTGGTACATCTCGTCCACCGAGATGCTCCGGGAGGAGCCCCGGCCGGAGATCATCACGGTGAGCTGATTGGTGCCCAGAGAGGCGAAGGAGTCGCGCATATAGTTCTGCATCCCGTTTCCCAGCCCCACGATGACGATCACGGCGGTGACGCCGATGATAATGCCCAGCATGGTCAACAGGGTGCGGACCTTGCTCGCCCAGATATTTTGCAGGGCCAGGCCGAAGGTCTCCAGAATGCTCACTGGGCCGCCTCCTCTCCGCCGGGACGATGGCGCACCACGGCCTGGGGCGCGTGGGGGTCCCCGTCATAGACCACCCGACCGTCCTCCAGGCGGATGATGCGCTGGGCCTCGCAGGCGATGGAGTTGTCGTGGGTGATCAGGACGACGGTGTTGCCTTGGCGGTGGACGTTCTGGAGCATGGACAGCACCTCCCGGCCGGTGTGGCTGTCCAGGGCGCCGGTGGGCTCGTCGGCCAGGATGATGGCGGGCCGTCCGGCCAGTGCCCTGGCGATGGACGCCCGCTGCTGCTGGCCGCCGGAGAGCTGGCTGGGCCTGTGGCGGTACTTGTCGGCCAGGCCCACCTGCTCCAGCGCCTCCATGGCCCGCCGCCGCCGTTCACCCCGGGGCACGCCCGCGTACATCAAGGGCACCTCCACATTTTCCAAAATGCTCTGCTTGGGCAGGAGGTTATACTGCTGAAAGATGAAGCCCAGCATCTTGTTGCGGATGGCGGCCAGCTTTTTGGCCGAGAGCTGGCCTACATTCTGCCCGTCCAGCAAGTAGACTCCCTCTGAGGGAACGTCCAGACAGCCGATGATGTTCATGCAGGTGCTCTTGCCCGAGCCGGACTGGCCCACGATGGCGACAAACTCCCCCCGCTGGATGGTCATATCGATGTGGTCGGCGGCCACCACCGTCTCCTCACCCATGCGGTAGTACTTGCAAACCTGGCGAAATTCGATGAGGGCCTCCATGCTCAGCGCCCCCCGAAGTTCCCGCCCCGGCTGGGCGCGCCGCCAAAGCCGCCCCCAGCGCCGCCGCGGTCTCCGCCGGGAAATCCGCCGCCTCCGCCGCCGGGCATATTCATCCCGCCCATGGCGCCGGGCATTCCAAAGGGCATCTCGTCGCTCTCCCCCGTGGCGGGGGTGTAGGCCACGCTGTCCCCCTCCTGGAGGCCGGAGGTGATCTCAATATAGCTGTCGTCGCTGGCGCCGGTCTCCACCTGGACATAGACGTAGCCCTCCGGAGCCTCCTGGTCGGCCAGGGCGTTGACCGCGCTGGGGGAGGTATCGGAGATCAGCACGCGGTTCCCCCGCTCCAGGGCGGCGGAGGGGATGGTCAGCGCGTCCTCCACTTCGCTGAGCACGATCTCCGCGTCCACATTCATCCCCGGGAGCAGGCCATCGGTCTCGTCGATGCGGATGGTGGCGGGATAGGAGGTGATCCCCATGGAGGTACTGCCCACCACCGAGACCTTGGTGACCACGCCGGTGTAGCTCTTTCCCTCCACCGAGTCGGAGGTGATGCTGACCTTCTGACCCACCGCTACCTTGCTGATGTCCAGCTCGTCGATGGCCAGGGTCATCTCCAGATAGGACAGGTCATAGATGGTGCAGAGGGTCTGATCCGCGCTGGCGTTGGAGATGGTCTCTCCCGCCTTTTTATTCTTGTCCACCACCGTGCCGCTGACCGGGGCGGTGATGGTGTAGTTCTCCAGCTGTTCCTGCGTGTTCTCCATGGACAGCTCCGCGTTTCGCAGGGAGTCCTGGGCGTTCTGGATGGAGTTGTTCAGGTCGTCGCCCCCCAAAACGGCGACGGTCTGGCCGGCGGTCACCCAGTCCCCCTCCCGGATATTCAGCTGAGTGATCGTCCCGGAGGCGGAGGCGGTGATGGTGGACTGGGTGCGGTAGGAAAACACGCCGCTCGCCGCGCAGCCCACGCCGTTGACCTCCGCGGCGGCGGCCTGGCCGGTGGAGAGCCCGCCGGGGTTCTCTACCTCGATGGTGACGGCGCGCTGGATGGAGTTGCCCGCCGCCACCGTGTCGGTGGCGGCCACCGCCGTCACCGTCCCGGTCAGCACCTCAAAGGAGCCGTCCAGCGTGACCTGGGCGGTCTGCCCCACAGAAAAGCTCTTGGCGTCGTCGGCGGGGAAGGGGAGCTCCAGGGTCATCACCGAGCTGTCCCGGAGCAGAGCGATGGTCTGGCCATTGTTGACCTTATCCCCCTCCTCCACCTCCAGGGAGTAGACCTGCCCGGAGGCGTCGGAGGTGATGTACTGATCCTTCAGGGTGTTGTTATAGCTCCTCTGGGCCTGGGACAGGGAGAGCTGGGCCTTTTCGATGTTGTTGGCGGCGTCCGAGCTGTCGATGCGGTAGAGGACCTGCCCCTCCTCCACCAGGTCCCCCTCCTGGAAGGTGTCGGAGAGGATGTCCCCCTGGACCAGAGTGGTGACCGTATAGGAGGCGGCCGGCTGGAGCGTGCCGCTGCCGCTCAGGGAGCTTGTGATGGTGCGCCGCTCCACCTGCGCGGTGATCCGGGCCACGTCGCTTCGGGTGGATCGGTCGCCCTCTCTGGCTGTGAAGTGCCGCAGGACCAGAAATCCGGCTGCGCCCAGCACGGCCAGGAGCGCGACCCATTTGATCAGCTTCTTGACCGGAAATTTCCGTCTCTCCTTCACCGGCGCAGAGGTTTGAGACATGGAACCGACCCCCTTTTCATCGTTGGAGCCAGCATATCAGTTCAACCCAAAATCAACCTGAAAAGAAGTGTAAACAAACTGTGAAACCACCCGCCCGCCCCTGGCGCTGGTGTCAGGAGACGTGGGGACCGCCGTCGAAAAAGCGCCCACAGCCTGAGCTGTGGGCGCTTTTTCCCGCTTGCGGCCAGCCGGGTGTTCCCGGTGGTCAGAACCGCGCCGTGAAGGTGATGCCCCCATCCCCGGCCTGGGCGGTGAGACTGCCCCCGTGGGCCTGGGCGATGGAGCGGGCGATGGACAGACCGATGCCGGTCCCGCCGGTGTGGGAGGAGCGGGAGGCGTCCGGGCGGTAAAAGCGGTCGAAAAGCCGGTCGATCTCCACACCGGAGAGGTCACAGGTGTTGAATACCTGAATTTGGGCTCTGCCCTTGACCCGGCTCAGGCTCAGACGGATCCGCCCCCGCTCGGCGGAGTATTTCATGGCGTTGTCCAGCAGAATGGACACCATTTGCTGGATGGCCCCCTTGTCCCCGTGGAGGACGATCCCGTCCTGGATGGTTTGCTCGTAGCTCCTCTGTCTGGCCTTGGCCAGGGTCTGGGTCGGCTCGGCGATCTCCCAGACCGCCTCGGACAGCGAGAAGTCGGCCCGTTCGGGGAAGGGCCGCTCCTCGTCCAACCGGGACAGGGTGACCAAGTCGGACACCAGCTTGCTCATCCGGGCGCACTCGGTCTGGATGGAGGCCACCCACTCGCTGTCCGGGGCGTCCATAGCCAGGACGTCGGCGCAGGCGGAGATGGCGGTCAGGGGGGTCTTCAGCTCATGGCCGGCGTCGGTGATGAACCGCTTTTGCGTCTCGATGTTACGCACATAGGGAGCGATGGCCCGCCGGGAGAGGACCACCACCAGGCCAAAGACCACCAGCAGGCCGATCAGGGCCACCAGCAGGGAGACCAGCAACAGGGTGCGGGTGGCCTGGATCTCCCGCTCGGAGTTCAAAAAGAGGATGATCCAGCCGTCCTCGGTGGCGCGCTTCAGGTAGCGGTAGCCGTTCAGGTAGCCGGAGGTCCTCCCCCGCTCCGCCACCTTCCCCGCCCACTGGGCGGCCTCCTCCGTGGTGACCGAGGCGATGAACTCCCGATCTGTCCCGGTGACGGCGCCGGTGTCGTCACAGCGGACGACGAAGTAGCGCAGGGTGTACTGGAACTCCGGGGAGTGGCCCCCAAAGAGTCCGGGCAGGGCGAGCTCCCCGCCCCGTTCTGGTTTTTCCGGCCCGCGGGGCGACGGCTCGTCTCCCTCCGCCCGCTCGGGAGCGAAGGACTCCGGCCAGCGGGCGGCGGTCTCGCCGTCGTCAGCCAACTCCCGCTCCATCAGCCGGGACAGGATCTCGTCCTGCCGTTGGGTGGTGAGGTGGCTGTTCCAGAGGTTCATCCCCCCCACCAGCACCAGCACCACCGCCAGGATGGCGGCCATGGCGGAGGCGATGAACCGCCAGCGCATCTTCTTCAGCATACGCTCTCCTCCAACGTGTACCCCAGCCCGCGGATGGTCCGCAGCTCCACCCGGGCGCCCAGAGCCTTGAGCTTTTTCCGCAGAAAGCCAATGTACGTCCAGACCACGTCCAGATCCGCCTCGGCGTCCAGGCCCCAGACCTTCTCCATCAGCCGCTCCGAGGAGAAGACCTGCCTGGGGTTGCGTATCAGCAGCTCCATCAACTGGTATTCCTTGTTGCTCAGCCGCTCCTGGGCATCTCCCACCCGCAGGGTGTACTCCGTGGTGTCCAGGGTGAGGTCGCCCAGGGTGAGCAGGTCGGGGGCGTACTCCCCCCGGCGGCGGGTCAGGGCCCGGACGCGGGCCAGGAACTCCGCGGTGGCAAAGGGCTTGGGCAGATAGTCGTCCGCTCCGGCGTCCAGCCCCGTCACTCGGTCCTCCACCTCGCTCCGGGCGGTGAGGAAGAGGGCGGGAGCGGTGACCCCCTGGGCCCGGGCCCGGCGGAGGACCTCCAGCCCGTCCAGCCCGGGCATCATGATGTCCAGCACCAGAGCGTCGTAGTTGACTTCGGTGATGTAGTCCAGGGCGTCGTTGCCGTTGTGGACCATGTCCACCGTGTACCTGTTCCGCTCCAGCAGGGCCTTGAGGGCCTTGGCGATGGGCACCTCGTCCTCGGCGATCAAAATACGCATCTGTCCCACCCCTTTCCTGGAGCAGTATAGCCCCAGAAGTTAAAATGTACCTGAAAACCTTCTTTTTTATTATACCACAGCCGCATAGCGGCGTTGTGGTATATGCAGTATGATCTGTATAATAGCCGCGTCAGCGGCGTTGTGGTATATACAGCATGATCTGTATCATAGCCGCTCTGCGGCTATGATACCATATCCGCGTCAGCGGTGTGGTATGATGTGCCATCCTTTTTCCTGATGTACCGGGGCGGGCGCGCTGGCGGTTCGCGCGCGGACGCCGGAAGCGCCGGTCTCGGGCAAAGGGGATTGTATTTTGTGGAAAAGGATGGTAAAATAGGGGTATCTTCGGGCGGGGCGGCAGCAGGCGCGCGGAGCTCGTTGGGAGTGCGCGCGCCGGGCCTCGGGCCCGGCACATTTCACACATGAGGAAAGATAGGAGGAGTCAACGATGAAAAAGTATCTGGCTGAGTTGATCGGGACCGCGGTCCTGGTCTTCCTGGGGTGCGGCACCGCCATGCTGGTGGGCTGTGACGCGGCGGCGGGCAGCGGCTATCTGCTGACCGCCCTGGCCTTTGGCCTGGTCATCGTGGGGATGGCCTACTGCGTGGGCAACATCTCCGGCTGCCACATCAACCCCGCTGTCAGCCTGGGGGTCCTGATGTCCGGGGGCATGAGCGTCCAGGACTTCGTGGGCTATGTGATCGCCCAGTGCGTGGGCGCGCTGGCGGGCGCGGGCCTGCTGGCGGCGGTCTTCGGCCTGGGCCAGGTGACCGACATGACCGGCGGCTTTGGCTCCAACGGCCTGGCCGGAGTGAACGGCAGCGCCCTGGCGGGGCTCCTGGTGGAGGTGATCCTGACCTTCATCTTCGTCCTGACCATCCTGGGCGTGACGGACAGCAAGGCCAAGCACGGCTCCTTCGGCGGCCTGGTCATCGGCCTCACCCTCACCCTGGTCCACATCCTGGGCATCGGCCTCACCGGGACCTCCGTCAACCCCGCCCGCAGCTTTGGCCCCGCGGTGGTGGCCGCCCTCACCGGGAACGGGACGCCCCTGGCCCAGCTCTGGGTCTTTATCGTCGGCCCCCTGGTGGGCGGCGCGCTGGCCGCGGTGGTGTACAGCGCCCTGCGGAAGGGCAAGTAAGCCGCAGTCAACAACAGGCAAAAAACACATCCGCCGGTCATGCCGGCGGATGTGTTTTTCTATGTACCGCTCTGTCCCGGCCGCGCTCACGACGCGGAGAGGGACGCCTCGGTGACGGGGAAGGTGAAGTAGGTGTCCGGGTAGGGTTCGTCGGCCAGGGTGAAGTGCCACCACTCTGTGTCCAGAGGCTGGAAGCCGTTTTCCACCATGATGTCCCGCAGGGTATTCCGGTTCTGGAGCTGCTGGTCGGTGAGGCCCTGGGTGTAGTCCGGGTGGGACAGCTCGCCAAAGTAGTCAAAGGTGCCGCCCATGTCCGCCTCCTTCCCGGTGGCCATGTCGAACAGGGTGAGGTCCACGGTGCTGCCCCGGCTGTGGCCGGAGCGCTGGGCGATGTAGCCCTGGTCAAAGAGCACCGACTTGTCCAGCTCCGGGTAGAAGTAGGGCTTCATGCGGGTGTCCTCCATGTCCTCGGCCCAGGCCACAAAGTGGTCCACCGCCTCGCAGGGGCGGTAGGCGTCGTAGATCTTCAGCCGGTAGCCCCGCTCCACCGCATCCTGGGATGCCGCGGCCAGGGCGGTGGCGGCCTCCCGAGTCATCAGGGCGCAGGGCTGTTCGTAGCCGTGGATCCTGTCCCCCACGAAGTTGTAGGTGGAGTAGTAGCGGATCTCCAGGATCGCGTCGGGCACCGCCTGGGCCAGGGAGACGAAGCCGGAGGCGTCGTCCGCTCCGGTGGAGCGGGCCGTCTCCCCGACGCTCGCCGTCTCCCCAGAGGGGGCGGAGGCGGCGCAGGCGGACAGGGTCAGCGCCAAGGTCAGGGCGGCCAGGCGCGTCCAGATCGTTTTTCCCGTCGTCAAGTCCTTCTTTCAAGAGGATTTTTCGGCGGCCACCGCCGCCCGCTCCGCGTTTGGGCCCGCCGGGGCGATTTCCCCCTCCGGGTCCGCCAGGGGCTGGAGGAGGAAGACGGAGGCCAGGAAGCGACCCTCCTCGGAGGAGAAGCGGGCCTCCCCGCCATAGCGGTGGGCGATCTCCTCCACGATGGACAGGCCCAGACCAAAGCGGCCCTCCGCCTTCCCGGACAGGTAGCGGTCCCCCATCCGGCGGAGGGGCTGGGCGCAGGAGTTGCCCACCACCAGGGCGATGTACCCCTCGGTACACACGCACCGGGCCCGGAGCCAGCCGCCGCCCTCCCGGCGGAGGGACTCCACCGCGTTCTCCAGCAGATTGCTCACCACCAGGCAGAGGTCCGGCAACAGGGCGGTGACGCAGGGCTCCAGCTCCAGCCGGAGGTCGGTCCGGACGCCCAGGGCCAGCGCCTGCTCCCGGTAGCGCTCCACCAGGGTCCCGATGGAGAGGGCGGGGCCGGTCGTGTCCCGCAGGAGCTCCGGGGGAATGGCCTCCGGGGCGCACCCGCCGGCCACCAGGTAGTGGCGCAGGTCGTGGCGGAGGCGACGCAGCTCCTCCCCCTCGTCTCCCTTGGCGGAAAGGGTGAGGATGTCCCGGAGGCGGCGGTTCTCCACCCGGGCCCGCCGCAGGGTCAGCGCCGTCCCCAGGAGTGCGCACCCCAGGAGGACGCACAGCGCGGCCAGGCAACACACCGCCGTCATGCCCGCGCCCACGCCTTTCGGTAGGTCCAGCTGATGAACTGATCCCGCAGGGCGGGAAAGTCGCCGGAGCGGATGGGCACCAGGGAGCCGTCGGTGAGGCGGAAGTCGCAGCCCTCGATGCCCCGGACGTAGTTCAGGTTGACCAGGTAACTGCGGTGACAGCGCAGGAAGTCCTCCCCCTCGATGGAGGCGGCCAGGTCGTCCAGCCCGCGGCGGGCCACCACGTCCCCGCCGCCGGTGTGGATGTGGACATGGTGGCCCAAAATTTCAATATACAGGATGGAGGCCAGGGGGATCTGACGCCACTCCCCGTCCGCGTAGACGGACAGGGGGCGGGGCTCCTGGGCGGCCCGCTCCAGAAGCCAGTCCATGGCCCGGGCCACGTCGTCCATCCGGATGGGCTTGACCAGGTAGTCCGACGCCGTCACCTCAAAGCTCTCCATGCCGTGGTCGGTGCTGGTGGTGGCGAAGACGATGGCACAGCGCTTGTCCACCTTCCGCAGACGGCGGGCGGTGTCCACCCCGGACAGGCCGGGCATATAGATGTCCAAAAACAAGATGTTCATCTGGCCGGGGCGCTGGATGTCGGCCAGCAGTTCCTCCCCGGAGGAGAACAGGCGCAGACGGACGGCGACCTCCCGGCTCTGGCAGTAGGCCCGGACCATTTTCGCCAGGGCCACCCGCTCCTCCTGAAGGTCGTCGCATATCCCGATGGTCAGTTCCATCTCCGTCACCTCCCGCGCCCCGCGGCGCCGTCAGGTCGGCGACCCCTCCGGCGGGGCCGCGCTCTCCCAGATCCAGCGTGATCTCCGATACGCCTCCAGCACCTCGCCCCGGGCTCGCCGGCCGATGGGGATCTCCGCCCCGTTGGCCAGGCGGGCGGAGGTCTGGCCGATGCCCCGGATGTGGTACAGGTTGACTACGTACCCCCGCTGACAGCGGAAAAAGGTCCGCTCCGGCAGGTGGGCGGTCAGGTCCCGCAGGGATTCTCTGGTCTGGATGCTCTCTAAGGTGGTGTGGAGCAGGGCGCCGTGCTGATAGCTCTCCGCCCACAGCAGGTCGCACAGGGGGATGCGCCGCCGGGCGCCGCCGCACAGCACCTCCACCCACTCCAGGTCCTCCCACCAGCGGGCCACGCACCGCTCCAGCGCCTGGCACAGCGCCGCCAGGGGGACGGGCTTTTGGAAGAAGGCGTTGGGGTGGATGGCGTAGCTCTCGATGGCCGCCTGGGGCTGGGAGGAGCACAGCAGCAGGGCCCACCGGCCCCCCGCGGGGCCCTCCCAGGCGGGGAGGGCGGGGGTGCCGTCCATGTCCCACAGCAGAAGGGACGCCTCCGCCGGAACAGCCTCCTCCGGGGACTGGGCGGTGATTTCCGCCTTCAGGCAGATCAGCCCGGCCCACAGCTGGATGGCCTGGCAGAGCGCCTCCCGCTCCCGGGCGTCACGCATACAGACCACGCCGCGCATCCTGCCGCCCCCCTTTAAAACCTTCCTCTGCATAATATATTTATTGTAGCACAAAAAGTCAAGTCTAGGTTTTGTCATTTGGGCCGGAAAGTTTGCTGTTTGGGGGCAGACTTTTTCGCCCTCTTGCAACATGGGCCGCCTTCCGCTACAATAAAGACTGAGGGGATATCCGCTCCGCCGTGGGCGCGGAGACGAGGGGGGCTTGCCGTTGAAGAGGGCAAGAAAATGGGGCTGTGCCGTGGCTTTTATGGTCATCTGCGTGCTGGCACTCAACTTTTTGGGGCGCTTCACCGGCACGGACACCCCCATTCTGGGCCTGGTCACCTGGGAGAGGGCGGAGGCGGAGGGGCCGGACGGCTCTCTCCGCCCGGTGGTGGACCCCTATGAGGACGGGGGCGTGGACGCCATGGATCTGCGGGAGGGGGAGTGCCTGCGCCTCACCACCCATCTGCCGGAGGAGGGGGAGATCCCCGGCCTCTACGCCGACGCCTACCTGCTCCTGGAGACCAGCGTGGGCCAGGGGGAGATCCTGCTGGACGGGGCGGAGTACTTCCACTACGACGCCCAGGACAAGGGACAGGACCTGGTCTATCAACAGCTCAGCCTCACCCTTCCCCCGGACGCCGCGGGGCGGGAGCTGACCCTCCGCTTCACCCCCAGCGGCGCGGACAACTACATCTCCCCCATCTTCGCCCGCTTTTCCAGCGAGACTGCCAAGGAGTCCGCCGCCGCCGCGTTCTACAACAGCTCCGCCCTCACCGCCGGGGCCTACGGCCTGATCTTCGTGCTGGTGTGCGCCATCTTTCTGCTGGGGCTGGCCAACGGCACCCCGGACTGGAGCCTGCTCCCCCTGGCCCTGGCCGCCTCCCTCACCACCGCCCGGGAGATCGCCATCTCCTCGGGGTACTACTTCCTCTCCTTCGACGCCTATATCCTCCTGACCTCGGACGGGATGCTCCTGGCCCTCACCGCCCTGCTGCTGGCCTCCCTCCTGCTCAACCGCAGAAGGCCGGTCTGGCGCTATCTGGGGCGGGTGTCCCTGCTGTCCCTGGTGGCGGCGGCGGTCTACTACGGCTACTCCACCATGACGGACGATCACTTCGCCTCCACCCTGCGCTATAACCTCACCCGCGCCCTGGAGGGCTCCCCCATGGGACTGCTGTCCATGCTCAATGCCTATCTGCTGGCGGCCTGCTGCGGCATCGCGGCCTACTGCCTGGTCCAGGGCATGGTCCGCACCCTCAGCGAGACCAAGCTCCTGCGGATGAAAAACCAGCTCATCCTGGACAACTACCGGGCCATTGAGCGGAACATAAAGACCACCGCCTCCCTGCGCCACGACCTGAACAACCAGTTCACCGCCCTGCGGCTGCTCTATGAGAAAGGGGACCTGGAGGGGCTGGGACAGCGGCTGGAGACGCTGAGCCAGGAGGTGGACCACGCCAGCCTGCCCGTCTTCTCCGACCACTTCACCGTCAACGCCCTGCTCCAGAACGCCGCCGCCCGGGCGGCCCAGGGGGGCATCCGCTTCCAGGCCAGGGCTCCCCTGCCCCAGGAGCTGCCGGTGACGAGGGGGACCTGTGCAGCCTGCTGATGAATTTGCTGGACAACGCCCTGGAGGCCGCCGGTCAGGTGACCGACCCGGCGGGGCGGTTCGTGTCCGTCTCCCTCCAGGTGAACCAGGGGTTTTTGGCGGTGAGCTGCCGCAACAGCTACGATGGCACGCTGATCCTGGACGAAAAGGGCTGGCCCCGGACCAGTAAGGCGGACCGGGAAAACCACGGCTTCGGCCTGCCTCAGATGGAGGCGGTGGTGCGGAAGTACGCCAGCAGGCTGGAACTGAGCTACGACGGGGGCGTCTTTACCGTCCAGACCGCGCTGAACCTGAAGCGCAAAAAATGACCCGGCCAACCGCGCCGGGTGCGGAAGCAAAAGAAAGGGCCGGGAGGGGCGTTCCCCCTCCCGGCCCTTTGTCAGCTGTTTTCGTTCAGGTAGCGGATGAAGCGGCTCTGGGCCTGCTCGTAGTAGCGCCGCCCGATGGGGATCGCCCGGTCGCCGCACAGGGTGACGTAGCTCCGGCTGATCTCGGTGATGGCGGCCATGTTCACCAAAAAGCTGTTGTGACAGCGGCAAAACTGGTCCTGGGGCAGAATGCGCTCCGCCTCGGTGAGGGAGATGGGGAAGGTGCGGTCCTCCCGGGCCAGGTGGAGGCAGATGCCGTGGTCCCGGCTCTCCACGTAGAGGATGTCCGCGATGGGCAGGGCGAAGGTCCTGTGCCGCTGGCGGAAGGTCACCACCCGGGGGCTGTGGTTGAGCTTCAGGTCTCCCCGCAGGGCCCGCTCCAGCTCCTCCCGCTGGATGGGCTTGGAGAGGTACTGGATGGGGCGTACACTGTACCCCTCCCGGAGGTAGTCGTCGCTCCCGCTGACAAAGAGGATGCTGATCTGGTCGTCCCGGGCCCGGAGCTCGTGGGCCAGCTCCATGCCCGTCTTACCGTCCATGCAGATGTCCAGGCACAGAAGGTCGAACCGCTCCCGCCCCGCGCTCAGGGCGGCGGAGAGGTCCTGGGCGGAGGAGAAGGGCACGATCTCGTGCTCCACCTCCGCCTGGGTCAGGATCTGGTCGCACAGAGCGCACAGCTCCTCCAGCGTCGCCCGCTCATCGTCACAGACGGCCAAACGATACATAGTTCCGCTCCCTTCCCAGTCCCCCGGAGGGGCCCCGTCCGGCGGAGAGAGCCCGCCGGAGATGTCCTAAGGTATATCAGACATCCGTCCCCTTCACAAGGGGGGATGGGTCCTGCTGGTCCTCCGCCCCGGCGGTGAGGGACTCCAGGCGCTTGACGGCGGTGACCTCGTCCCCCTGCTCACCGGACTGGAAGAGCACCCGGTCGCACACCCGGCGGACGAAGTCCGCCGAGCCGCGCAGAGGACTGTCCTCCCCCATGTCCAGGGGGTCCTGACCACCCATGGCCCCCCGGAACCGCAGAAGGAGCAGGCCCTCCTCCCGGACGGTCACGCACTCGGCCAGGAAGCGGCCGCCCGCCGTCCCCCGCGTCCGACACAGGGCAAAGAGTTCGTCGGCCATGACCAGGACCCGGGCCGCCTCCTCCTGGGAGACGCGGTTGCTCCGAAGCTGTTGACGCAGGAGGTCCTGGAGGGCGGCGGCCCCGGCGGCGTCGCCGGTGAGGACGCAGTGGGCCTGGGCCCGGTCCCGGCGACAGTACTCCAGGGCCAGCAGGGCGTAGGGGCGGACCTGACTGCTGTAAGCGGCGTAGGCCTCCCCGGCGTCCCCCACCAACTGGAGCTGCCAGTCCAGGTCGGCCTGGCGGGTCTGCCGCTCGTTCAGGCACAGGCGGACGCGGTCCTCTCCAAAGGGCTGACCCTCCCCGCCCATGATCTCGCTGAGGCCGGAGGTGTAGAAAAACAGGCGGTCCCGCTGGCTCAACTCCAGCTCCAGGGCGCGGTAGGACACGTTCTCGCACAGACCCAGGGGGGCGTAGGAGAAGGCGTCCACCTGGGTGTAGCGCTCCTCCCGGGTCCGGAGAAGAAAGGGGACCTGGCTCCCGGCGTTGACGCAGGCGAAGCGGCCGGTGGTGCCGTCCAGCACGCCGGCCAGCAAATTCACCGACAGCCGCCCCCCGCTCATCTCATAGAGTTGCTGGTTGGCCTCCCGCATGGCCTGCTCCAGGGAGAGCCCGGAGCGGAGATGACTTTTCAGGGTGGTCTGGGCGATGACGGTGAACAGAGCCTGGGGCAGCTCCTGCCCCGGCGCCTCCCCCACCAGGACGCACAGCCGCCCGTGGTCCAGGAGGAAGTAGTCGTAGAAGCAGCAGACCATCCCGTCGTTGTGGCGCACGCTGCCATCCAAGGCGAAGGGGTAACCGCCCTCCCGCTGGGGCAGCTCCTTGGGGCGCATGGCGGCGCGCAGGTCGTGGGCCACCTGGGCGTCACCGGTTCGCCTCTGCTCCTCCACGGCCATCTCCACCTTCTCCAGATTGTTCACCTCGATCTCCGCCAGCATGAGCTGGAAGGTGTTCACCAGGTCGTTGAACTCATAGCCGCCCTTGAAGGACATCCCCCGGAACGCCTGCCGGTCCCCCCGGTCCATATAGCTCCGGGCGGCGCCGGTCAGCTTCTTGATGGGCAGGATGAGGTCCCGCCGGACGAGGGCCAGATAGCCCAGGAAGAGCAACATGGCCGCCGCCCCCATGAGCCACGCCGTCTGGCGGACAAAGGAGCGCACGCTCCCCAGGGCCTGCTCCAGGATGATGTCCGCCATGGCGTAGTAGCCGGTAAAGGTACCGTCCCAGCGGCGGATGGGGGCTCCCACGGTGAGCAGGAGGCCGGCCTGCCGGTCCTCCGTCCGATAGGGGGCAAAGGGCTCCCCGTCCTCGGCCGCTTCCCAGGTCAGGGGGATGGTTTCCATCTCCAGTGTGCTGCCCAGGTCGTCGTAGCTGTTCCGAGCGTAGTCCGTGCCAGGAATGACGGCGGATTCCAGGACGATGGCGTAGTTCTCCTGCTTCGGCTGGGGCCGGATCACGTAGATGTGGGACACGCCGCTGCCCGCCCGCAGTGTCTCCACCATGTCGTTGAGCTCGCCAAAGTGTTCATCTATCCTGTCGCGGTCCTCCAGGTAGTAGTCCAGATCCTCCTCGGACAGCAGGGTGGCCAGCGCGCGGGTCAGATTGACGCCCAGGTCCTGGTAGTAGCGCTCCAGCTGCGCGGTGTACTGGGCGTAGGAGATCAAGAGCCCCGCGGCGGAGAGCGCCACGCTCATCACAAGCGCCAAGGCCGCCATACGGATGCCCACACTGAAACGTGGCCTGTGCTTCATCCCGTTTTCCCCCTGTCTCTGGTCAGTCCAGCAGGTCCGCGTATTCCCGCAGCTCCTCCCGGACCACGACAATCTCGTTCTTCTTCAGTTCCCCCACCGCGGCGCGCAGAAGGTGACCCATTCCCATGGGCTCCCCCTCCTGGGCGGCCAGAAAGGCGGCAGAGAGGACGATGTTTTTGATGTGTCCGCCGGACAGCTCGAATTTCTCCGCCAAAAAGGCCCAGTCGATATCCTCCGCCAGAGGGGCGTCCGCCGGGATGGTCCGGCGGTAGATGGCCTCCCGGGCGGCGGCGTCGGGGAAGGGGAAGCGGACCACGTAGGTGATGCGGCGCATAAACGCCTCGTCGATGTTGCCGATGAGGTTGGTGGACAGGACGCACACCCCGTCGTACTCCTCGATCTGCTGGAGCAGATAGGCCACCTCCACGTTGGCGTTCCGGTCGTGGGCGTCCTTCACCTCACTGCGCTTGCCGAAGATGGCGTCGCACTCGTCGAAGAAGAGGACGCAGTTGGAGCGGCGGGCCTCGGTGAAGACAGCGTGGAGGTTCTTCTCCGTCTCGCCGATGTACTTGCTGACGATCTGGGAGATGTTGATCTTATACATCTCCATGTTCAGCTCGTTGGCGATGACCTGAGCGCACATGGTCTTGCCGGTGCCGGGGGCCCCGGCGAAGAGGATGGAGAGGCCCCGGCCATAGGTGATCTTCTTCTCAAACCCCCACTGGCAGTAGACCTGGTACTGGTACTTGATGTGACTACAGGCGTGGCGGAGGAGGCGCTTCTGCTCCTCGGGCATGACCACGTCGTCCCAGCCGAAGGCGGGGCGCACCCGCCGGGCCAGATCCCCCAGCTTGTGCACCGCCTGGCGGTAACAGCACTGGTGCAGCTCCCGGCTGGGGACGTTCCCCCGGCCGTCCAGTCGGGCCAGCCCCGCCGCCTGACGGCAGGCCAGGGCGATCTGACGGGGGGAGAAGCGGAACTTGGCCGCCAGCTCCTCCACCGTCACCCCCTCCAGCTCCAGAGAGCTCAGAGCGGCCCGGAAGAGGCGGATACGTTCCTCCTCGGTGGGGTCCGGGACCTCCAGCTCCACCGCCAGCCGGTCGAAGCGGGCCCGGGCGGGCAGCTGGGTGAGGAAGAAGATCCGGGTCTGGGCGGGAGCCAGGTCCAGGATGTCCCGCAGCAGCCGCTCTCCGGCGGGCTGGAGCTTGCCGTCCTGATCCAGGCGCTCCATGTGGCAGAAAGCCGCCGCCGCCCCGGTGAGCCGGGCGGCCAGCAGAGCGTCCCGGGCCCGGTCCAGCTGTTCCTCGCCGTCCAGGTCGGCGAAGACGCACCGCTCCCGCCGCCGGGCCATCAGGTGCTCCACCTGGAAGCGCTTGCCCGTCCCCGGCCCGCCGGTGAGACAGACCACCCGTCCGCCGGGCTCGGCCAGCAGAGCGTCCAGCCGCCGGGCCAGCTCCTGGCCGATGACCAGGGGGGCGTCGGCGGCATCCTCCGCCCCGTCGAAAAGGCGCAGGCCCGGCGCGGGGGCCAGGCGGCCGGTGCTCAGAAACTCCAGGGCCAGGGGGTGGAGCGCCAGCGCGCCCGCCGCCAGCCGTTCCCGGTCGAAGAGGTCGGTAAAGGCGTCCCGCCGGGCGAAGCGGGAGAGGTACTCCTCCATGTTCCCCTCCAGGGGGAGGAAGATCTGGACGGCCAGGGCGGTGGTGGGGGCCTTCTGGGTGATGTCGTCCTGGAGGTAGGCCATCAGCTTTTCGTACTTGCGGTCCAGGGCGGCGGCGTAGGCCAGCGTCACACAGCTGCGCTCAAACTCGTCCAGGTCGCACCGCCGGAACAGGGCCATCAGGGGGAACTCCGTCTCCGTCCGCTCCAGGCGGGTCTGGATCACGTGCCGGGAGGCGCCCATCTGGGCGGCCTCCTCCCCGTCCATCTGGGCGGAGAGACCCAGCTGGGCCGCCTTGAGGAGGTTGTGCTCGAACTCCTCCCGGGTGACCACCAGCCCCAGCATATTCCGCATATCGTTTTTCGGCCCCAGCCACTGGTGGTGCTTGTAGAAGAAGTAGAGCCGCAGGTCCAGCCAGGCGAACAGGTCCCGCATCAGCTCCCACTGGCTCTCGTACCCCCGGCCCAGGTCCTCATAGGCCACGTCCCGGAGCTCGTGATCCTCCATCCCGCTCACCTCCTCAGGGGGTCTTGACCATCATCGCCGGCGTGGCCAGCGGCTGGATGACACCGCCGTAGCCGCAGATGAGCTTGCTGGTGTTGTTCAGCAGGGGCTTTTTGTTCACCATCACCGTGGGACAGCCGGGGGCCCAGGGGGCCACCGTCAGCGGGACGCAGGGCATGGGGGTGAGCACCCCCAGGGCCGCCGCCGTCGCCGCCGCCACGGTGGGGTTGGCCAGGCTGGTACACATCCCAAAGGTGGGGAACTTGTTGTCCATGATGGTGGCCGCCATCATCTTGCACATGGTCACCGTCTGGTTGCTGGAGACCATCAGGGGGGACGGGATCATCCCAAAGGTGCAGGTGCACATGGTGGTCATCACCAGCGGATTGCCCATATCGCTCGCCTCCTAGTTCAAGGTCAGGTCCAGGGTGTTCTCCCCCTGGGTCAGCTCCGTCCGGCCCAGCAGGCCCTGGCCCTCCTGAAAGGCCAGCACCTCGCGGGGATCCCGGAGCAGGGCGGCCACGGCGCCGCCGCCGTCGGCCCGGTATCGCTGGGCGGGCAGCAGCAGCCGCCCCCGCCCGTGGGGACGCTCCAGGGGGGCGTCCAGAAGCCCCGTCTCTCCCTGGAGGGCCCGGAGGGTGACCAGCTCGCTGTCCGCCCCGTCCTCCAGGAGCAGGGGGGCGGGGGTGGAGATGGCGTCAGGGTACTTGCAGTAGAGCCGCAGGGACTCTGTCCCGGCCTCCGCGTCGCCCTGGGCCAGCTTGATCTCCGGCCCGCCGGCCACGGCCAGCCAGAAGACGGCCCCCGCCGCCGGAGCGCCGTCCCGGGTCAGGCGGACGGTCAGACGCACCGGCGGCTGGCGGAAGGGGTAGCCCACCCCCGGCTTCAGCGTCACGTCCAACTCCGGGGCGCGCTCCCCGGCGGTGAAGTCCACCGTCTCCTCCTGATAGCCCCGGCAGCGCAGGGTCAGCCGGTGGGGCCCGGCGGGGAGGTCCAGGAGGACCAGATACCCCTCCTGCTTGCCCACGGGCCGACAGGGCCGCCCATCCAGGGCGCAGAGCACATTGGACGGAGCCAGGGGGAGGCCGGTGAAGGCGTCCCGCACCCGGAAGACGGCGCCGACGCGGAGGGAGATCATATGCCCCCCTCCTCTCTCGGCCGGGGCGCGGTCTGGGCGGTCTCGATGGTGATGTCGGTGACCCGGCTGATCCGGCGCTCCCGCTGGGAGTCGATCTCCACGTTGCCCAACAGCACCACGAAGGAGAGCTTGTAGCTCTTGGCGTTGTTGTTCCAGATCTTCAAAAGCTGGTCCATGGAGGTCTTCTCCAGGGCCAGGGTGATGGTGGCCCCCTGCTCCCGGAGGGAGCCGGAGAGGTACTTCTGGTCGATGGTGGGGTGGTCCTTCAGCGTCTGGAGCGCCGCGCCCACCATGCGGTAGAGGTCCGCCTCCCGCAGCTGGGTGGGGGCCTTGGAGTGGGCGGTGACCAGAAAGCGGAGGTTGTAACGGGCGGGCCGGATCCGCTGGATATCCCGGCTCACCTGGTAGTAGCCCACCTCCACCCCCTGGGTGTCCTCCTCCACCTGGTAGAGCCAGACGGTGAGCTGGTTGTTCTCGTTTTCATGGGGGGAGCACAGGGCGATCGTCTCCCGGTTCCCGATGGGCTCCGGCGTCAGGTTGTCCCGAAGGAGCTCCACCAGAGCCGTGCCCGCCTCCACCAGGGCCGTGTAGTCCGCCATGATCTCGCCCTCCTTTCCTCGTATCGTTCAGGCCGCCTCGACGACGCCCTCCGGCTGTGGCTGTTCGGCGGCGCTCTCCGCCTGTTTGGCGGCGTCCTTCAGCTCCGCCACCGCGTCCTCCAGGCCCTGGACGCGCTCCTCCTGCCTCTGGGCCGCCGCCTGGGTGGCCTCGTCCTCCTGCCGCTTGGCGGCGGCGGATTCCTGGGCGGACTGGATGGCCTTGTCCCGCAGCTCCTGGAAGGGGTCGGCAAACCAGCCGTAGCGCTGGCCCACCCAGCCGCCAGAGAGGTAGTTGAGGCGGTTGAACTGACTGGTGAAGGCCCCCGCCGTCTGGATCATGGCGGCGGCGGCGTCACTCACCGCGCCCTGGGCGTCGTAGAGGGCGGAGCGCTCCAGGGAGCCCTTGGCGTAGAGCTGAGTGGACTGCTCCAGGGCGGAGCGGGTCCGCTCCAGGGTGTGCCGGGCCGCCTCCACGTTGTCATAGGCCACCGTCAGGTCCAGCACCTGGCGCTTGATGTCCAGGGCCAGCTGGTCGGTGTCCACGGTGGACGGGTCCTCCGCCACGGCCAGGGTGTACGCCTCCGCGTCGGTATAGAGGGCGGCGGCGTCGATCTCCCGGGCGTCCATCAGCCACAAAACGGCGGAGAGGTCCAGATCGGCGATGCTCTGGCCGGTGAGCGTTTGGGCGGTGTACTCGGCCTCCTTGCGGAGCACCTGGTACTGGTAGATCTGCCGGTCCCGGGCATCCACCTTGTCCTGGAGGGCGTCGATGGCCTCCTGGGTGGTCTGGCCCCGCTCCAGCAGGGCCGTCTGCTCCTCCAGCGTTTCCTCGTCCAAGGGCCGGGCCGCCTCCAGGGCGACAAGGGCCTGGTCGTAGACGTAGTGGTCGATGAGCGCGTTCATCAGGTCATGGGCGTCCTTGGGGGTGTCCACCGCCCGGAGGAGGGAGGGCACGTCCACCGGGGCCCCGGAAGTCCCGGCGGCGGAGCCGCCGCCGGAGCCGGTCTGGCCGCCGGAGCTCCCCGTCCCGCCGCTTCCGCCGGAGGCGGAGCCGCTGCCCGAGCCGCCGGACTGGGTGTCGGAGCCGCCGGAGCCGGTTCCGCCGCCCCCTGTGCCCCCGCTGGAGCCGGAACTGGAACCGCCGCCGGAGCCGGAGCCGCCAGGTTGGGTGTCGGAGCTATCAGAGCCAGAGCCCGTTCCGCCGTCCCCGGCGCTGCCGCCGGATCCGGAACCACTGCCGGAACCACTATCGGAGCCGCCGCCGGAGCCGCCGGGCTGGGCGTCGGAGCCACCGGAGCCGGAGCCTGTTCCGCCGCCCCCAGCGCTGCCGCCGCTGGCACTGTCGTCAGCGTCGGAGCCACTGCCGGAGCCCCCAGACTGGGCGTCAGAGCCGCCGGAGCCTGCCCCATCGCCTCCGGCGCTGTCGCCGGAACCTGTCCCGCCGTCCCCGGCGCTGTCGCCGGAGGCGGAGCCTGTCCCGTCGTCCCCGGCGCTGTCGCCGGAGGCAGAGCCATCATCGGGGCCATCGCCGGAGCTGGAGCCGCTGTCCGATCCCCCAGGCTGGGCGTCGGAGCCACCGGAGCCTGCCCCGTCGCCTCCGGCGCCGCCGCTGGAGCTGTCGTCGGGACCCCCGCTGGAACCCCCGGGCTGGGCGTCGGAGCCGCCGGAGCCCGCTCCGCCGCTCCCGCTCCCGGCGCTCCCGCTGGAGCCAAAGCCGCCGGAGGAGGGGGCGGCGGGGATGGTCTGCGTCCCCAGGGCGTCCAGAACGTCCAGAAGGGCGTCCAGCTTCTCCTGGGCCTGGGCCAGGGACTCGTCCACCGGCGCTTCGCTCCCCGCCGGCATCTCACCGCCCCGGCGCCAGATCAGGCGGGCGGGGGCCTCAGCCCCGTCCCCGCGCAAAAGGGTGCAGGTGTAGGTCCCGTAGCCGTACCAGTTCTGGAGCCAGTCCCCGGACACCACGCCGTCCGGCTGGAGGATCGCGCCCCGCTCCACCGAGGCTTCGGGGGTCTCCTCCCGGCCCTCCAGGGCCCAGAGCTCGGCCTCGGCCATGTTCTTCCAGGGGAGAAGGCCCTCCCCCGCCGT
The DNA here is from genome assembly GCA_947624895.1 of uncultured Oscillospiraceae bacterium. Classification (GTDB taxonomy): domain Bacteria; phylum Bacillota; class Clostridia; order Oscillospirales; family Oscillospiraceae; genus MGBC124762. Next base: position 29,113 of record CANQMK010000002.1, on the reverse strand, counting down.
CCCCGCCTGGGGGTCGAGCCAGAGCTGATACACCTGGGGAGTCTCCTCCCCCTGCTGATAGCTGCACAGGGCGGTGAGGCCCAGGTCCTCGTTGACGATGTAGAAGCCGTCCACGCCGTCTGTCTCGGTGACGGCGGCCTCGCCAAAGGCGGCGCGCAGATCCTCGGCGGCCAGGGTGAGCAGCCACGCCCCGTCCAGCGTCCCGCCGTCCATCTCTCCGGCGTACACCGCCTTGCCGCTTTTGGCGTAGATGGTGCCGAAGCCGTCGGGGGTCAGGTCGTCGCTCTCCCCGTCGTACCACAGCCGTCCACTCCGATACCACTGGATGGTCCCCGCCGGGGTCCCGCCGGAGAACTCCGCCTGGATCCGCTGGTTCCCGTCCAGGTAAAGGGTGCCCTCCCCCTCGTAGAGGCCGGCGGTAAAGCCGCCCTTGTAGAGCGTGGAGCCGTCCTCCCGGTAGCTGGTGCCCTCCCCCTCGTAGGCTCCCTGGGAGAAGCTGCCCCGGTAGGCCACCGCGCCGCTGGGGTAGAACGCCTCGCCAGCGCCCTGGTAGAGGCCGTCCTGGAAGTTGCCCTGGTAGATCAGCGCCCCGTCGGCGTAGGCCGCCCCGGCGCCGTTGGCCTCGCCGCCGGAGAAGGCGCCCTCGTAGACCAGCTCCCCCTCCTGGAAGAGGCGGCCGGAGCCCTCGTACACCCCGGCCAGGAGCTGGCCCTCATAGACCAGGACGCCCCCCTGGTAGCAGGCGCCCTTGCCGCTCCGCAGGCCGTCCACAAAGGGGCCCTCGTAAGCCAGAAGGCCGTCCTGGTCGTACTCCTTGCCGTCCCCCTGGAGAACTCCCTTCTCCAGGCGGCCGCTGTAAAGGGGCACGCGCTTGGCCTTGTCGGCGTAGACGATCACCCGGCCCGTCCAGTCGGGGACGCGCTTGTCCTCCTGCCAGAAGCGGGCGGTGAAGAAGTGGCTGAGCAGGAAGGGCCACACCACGAAGATGGCCAGCAGGACCACCGCCACCAGTCCCACAGCCAGCAGGACCAGGAAGGATTTGGAGATGAACAGCCGCTGGGTCTCTATGTAGTCCTCCCGGGCGGAGGGCTTTTTCATGGCGGCGGCGGCCCCCTGGACGGAGGCGGTGGCCGCCTTGGTGGCGTTCCGGGAGAAGTTGGTGAACTGCCGGAATTTGGCGGTCACGCCGGTGAACCGGCGGACAAAAAACGCCCGGATCGTCCGAAAGAAGGTGCCCAGGGAGTTCATCAGTTGTCGCAGGAAAAAGCTCATAGGCGAAGGTTCCTCCTTCCCGCCCGTACAGGCGGAACAGCGTTAGCGGGTGAGCAGGATCGCCCCCACGCAGACGGCGGCCAGGACCACCAGGACCGCCACGATCACCCGCCGGACCAGCCGCCGGGTCCGATCCGCCCGGGCGTACAGCGGCTGGACGGGGCTCTGGCGGAGATAGCCGTCCGGGCCGGGCCGGGTCGGAGGCGGGGCCAGGGGGACCAGCGGTCCCTCCGGCCCGGACAGCGTCCGGGGCCGATCCTCCACCGGGACGCTCCGTCCGGCCAACTGCCGGGCCTGCTCCACCAGGCCGCTTCGCGTTGTCACATTGGCCATACCCATCCCTCCCCGCTAGGCGCGAAAGTCGGAGGCCCCGGCGTCCAGACTGGGAGTCTCCTGGGGGTTCTTCTCCATCTGGTTGGCCAGATAGAGGTAGTACCGGGCTCCGCCGTCCCCCACGCCCTGGCGGACCAGGCTGAGGAAGACCCGCTTGGCCTGGGAGAAGTCCCCGGCGTAGAGGGCGTAGATCCCCTCGGCGAAGCGGTCCTTGGTCTGTCCCTTCAGCTTGCGGCTCTCGTAGGGGTCGCCGTCAAAGATCTCGTAGGTCCGCAGAAGAGCGTCCCCCACGGCGCACTTGCCGATGTAGCGGCAGGCGTAGCCAGACACCTGGGCGGCCACCGCCTCGGTGCACAGGATGTTGGCCTCCAGCCGGTCGCACAGCTCCAGGAGGTGCTGGGTGGCGGAGAAGCTGGCGGAGATGGAGGTGGGCTCGATTTGAGTCTCGTCCCCCACCACGCCCAGGATGACGTTCCCCTCGTCCAGGGCGATGCGGGCGGACACCAGGGGGCGGTCCTCCGCCTCCCGCTGGCCGTTGATCTCCAAAATCTCCTGCTGAATGGCCACGGCGGCGCTCACCGCCACGGCGCTGCCCTCCTCAAACACGGCGTCGTAGCCGTTGTAGGCGAAGTTGAATACCGCGCCGCCCTTCCCCGTGACGATGGAGGCGGTGCGCTCCAAAATCTCGTTGATGTTCTCAAAGAGCACCTCGCCGCTGTCGGCGTAGACCTGCTCCGGGAAGCGGAAGGAGAAGGTCATGGCCGCCAGGTGGCGGCTGGCGAAGGCCCGCTTGTCCACCTGGGCGATGGACTGCTTGCCCAGCAGGGACAGCACCTGCTCCGGCACGAAGCGGCGATAGGCCCGCTCCATCTGCCGGTGCCGGTCCTCCAGGGTGCCGATGGTCCGGGACAGGGCGTTCAGGTCCTCGGCCAGGCTGGTCAACTCGTCCCCGCCCCCCTGCCGGATGGAGATGTCCCGCTCCCCGGCGATCAGGGCGTCCACGCCGCCCATGATCTTCCGCAGGCCCAGGGTGACCCGGAACAGCACCGCCAGGGCCAGGACGGTGAGGAAGGCGGCCAGGATGGCCAGTTCCCGGACGGTCCAGAGGACGTGGGTCCGGCTGTGGGTCAGAAGGGCGTCCCCGTCCACGTCCGTCACCAGCACCCGCCCGTTCCGGGCGAGGCAGTACACGAACCGGGGGTGCTCCGTCGCCCCCAGGTAGCCAAAGGAGGACCCCTCCCGCAGGGCCCGCTGGACCAGAGTTCGGTCAAAGCCCGCGGACAGCTCCCCCCGGGAGCCGGTGGGGACGCCGGTGCTGACGGAGGTCGCGTACCAGCGGCCGGCGCCGTCCCGCTCAAAGAGGGCGGCGCGGATGTCCCGGTAGGTCCCGCTCTGGGTGGGGGCCAGTCCCGCGGTGACGAGCTGGGGCAGGTCCCGGTCCGCCGCGCCCTCCTTCAGGGCCAGGCGGGCGGTGGTCTCCAGCATCTCCTGGGCCTCCCGCTCCGCCGCCAATCGGATGGACCGGGGGGCGGCCAGCCGGGCCAGACCGGTCACGGCCAGGGCCGCCGCCGCCACCATCACCACCCCCCAGCGAAACAGAAGGGGCAGGCGCAGACGCCGGGCCTCACACACCACGTACCAGAGGATCAGGGAGACCAGCGCCACCCCCAGGGCCAGCCCGACCAGGATCAGCACGCACTCCCAGGCGGGGCGGTGGAGCATCCCGGTCAGGTCGGTCACGGAGGTGCCGTTGTCCAGGACCAGGCGCTGGCCGTCCAGCAGGATGAGGGGGAGACCGTTGCGGTCGATGGCCAGGGAGGTGCAGTGGTCTATGTCATACTCCGCCCCGTCCCGCTCCAGGGTCATGTAGGAGTAGGGCTGCCAGAAGAAGAAGTCGGCGCAGTAGAGCAGCAGGTCCTTTTCGTTCAGGTAGTAGGTCCCCATATTGGTCCAGGTGAGATGGGAGATGTTCTGGCCCGAGGCGTCGCCCGGCTCCAGCCCCTCCCGGATCACCTCGTCCCCGGTGGCGATGACCCAGTTGTCCTGCCCCCGGACCAGGCCGTCCCGGAGGTCGGGGCGGGTCACGCTCTCCAGCTGCTCCACCCCGCCGGTGCTGCTGGTCTGATAGAAGTGGATGGTGTTCCCCTGGAGGACGCCGAAGAAGAAGCTGTGGTCGTTCCCCACCCAGAAGTCGGTGACGTGGGCCCCGGACATCTGGGTCTGGAGGTCGCCGCCGGTGGTGGGGAAGGAGAGGAGCTGGTCTGTCGCCCCCCCGTGGATCCGGTAGAGCACCAGCTCCGCCGGGGACTTGGAGAGGTCGAACAGGGAGAAGAAGCACAGGTCCTTGCTGTAAACGTACAGCCCGGCGGGGCGGCTGTCCTCCGCCAGGGCGGACATATCCAGCCGCCGGAATCCGCTCTGATGGCCGGTCTGGTCGCCCCGGGACAGGAAGTAGCCCTTGTCGTCCCGCCCCAGGGCGTAGACGGCGCCGTCCTCTCCCGCGGCCACCAGGTCGTACACCTGGTTCCCCACGCCGCTGCGCAGGGTGGAGACGCAGTGGGTGACCAGGTCCCAGGCCGCCAGGCCCGTCCCGGAGCCCACCAGCAGAAGGATCAACAGAAAGACCAAAAACTTTCTCAGTTTTTCCATGTTCTGTTCCCCCTTCCGCCGCTCCATCTCCACTTCAAATAGGTCCATGCCTGCCGGAAAAAGCGGCCCAGGAAGGTCCGGCCCTCCAGGTCCTCATAGGCCGCCTGGATGCCGTCCCGCCGCTCCCGCCACAGGGCGTAGAGGGCGACCACGTTGGGCAGGTCCCGGCGCTCCAGCTCCTCCAGCAGTTCCAACTCCTCCCGGGGAGAGCCGAACCTGGGCCGCAGGAGCTTGCGGAGCTGGTCCCCGGTGAGGTAGGCCAGCTCCCGGGGACACATCCCCTCCAGGGGGACCACCTGGAAGCGGAAGCGCAGGCGGCCGCTCTTCTCCTCCACCAGCACGTTGTCGGACAGCATGGCCGCGCAGCTCACCGGGGCGGGCAGGTCGGCCATATTCAGCGCCTGGTCCATGAGCTGGCCGGCGTAGTCCAGCCGCGTCCGCCAGGGGTGCTTGTCGCCCAGGTAGAAGACCTGGTCGATTCGGCTCCCCTCCCGGTCCTCAAAGACGGTGACAAGACTGCCCCGCTCCAGGAACATATCCAGAAACGCGGGACAGCCCCGGAGCTGGTCAAAGCCGGGCAGCTGCTCCTTCAGCAGCGGCCCCTCGTAGATGTTCAGCAGGCAGGAGCGGACCTCCCGGTCCAGGATGTCCACCGCCTGCACGCAGGCGTAGTGCTCCTGGACCTGGATGACCCGGACGACCTTATACCGCTCCCGCACCCAAAACGCGTCCACCGGTCCGCTCCCTCCTCTCCGTTTTATCTCTCACCGCCCCGGCGGGGCGGCGGCGTCACTCCACGATGACAAAGGCGCTGACGCTGACCTGGGGGTCGGCGTTGGCAGTGGCGGTGATCTCATAGGTGCCAGGCAGCTCGGGGGCCTGATAGAGGCCGTTGTGGTCGATGGCGCCGCCGCCCTCGCCCTTGACCGCCCATTGGACGCCCTTGTCCTCGCTGCCCACCACCTCGGCCAGGAGTTGGAGGCTCCCTCGGCAGGCCAGGCGGGAGAACTCCGGAGTGACCCGCAAACTGATGCCCCGCTGGGCCAGGATGCGGCTGGTGTCCCGCTCCGGCTTCTGGACAAAGTAGTGGACCCGGATGAGGTTGCCCTCCACCGTGTCGTGGAGCCACACCCCCACCCGCATGGTCCCCCGCTCCGGGTAGATCACCGCGGCGGCGTCCGCCCAGGGCGGGGCGAGCTTGCTCCCCTTGCCCCGGAAGACCTCGCTGTTGCCGCTGAGCAGGGCGGTCTCCTCCCGCTCCTGGTCCTGGAACTCCACGCTCAGGCGCACATCCACCGCCCCGGCCCCCAGGCCGTGGGCGATCTCCTCGGAGAAGACCCGGCTGTTCACCCGGATGCCCCCGGGGAGGGGGATGTCCACCGTCCCGTGGACAATGGCGTAGTCGTACTGCTCCGGGGAGGGGATGCCGAAGTCCAGGTGCAGACCGCCGGTGGAGGGCTGGTAGACCGCCTTCACGTCCGGCTGCTGCCAGTACTCCAGGGACCGAGCGGAGGTGGTCACCCGCAGATCGGGGCGGCCCTGGGTCTGGGCGGCGGGGTCGGCGGCCACCGTCTGGCGGAAGGGCAGGTCGGTCACGCCGTTGACGAACATCCCGTCGGCGGAGTGGATCAGCTCCAGCTTGGCCAGGTAGATGGGCAGGTCCTGGCCCAGGGTGTGGCGCTCCAGGGTGTCCGCGCGACGGCGCTGGGCCTGGAGGTCGGCCCGGTCCCGGCACAGGATGGTCCGGGCGTCCACCGTCAGGTGGTTCTTGTAGCGGTGACTGCCCAGCTCCACGTTCAGCTCACAGCCGGAGGGGAAGAGCTGGCCCTCCACGCCGTCCAACGCCCGGGCCCGGAGGGGGAAGTCCACGGTGTAGACCAGCCGCCCCTCCTCCTTGCTCTCCCGCCAGTCCAGCTTGACCTGGCCGTTCTCGCTCTCCACGAAGGTGTTCTCCCCCTCCAGGGTGAAGCGCACCGGCGGGGTCTGGGCGTTCTTCACCAGCAGGACGTGGGCCTGGAACTCCTCTCCGGCGCACACGCCGCCCGGCATGGACAGCACCAGGGTCAACTCCTCGCTCTGGTAGAGAACGGTCACGTTCTCCTCCCCCGCCGCCTCCAGGAGTTCCTGGTAGGCGGGGGGCTCGGCGGTGAGGTAGAGCTTGCCGCTCTCCCGGGTCAGGTCAAACTGCCGGTCGCTGCCCAGCTGGACGCCGGTGGCGTTCACCGGCTCCACATCCTCCTCGTCGTAGCGCAGGCAGAGGTAGGCGTCCCGACAGTCCTTCAGCTCCTCCTGGCCCTCCAGCATCCGCAGCTTACGGAAGAGGGTCTCGGGCAGGACGATCTCCCGGCCCTGGTAGTCCAGGGCCATGCCGCTCTCGATCATCAGGGTGGACTCGTCGCTGGCGGTGACCCCCAGGCCGCACACCACGCCCGGGCCGGTCACCAGGCGGTTGAGCATAGCCCGCTTCCCGTTGTGGTAGGTCTGCTCCTTTTCAAAGTCCCGGACGGTGAGCAGCTTGCCGTAGAAGTAGCGGTTGCGCTCAAAGGGAGAATACTTGGCGTTATTCATTCCTCTCTCCTCCAATCGTGGTGTCGTAGTGGATGGTCACCTGTTCATTGATGGCGGCGGGGACGTAGCCGCCTACGGTGGAATTGATGCCCAGGTAGGTGTGCCAGTCCAGCTGGACGCACTGCTTGAGCTGGATCATCCGCATGGTCATCCCCGCGGGAATGACCTCCTCCATCTGCCGCTGGAACTCCTTGCGCTCCCGCTGGTTGGCGAAGGCGTCCTCCGGCAAAAGGACGAAGAAGCTGTATGGGTCCTCGCCGTACAACCGCCGATAGACCTCCGGGTCCCGGCACTCCGGGCGGTTGGGGGAGACCTGGAAGTGCTCGATGAGGATGGGTTCCCGCCCGGTGAGCCGCCGAACGCTCCGCCGGACCCCCTCCACGGTGTAGAGGCTCTCGTGGTCGGCCAGGGCGGAGCGGATCCGCGCCCGGAGCAGGTCCGGGTCGTCCTCCCAGTCTACGCACATCCAGGAGGCCAGATACCGCAGCATATCCCCCTGGACGTACTCGTAGTCCACCCGGCCGGGGAGGTCGTCGATGGCCCGCTCCATATCGGCGTACAGGCTGTCGAAGATGGACAGGAAGCGGCGGGTGAAGTCCTGGGACTGGTAGATGGCGGGGAGATAGTCTATCATGTGATCTCCCGCCATCCAGAGGCGCAGCCGCCGGATGGACGGGGTCTGGGTCCCGGCGGTGGTGAGCTCAAAGGCGAGCCAGAGGTAGCGGCCTGTCCGCTGGAGGAGGAAGTCCTCCTGGTCGGACACCGGCGGGCCGAAGACCTCCCGCACCAGCGGCCCCGGGTCCTCGTCCAGGGACTCCAGCGTCCGGCCCAGCTCCTCCCAGGCGGCCCAGTCCCGGTCGTCGGAGGAGAAGGCGTAGACCCGCAGGGCGGTGTTGGGGGGCAGGTCGGCCTCCACGGCGGCCCGCCGCCAGGAGAAGCCCTTCTCCCCGCTGTCCACCGCCCGCAGACAGTACACCCCGGCGCTGCCCCGGTCCCGGTCCAGGCACAGGCCGTCGCCCTGGGGGGCGACCCGGTAGAACAGGCCGCCCAGCCACTGCTCCGCGCACTGGAAGACCATCTGCTGTTGAATGGGCGCCATCCGGCCTCACCTCCCTCTCATCGCACCCGCTCCGGCAGGCGCTGTACGCTCAATTTTCCCAGGCGGGGGATCCCCCGGCGGGGCAGGCGGATGTCTCCCTCCCGGTTCTGGTAGCACCCGGCACTGGCGGCCCGCAGGGCAACGCCCCGCACCTGGAGCACACCGGGGACGCTCTGGGCCAGGGCGGCCAGGTCGCCCACCGTCACCGTGCCGCCCACTCCCACGCCGGAGCCGGACAGATAGTCGCCCAGCGCCTCGGCCAGGCGGTCCTCCAGCGCCTCTCCCCCGCCCCGGAGGGTGAGGGTCACGTGGATATCCACATACTCCGGCGGGTACACCTTCACCATGACCCCGATGGGGCGCGCCCGGTCCAGCTGGCGCTGGACGGCGCTCAGGAAGCGGTCGTCCGGCATGGGGCGCTCCCCGTCCCCCGCCGGGGCCACCACCACCGTCACGGTGGGGGACCGGCTCACGCCGGTGGGCTCGCCGGGGTCGTAGTCCGGGATGGCCTTGGCCAGCGCCACCCGCAGGCCGGGGGTCTGGCGGGCCAGGTCCTCATAGTCCTGGGCGCAGGCGCATTTGTCGGTGTGGGACAGCTCCTGGAGCAGGCGGGCCTGAAGCTCCTCCCCGCTCTCCGCCGCCGCCCCGCCGGTGGCGGGGGAGTGAGAGACGATCCCCGCCCCGTCCAGGAACTCCAACTCCTGGCCGCCGGGGATGTTCCCCCCGTCCTGGAAAGTGACGGTCAGCTCCGCGGCCAGAACGGCCCCCTGGCCGCCCTGGAGCAAGGCCCCGTGCTCTCCGTCCCCAAAGGTGACCGTCTCCCGGATGGGGTCATAGGTGAACACCCGGTCCCGGGGACCGTACTGGTAGATGTCGTCCACGCACCGCCACAGGGCGGGGCGGACCTTCCCGTCCCGGCCCAGGGTCTCGCACAGGAGGGTGAAGCGGTCGGCCAGGGCGTGGCGGCCCTCCAGGCGCAGGAAGAAGGTCTCCCCGGGCAGGCCCTTGGCGTCAAAGAGCAGGTCCCGGGCCCGCATGGCGTCCAGGCAGAGGACCATCACGTTGTCCTCCCCGTCCAGGGCGGCCCCGTCGGTATCCACCCACAGGTCCAGGCCGTCCTCCCGCCGGGTGGAGCGCCACCGGTCCGTCTGCTCCCACCGCTCCTCCGTCCGTACGAAGACGGCGGGGTAGCAGTCCCGGGCCTGGGCGTCGTCCAAATTCAGGGCCAGCTCTCCTCCGGCCTCCGCCCGGAACAGCCGGGTGGTGGCCCAGCTCTCCTGCTGGAGGGCGGGGTACCGCCCCGCCGAAACGCCGGACAGCCTGGCCGCCCCCTCGCACCCCGGCTCCTCCAGGGTGAGGCACAGCCAGAAGAGGCCGTCCTCCCCGGCGGGCCAGTCCCCCCGGCGGCGGAGGGTGACGTATCCGTCCCGGCTCAGGGCCCGGGTCTCGTCCCGGAGCACCTGGGTCTCCTCCGCCCCCTCGCAGGCCCAGCGGATGACCCGGGGGTCGGAGCTCTCCGGGGCGAAGGGATTCCTGGGGGGGTCCTGGGACTCGTCCACGTCCAGCCACAGCCGCAGGGTCTCGCCCCCCGCCTTGGAAAAGCCGATCCGCAGCGCGTCCCCCGCCGCCTCAAAGGGCTGGATGGGGACCCGCCGCTCCTGTAAAAATTCGCTCACATCCGTCCGCCGCTCCCCCTGGACCAACTGGATCCGGGCGATGGCGGGCTGGTCCGCGGGAATGGCCTCCTCCAGCTCGAAGGGGATGCCCTCTCGGGTATACAGCCGCTCCAGCCGCGCCTTGGGCGGGCGGTCCGGCTCCAACTCCAGCCCGCACCGGGCGGGCCGGGCGGGCCGGGGGACCGCCCCGGCCAGCTTCAGGAGCTTCCGGCGCAGGTCGGAGGTGAACTGGTTCATATGGTACTGCTGCAGCTCCTTGTACCACGCCATCAGCTCCAGGATGGTGATCCCCGGGTCGCTGGCGTTGTGGGTGGTCCACTGGGGGCACAGCCAGGGAAGCCGGCCCTCCGCCGCCTGCACGATCTGCTCATAGGTCTGGTCGTCCAGATTTCGCACGTTCAACATGGGCCGGGCCTCCTTTCTCGCGGTTTCGTTTTGGGATGATCGGAACTGCGGCGCCGTCCGCTCACGTCAGGCGGATCAGGTGGACGCCGCTCTTGACGGTGGCGTAGGGGAAGGCGTCGTCGTCCTCCAGGGGGGTCACCCGCTCCACGCCGTCCTGGTCGTAGTGCCCTTCCAGCAGAACGGTGCGGACCAGGCGCACGTTGGGGGTGTCCCGGACAACCTGCCAGACCTGGTCCAGCCGGAGCTGACTGCCGATGTCCCGCTCCCGCCAGCGGCTGTCGATGAGCTCCTCCAGCCGCCGGGCGATCTCCTGCTGGGTAGCGGCGCTCTGGTCCGGGTCCGCCATCTCCACGGTAATGTCGCTGTTCACGGTGATCACCGTGGAGCCCACCACGTGGAGGCGGCCCTCGTTGAGCAGTACGCAGTCGCACCGGCGGGCCAGCTCGTCATAGATCCGCTGGCACAGGTCGTCGGCCATCCGGCGGCTGTCCGCCCCGACGCTCTCCACCACCACGCTCACGTGGCCGGGGGCATAGCCCCCCCGCTCGTCCCGGTTGGGGAAGCACTTCACGTGGCGCGCCTGGGGGAAGCGCAGGGAGACGATCTCCTCAAAGTCCCGGGAGCCCAGGGCCCGTCCCCGGTTCCGCAGGGCCCGGTTGGCGATCCCCTCCGCCCGCTCCGGGGTGAGCCGGTCGGTGCCGCCGCTCATGGGGGTCAGGTTCTCCACCTGGCTAATCCGGGGCAGGGCCCCCACCAGCCCGGTGACCGCCCCGGCGGGGAGATTGCCCCGGCTGCCGCCGCCGAAGGCGTAGCGGACCGACAAATTCTCCAGCCCCGCGGGGGGGACCCGTCCGTGGGTCCCGTCGCCAAAGGTGATGACCCCGCCGTAGGGGTCCAGCTCGTAGCTCCTGTCCCCCGCGCCCCGCAGGGCCAGGGCCTCCGTCCGCTCCCAGCACACCCAGCAGTGGGTCAGCACCCGGTCGTCCCACTCCAGACGCACCCGGTCCGGCGCTTCCTCCGCCAGGCGCTGGGCCTCGGCCACGGGGAGGTCTCCCACCTCGTCCACCCACACCTGGGCGTCCAGCACAGGGGCGTAGAGCAGGCGCAGGGTCTTCCCCGCCTCGTAGACCTCGGTGGAGTAGCGCTCCTCCTCCGCCACCTCCCGCTGGACGGCCTGGACGATGTTCAGCTCGATCTCCTTCACCCAGGGGACGCCGCCGGAACTGGGCTGGTAGGAGCTGCGGCACAGCCGCAGCCAGTGCCCCTCCACGCCGAACAGCCGCCGGGAGGGCAGCTCCTCGGGCAGGTACAGCAACGCCACGCCGGGGTGGAGCAGGTTCCGGGTCAGATCCACCCAGCGGACCGGCTCAAATCGGCTGCCGGTCCACGCCTCAAAGCGCAGCTTATCCTCCAGCCTGGCCCGGCCCGCCACGTCGAAGTAGAGGGACAGGGGCATGGCGTTGGGAGATCGGTCAAAGCACAGGTACATGGCGGCGGGGGTGTCCTCCAGGGCGATGAGCGCCTCCAGGCCCAGCTGGGCCACCTGGGACACATCCTCCAGCCGCGTCCGCTCCCCGTTGTTCTCCGCCTGGCACCAGTCCGCCGGCATGACCCGGGGATAGCTCCAGGCGCAGTCCGCGCCCCGCAGGAAGGGGACCACCCACCGGGGGACGGGGGAGAACTCGTTGGCGATGTAGACCACCCTGGCCCGGATGTAACACCCTTCCTGGGCGTTGACCTCCACGGGCTCCAGGTCCTCCGGCACGTCGAAGACCAGCTCCAGCGGCCCCTCCTTCTTGCCGGAGAAGGGGTTTTGGTCGCCGGTCACCTTCAGGGCGCGCCAGCCCGCCCCGTTGTAATACTCCCACGCCACCTGCTCCACGTAGACGTCGTCCGGGGTCACCGTCACCGCGTCCCGCTTGTCGATGACCCGCTGGTTGAACTGGTACTGGGGGGCGGTGTCGGGGGGGTCGGTGACGATGGAGACGATGTCCAGCCGCAGGTCCACCCGGGCCCCCCGCTTGGAGAAGACCTGGTCGGAGCGGAGATAGCACAGGTTGTAGGCGGCCGGGCGGCGGCCCAGGCAGTAGTCCCCCCGCTCCAGGTCCAGGGGCACATCCCCGCAGGCCGCGCCGTCCACCGGGACCCGCCCGGCTGGGCGGCTCTTCAGGGCGATGCCGTCCAGCACCAGCCGCTCTCCGGCGGGGTCGCCCTGGTAGAAGATGGCCCGGCCGCTCTCCTCCCCCGTCTCCTCCGGCTCCTCCTCCGGACGGGTGCGGGGCAGGAAGGCCCGGTCGCCGTCGTAGCGCAGTTCCAGCGTGCCGCCCTCCGTGGCGGCCACGGCGGTGAAGGGGATCTCCTCCTCGCCGGAGCGGAAGCTCCACCGGCCCAGCTGGGGGTCCGCCAGCCGCCCCACGGTCTCGGCGGGGGAGAAGCCCCCCGGCTGGCGCAGCTCCACCTCCACCACGCAGGGGCCGGAGAGGGTCAGCACATCCTCCCGCCCGAAGGAGAGGCGGTGGCGCTGGAGGTTTTCCCCACCCGCCGGGGCGAAGAAGGGCCGGGGGCGGTCCAGCTCCAGGGCCTCGATGACCTCCTGCCTGGGGTCGACGTAGAACAGGGCGGTGAGCTGGGCCGGGGTGGACTCGATGGCCCGCTCCGTCTCGTAGACGATGTTCTCCCCGTCCTCCCCCTCCGCGAAGACCTGGGTCCCCTGGGGCACGGGGACGGGGGCGTCCACCGTCTCATGGGCGGTGAAGCGCATCAGCCCTTGGGCGGACACCGGGCCGGGCATACGGAACCCGGCCATATTCAGAAACTGGGCGTACAGCTTTTCCGGGAGGGAGTTCATACGGTCCACCGTCTGGTAGAACATATCCCCGAAGATCTCGGCCAGGGCCGCGCCGGGGTCCTCCCGGTCCCCCTGGTAGCGCCACTCGGGGGTGTAGGACCGGGCGAGGGCGGCCAGCTGGTCCATGATGTCCTCCCGCCGCCGGGGGTCCAGGACAGGTCCCTTGCTCATTCCGCGCCCCCTCCTTCCGACCCCTCGGTGACGTAGAAGGGATAGACATGGTTATAGCGGTTGTTGGTGCTGCGCACCGTATAGCTCACAGAGACCTCCAGCGCCCCGGTCTGCCGGTCGGGTCCCCGGGTCTGGATCTCCACGTCCCGGATGCGGGGCTCCTGCTCCAGCAGGACCTGCCGCAACTCGTAGGCGATGGTATTGGCCAGAGAGCCGGACGCGGGGGCGAAGACGTAGTCCAGGGTGGTGGCGCCGAACTCCGGGCGCATGACCCGCTCCCCCTGGGAAGTCCGCAGGATGATGCCCACCGACTCCTGGATATTCTCCTCGTATTCCGACATGGCGATCCGCCCCGTCTTGGGGTCCACCTGGAGGGGGAATTTCAACCCCCGGCCCAGAAAGCCTTTTTCCTCCACCGTCCTCACCTCCTGTGTGTGGGTCCGCTCTATGCCCCGGCCTCCGCCGGGGTCAGTTGATGTTTACGATGGCCCCCTTCACCGTGGTGGGGCCGGTGGCCTGCAGAGTCAGGGCGGCGTTGGCCTTCACCTCCGCCTGGGCCCCCTGGAGGGCCAGCTTGGCGCTGGCCTTCCCCTCGATGTTGGCCCCCTGGACGGACACCTTGGCGCTGGCCTTCTGGGTGATGTTACCCGAGGACTCCAGGGTGATGGTGGTCTTCCCGGCGGAGAGGGTCAGCTTGGTCTTGGCCTTCAACTCCACGGCGCCGCCCTTCAGGTCCATGGTCAGAGCGTTCTCCCCCTTCTTGTCCTTCAGGGAGACGGTCTGCTTCTCATCGTCCAGGATGAGGGTGGCGCCGGAGGGGAGGGTGAGGGTGGCCCGCTCCTTTTTCGCCTCGTCGTGGAGCAACAGCTCGATCCCGCCCGGCGTCTTGATGGAGAACTCCTGGACCTTTCCCCCCTGGATGACGTAGGGGGGCTTGACCTCGTTGTTCCAAAAGGCCCCGATGACCATGGGCCGGTGGGGGTCGCCCCCCAGGTAGGCCAGCACCACCAGGTCGTTCACGTTGGGGAAGAAGAACTGGCCGCACTGCTTGCCCCCCAGGGGGGCCATGACGTAGCACCAGTCTGTCTCCTCCTTGTTCTCGTTCTCAATGGGGAGGCACTTCACCCGGTTGAGCTTATCCGGGTCGGTGACGTTGGTCACCTTGGCCAGCGTCAGGCCGGCGCGGGCCATCTGCCGATCGTAGCCCTGGCCGGAGGCGGAGATGGCCTCCTGAAATTGATCCGCGATGCCCATCAGCTCTTGGCCCCCTTGAATTCGAAGATGGTCCGGTAACCGTTCTGGTCAAAGCGGTGGTGGACCTTGGTGATAAAGTAGCTGCCCTTGGTGTCCTTGTCCTGGCTGTCAATCTCGATATAGCGGCCGGGGATGATCTCCGGGATGCCCAGGCAGACCCCCTCCCCGGAGACGAAGTCCATGGCCAGGGAGTCCAGCCGGGCCTGGGCCAGTTTCTCGCACTCCTGGGCGGTGCGGACGTACTCGCAGTACTCCCGCTGGACGGCGGTCTTCAGCTTGGTCACCACCTGGGCGGCGGACTTGCCGCTGCCCCCGGACTTGACGGTCTTGGCGCTGCCCTTGATGAACTTCTGGTTCACGTCCCGACCCCAGACCACCACCTCGCCCACCTGGTTTTTCAGGCTGGTGCGCTTGCGGAACTCCAACAGGCTGGTGCCTACGGCGAGGGAGATAATGGGCTTGGTGGTCCCCACCACGTCGTCAAAGATCAGCTCGCCGTCCACGCACAGAAGGTTCATGCAATACCGCTCCGCCAGGAACTTGAGATATCGGAAGTCGTCCAGCCGCTCCTTCACCGGCGGCACCTCGGAGGCGGCCAGGGTGCCCACCTTCACGCTCTTGGCGAACCCGGCGGACACCGCCTTTTTCAGCAGCTCCTCCACCACCTGCTTGGGCTTTTTCTTCCCGCCGTAGTAGGGCTCCCGACAGCTCATCAGAAAGCCGAAGCCGTCCACCCCCGTCACGGAGAGCCGGATGGCCTCCACGCTGTACTCCATCTCACACTCGTCCACGTAGCCGTAAAAAATGCTCTCCTTTTTTACGTATCCGCCCTGGATCTCCAGCTTGGCACCCACCTGGATGGTCTTGGTCAGCTTTTTCAGCCACTCCGACTTCTCAAAGTCGTACATCCCGCCGATGGTGAAGCGGCATCCGCCCGCCGAGCCGTCGGCGCACAGATCCACCTCCAGGGTGTCCACGGGGTACTCGGTGCTGTCCAGCTTGACGCCGCCCACCTTGATGAGAAAGGCGGGGCCCCGGAAGTCGTCATATTTGGAACACAGGGTCTTGAATTTGTAGCTCCCCTTGTCCACGGGGCCGCCTCCTTCCCGCTGTTATTTCACGATCGCCGGCAGAGACAGCCGCTGGCCAGAGCGCAGCAGCCGGGGGTTGACCAGGCCGTTGGCGGAGGCGATGACCCGCCACTGCTCCGGCTGGCCGTACTCCTTGGCGGCCATGGACCAGAGGGAGTCCCCCTGACAGACGGTGCGGAACTTGGTGGTGTCCGGGGAGTTGAGGGGGTTGAGCAGGTTGCTCTTGAGGGGCGCCACGCTCTCCAGAAAGGCGCACTGGACCCAGGCCCGGACAGGCGTCCCGCTCTCGGAGAACTTGATGAAGTTCTGGGAACAGGACATCAGATAGCCCTCAAACTGCAGGGAGGACCACGCCAGATGCACCACCGGGGGGTGGTGGGTCTTGTCGTCCACGATCATCAGGTTGTAGATCTGGCTGGTGTAATCCCGCACATCCACAAACTTGGTCAGCGAGGGCAGGATGCTGTTGGCGGTGAACTTCGCCCGGTCGACGATCGAGCCGCCCACCTCCGCCCCGGCGGTCATGCTGTCAAAAAACAGTTGGAACTGAAGGACCTCCAGGCCGCCGTGTACGAACTGAGCCATGGGGGAGTTATAGGACAGGCCGTCCGTCCTGTCGTAGTCCACCGACCGGCTCTGGACATAGCTGGCGGGGTTGTAGAGCACCTGGAAGGGCTTCCCCCCCTTGGCCTGAATGGTCATCTTCTCCAACGGGACGATGATATTGGGGTTGGGAATGCCGATATACACGTCTGATACCTCCTCTCGGAGCGGTGTGGGACCGCCGGTCTACAAGCCCAGCCTCCGGCGCTCCCGGCGAAGGCGGTCCTCCAGCAGCCGGTACACCTGGTCGGCGGTCCGGCGGATCTCCGCGTCGCTGATGCGGACGGTCCGGGGCGTCTCCACGCCCATCTGGTGTTCCACGGGGACCTGCTCCAGAAACTGGGTGTCCACCGCGGGCGGCTGCCAGCCGGGGGCGGTCCACTGGATCATCCCCTGTCCCCCCGACGGCCCGCCGGGGAAGCCAGGGACGGACAGGGCGGTGGCCCGCTCCGCCACGGACTGGGCAAAGGGGGCCTGGGCCCCCTGGCCGCCGGGGAGCGGTGCGGTCTGGGCCGACGTCCCGGCGGGGAAGGGCATCTCCACCGCCGTCTCCTCGGGCAGGACCTGGTCGGACTGAACAGGAGCCGGGGCGGTCTGGGCCGCCGCCTGGGGCGTCCAGGCCGGGGGCTGGGCGGAGGTCGGCCCCACAGCCGGTGGGGTCGGCGGGATGGGGAAGGGGAACTGGACGGCCTGGCCGTAGGTCAGCTCCACCGACTGCGGCTGCGCCGCCATCCGCTCCGCCGGAGAGGTCCCCGACAGAGGCTGTCCCGCCGGGCGGCCCGTCACGGCCTGGGCCGACGCTCCTTCCCCGGCGGGGAAGGAGACGGGACCGGAGGCAGTCTCCAGACGGTGGGCCTGGAGGCCGACGGTCCGGGCGGTAGACCCGGTGAGGCGCGCGCCCACAGTGGGGATCGCGCCCGCCGCCGTGCGGATGTCCCGGTGGCGGGCGGAGATGGGCCTCAACCCCTCCGTCGCGTCCTGGCCGGGGGTGGGGAAGACCAACTCCGCCCCGGGGACCGCGCCGTAGGCGGCCCGCGCCGCCGCCGGGGCGGCGGGGGTGGGAATGGCGGTCGCCGTCTCCCGGTTCCGCCTCCCCCGGGCCGCCTCCCCCGCCGGGGTCGGGGCGCTCTCCCCACCGACGTTGGTCTTTCCGGTCGCCGGTCGGTCGGTCTGGGTCCCGGCCCGGCCCGCAGGGGTCTGGGCCGCTTCTCGTCTGCTCTGTTCTGCCGGGGCGGGGGACTTCCCCGCCTCGGCCCGCCCGGTGAGGGCGGGACGGGAACTTTCTGTCCGACTTCCCCTCCCTGCCTGGGGCGTCCCTTGGGGGGCGAGGACCTTATCCGTTCCCGCTTTCCCGGTGGGGGCGGGGCGGGACCCTTCCGCTCTGCTCCCCCTCCCCGCCTGGGGCGTTCCCTGGAGGACAGGGCTCTGCCCCGCCTCGTCGACGGGGGTGGGGAAGATCAGCTCGCCCCCGGGGGCGGCGTAGCCCGCCGGGGCGGGGACGCCAGGAGTGGTCAGCTCCACCTCCGGCAAAGCCGCCTCCGGCGCGGTCGGCCCTTGGCCTTCCGCCCCCTGAGAGGCCGCGCCTTCCGCCGGGGCGGGACGGCCCTGGGCGGGCTGTGCCGCCGCCGGGGCCGCGCCTGTCTCTACGGGATGGCCCGTCTCTGAAACCGGGGCGCTCTCCTCGGGCCGTTCCGTCTTTGGGGCGGCGTGTTCCGCCGGGGCACGGCCCTCCGGGCTGGGCGGGGTGGGGGCGCTCCCCACCGGAGCGGTGGAACCTGTCGCAAGCTGAGACAACGCCTCGTCAGTGGGATGAGGCTGGCCGGGGCGGGACGGTTGCCGCCGCACCGCCGGGGCGCTCTCCCCCTCGGCCCGCCGGGCCGAGGTCTGAGGCGCTTGCGTCTCAGACCGGGGGGCGGAGGGGTGAGTCCCTTGCTCTTCCGGGCGGTCTGCGGAGGCGCGGGGCGGCTGTGCCGCGCCACGTCCCGCGGGGGCCCGGGCCGCTTCTCGTCTGCTCTGTTCCGCCGGGGCGGGGGACTTCCCCGCCTCGGTCCGCCCGGCGGGGGCGGGATGGGGACCTTCTGTCCGACTTCCCCTCCCTGCCTGGGGCGTCCCCTGGGAAGCGGGGGGCTTATCCGTTCCCGCTTTCCCGGTGGGGGCGGGGCGGGGCCTTTCCGCTCTGCTCCCCCTCCCCGCCTGGGGCGTTCCCTGGAGGACAGGGCTCTGCCCCGCCTCGTCGACGGGGGTGGGGAAGATCAGCTCGCCCCCGGGGGCGGCGTAGCCCGCCGGGGCGGGGACACCGGGGATGGCCAGCTCCGCCTCCGGCAAAGTCGCCTCCGGCGCGGTCGGTCCTTGGCCTTCCGCCCCCTGAGAGGCCGCACCTTCCGCCGGGGCGGGACGGCCCTGGGCGGGCTGTGCCGCCGGGGCCGCAACTGTCTCTACGGGATGGCCCGTCTCTGACGCCGGTGCGCTCTCCTCGGGCCGCCCCGTCTCCGGGGCGGCGTGTTCCGTCGAGGCACGGCCCTCCGGGCCGGGTGCGGCGGGGACACTCCCTGTCGACGGGGCGGGCCCCGTCACGGGCTGGGCCAACGCCTCGTCAGTGGGATGGGTCTGGCCGGGGCGGGACGGCTGCCGCCGCGCCGCCGGGGCGCTCTCCTCCCCGGCCCGTCGGGTCGGAGTCTGGGGCGCTTGCGCCTCAGAACGGGGGATAGAGGGGTGAGTCTCCCGCTCCTCCAGGTGGTCCGTGAAGGCGTGGGGCGGCTGTGCCGCGCCGCGTCCCGCGGGGGTCTGGGCCGCTTCTCGTCTGCTCTGCTCCGCCGGGGCGGAAGACTTCCCCGCCTCGGCTCGCGCCGCCCAAGCGGTTTCCTGGGTGGCGGCCCGGGCATCGGGCGTCTGGGCGCTCGTTCGGGTAGGGGCCGTCCCCTCTCCGCGCTCCGGGAAGGTCAGCTCTCCCCCCTCCCCGCGCCACGGGGCGTCAGTCCCCCGCTCAGCGGGAGCGAGGCCCTCTTCCCGTAGCTGCCGGAGACGCCGGGAAAATTCCTCCGTCCGCCGGGCCAGGCCGCCCAGGTCGGACAGGCCCCGCCCGCCGCCAGACAGCGCCGACGCAGAGGTCAGCGCCTCCGACGAGCGCTCCTCCCGGGCGCTCACCCCAGGCAGGGGCGCGGCAAAACTCCCCAGGGCCTCCGCCCCGGCAAGCTCGGTCAGCCCTCCGGCCCGGGCGCCGGGAAGAAGGGCGAAAAAACGGATATGCTGGTGAATGGTCTGATAGAACCGCTGATAAAAGCTCTGGGCGATCTGGGGCGCGCCCGTCTGGACGGGCGCCGTCTCCGCCGGCTGTCCGGCGGCGGGGCGCTTGTCCTCACGGGCCCTTCCCCGGGGCGCGGGCTCGCCCGCCTTTTCCGGGGCGGAGGGCTTGGCCCGTCCGCTGTCCGCCGGGACGGCCTTGGCGGCCCCCGGGGCCTGGGCGGCCGGGACGGGGCGGACCTGGAGCTGGACGGCCCGCTCCAGCACCCGCCGGGCGGCCTCGTCCAGCGTCCGCTCCCCCCGCTCCGCGGCCCGCAGGGCCTCCAGGGTCAGCTTCAGCTCCACCTGGATGGCGGCGGTGGGCGGGGCGGCGGGGCGGCTGTCCTCCTCGGAGGTGTCCTCCAGCAGGTCCAGGGGCACATAGGGGTAGACCCCCTCCGTCTGTCCGGCCCTGGCCAGGATCTCCTGGGCCAGCGCCTGACTCAGAACGCCGAAGGGAGTCAGAGTCGGACGGCCTTGGAACAGCACGCCCATGTATGGCTTTGTAACAGCGATGTTCTCCATAGAAGTACCCGCAAACGTCAGTAGCAGCCGTTGTGGAGCAGGACGATCTTGTTCACCGCCACAGCGGTCTTGTTGCTGTCCATGGCGGGGCCAACGTACTGCACGATCCGCGCCCCCGCCAGATTCCACACCCGCTGGGGGACGCCGAAGCTGTCAAAGAGGGTGATGGTCCCGGCCAGGGGGATGTCCATCCCCAGGTTGACCATGGTCATCAGGATGGAGGCCCCGTCCGCGTTGGTCACCACGCCCTGGGAGAGGACCAGGCGCATGGGCTTGCTCCCCTTAAAGAAGTAACGGGGGAAGTTGGCGCCTCCCTCGTTGAAGATGTCGTAGTCCAGCTCCATCCCCAACCCCTCCACGTGCATGAACTCGCCGGTGAGAAGGGCGGGGACTCCGATCAGAAATACCTCAAAATACGCGCCGGACAGATATGCCATGGCGATCCCCCCTCTGTCGTCAGGACGCGGGCTGTTTGCCCGCGCTGGGGTTGGTGACGCGCGTCACGCCGATCACGGCGAAGGTGACGTCCTCGATGAGCACCTCGCTGCGGGCGGCGTCCATAGGGGACAACTCGTAGCCGATGGGCAGCGCCCCCTTCAGGGTCCAGGTGACCAGCGGGGTCTTGTGCTCATCCATGGCGATCACGTCCAGGTCCCGCCGGAGGTTCGCCCCTGTGGGGCCGGTGAAATCCCCGGCGGAGGCGGACAGGATCCAGTCCATGAAGTCGTTGTCCCCCACCACGCCCCGGCTCAACTTCACCGGGGCGTAACGGGTAAAGACGGGGACGTACTCCTTGACCCCCCGGATGTCGTTGCCGGAGCGGACCTGGAGCGTCTCCACCTGCATCTTGATGCCCGACATTTTCGTGAAAGCGGCGACGGAGGAGCCGCTTCCCGCGGGCCGGACCTCGAACTGATAGGATACCGCGGGCGAAAAAAGCCCCTCCACGCTGTCTCACCTGCCCTGTCTATCGGAATTGGATAGCCTCGCGGGTGTCCCCGCTGAGCTTTTTGTTGATGGCCGAGACCTCCTGGCACCACCGCCTCCGCTCCCAGTGGTTCAGCTCCATCAGGTCCTCATTGGACCAGTGGAGGTAGTAGGCCAGAAAGGCCATCTCCTGATACAGCCGGTCCTGGGGGTAGAGCGGCAGACCCTGGGCGAGGGCCCCGGACTGGGGCCGGTCGCTCCGCCGGGGAATGTCCCGCCAGGTCCAGTCCCCCTCCCGCTCCCAGGCGGGGGGGACCCGGAGGATGGGAAGCCAGTCGTTCTCCGGCCCGGCCCACTCTACCCCAGCAAAAAATCCAGCGGCACCTCCACCTGCTGGCCGCAGTGGGGGCAGGTGAACTGGTAGTGGGGCATCTCCGACATATTGATCCGCTGGTACATATCCTGGAGATAGGCCAGGTCCATGGTGAACAGTCCCTCGATGACCCGGGTGTTGATGGCCCGCAGGGTGCCCAGCTTGGTGATGACCCGGCTGAGCAGGATGATGGTGAGGTAGCCGGGGTTCTGCTGCACCTTGGGGTCCCGCAGGGGCAGGATCTCGTCCGCGGCGGAGGCCAGGCGCATCACGCCCTTCTTGTGGATCTCGCCGTTCTGATCCACATAGCCCCGGGGGAGCTCAAACTCAAATTCGGTCTGCAAGGTCCGCACCTCCTGGTGGAGTGGAGCGGCGGGGCCCACGGAGGGCTACACCGCCCGTATATGGCCTCTCACAGTCCAGCGGCCCGGGAGGCCGTGGGCTGTGAGAGACGGGTCGTTGTCATCAGATCTCAGAGGGGGTGCCGGCGGGCGCGCCGGGGATGTGCTCCATGCCCTCGTGGGCAAACTCCACGGACTGGATGGCCACCTCGCCGCCCAGACCGTTCAGGTCGGGGACATTGTAGCCGGTGGGCCAGGCGTTGATGAGCACCCACTGGGGGCCGTCGTTGCCGGCGTCGTCGATGAGGGTGATGGTGATGGTCTTCCGGGCCACGCCGGTGGGGCCGGCCTGGTTGGAGGGCGCCACCGAGTAGATCCAGGAGAGGAAGTCGTCGTCATCGCTGATGCCCCAGCGGAGCGTCACGTTGCCGAACTTGGTCAGACCAGGCAGCTTCCGGGGCGTGTTGCGCAGGTCGTCGCCCTCGCGGTACTCGATGGCATCGGTGGACGAGCTCATGCCGGAGACCTCGGAAAATCCGGCCCGGGTCATGCCGTCCACAGTCACCCGGTATCGAAATACTCTGTAGGGATATCCGATCGCCATAAATCGTCAACATCCTTTCTTTGTCAAGATTTTAGTTGGGCTCAGCGGGCGGCTTACTCGGCGGACTCGCTGGCGGTCTTCTGGGTGATGCGGAAGATCACAAACTCCGCGGGCTTCACGGGGGCGATGCCGATCTGGCAGATGAGGCGGCCATTGTCGATGTCGTCCTGGGTCATGGTGGTGGGGCCGCACTCCACGAAGAAGGCTTCCTCCGGCGTGGAGCCCATGAGGGCGCCGTCCCGCCAGCAGGTGGCGAGGAAGGTGCTGATGGTCCGGGTCACCCGGGACCAGAGGCTCTGGCTGTTGGGCTCGAAGACCACCCAGCTGGTGTTGGCCTTGATGGACTCCTCCACGTAGATGAACAGGCGCCGGACGTTCAGGTACTTCCACAGGCCGTTGGAGCTGATGGTGCGGGCGCCCCACACCCGGATGCCCCGCCCGGTGAAGGAGCGGATGAGGTTCACGCCGATGGGGTTGAGGATGTCCTGCTCCCCCTCGTTGTAGGCGCAGCTCAGGCCGGTGCAGCCCCGGACCACCTCGTTGGCGGGGGCCTTGTGCACGCCCCGGTCGGAGTCGGTCCGGGCGTAGATCCCGGCGATGGCCCCGGAGGGCGGGAAGTAGGCGGAGCGGCGGGCGCCGGCGTCATACATCTCCAGCCAGGGGTGATACATGGCGGCGTAGGTGGAGTCGTACATATCCCGGAAGTTGGCCACGTCGTTGGTCTTGCACAGATCCATGGGCACGTCCAGGATGGCGAAGCAGCTCTTCTTGCTCTCGCAGAAGCCGATGAGGGCCGCCTGCACCTCCGGCATGGTGATGCCGGGGATGGCCAGGATGGACACATTCCCGTTCTCCAGGAAGGCCTGGAGGCCGGTGCGCCGACCGGGGCCGCCGTCCACGCCCAGGAAGGCGTCGGCGGTGGCGGTGAGGACGGAGCCGTCGCTGCCGCCCTGGAGGATCAGCACCAGGGACTCCTGGTCGCCGCCGCACTGGGCGAAGGGGACGATGGACGCCGCCTTGGGGGCGGGGGCCTCTTCCTTCTTGGAGTCCTTGCCGTCCTTGTCCTTGGCGGGCGCGGCGGCGGGGGCGGCCTTGGCGGCGGTGATCTCCACCTGGATGAGGTCGCTCTTGGCGGTCCGGACCACGGCGTTGTTCAGCGCGCCCTCCTTGAGGGAGAGGCACTCATAGGTCTCCACCGCCTCGCCCAGGCGGGCGGAGATGGTGACCTCGCAGGTCTTGATGTACTTGGCGGTGCCCACCTTGGTGTCCGCCACGTCCAGGGTGCAGGGGGCGTCCAGGGTGACGATCTTGTCCAGCACGCCCTTGATGGTGGCGTGGGCCACGGTCTTGCCGTCAAAGAGCTCCACCACGTCGCCGGGGTTGAAGCCGTCGGCGTTCTTCAGGGTCAGGTCGGCCCCGTTGACGGCCAGCACCTGGGTCTTGGCCTTGGACGCGGGGGAGACGGTCACCCGCATATCCTCCGCCCAGGCGCCGGGGCTGGCGGCGGAGATCTTCAGCACACCCACCGTCACCGACGCCACCTTGGCGTCGCCGGGCATAGCCCGCATGATGTAGGCCCGGGACCCGCCGTTGGCGAAGAACTGCTCCACCGCGTAGGGCAGGAAGCGGTTGGCGCCGTAGCCGGCCTCACTGAGGTAGCCGCCGTAGATGCGCTTGTAGTCGGCAAAGCTGGTGACCAGCTGGGGCTGGCCGATCACCGGCCCCCGCTCCGCCAGACCGACGAAGCCGGCGGTGCTGGTACTCGCGCCCTGCATGGGTGTCGCGCCGGAGTCGTATTCCTCCACATAGACGCCCGGAGATAGATACTCTGCCATGTCTCCTTGCTTCACGCTCCGTGGTGTTTTTTTCCAGGGCGTGAAGCTCCCTCCTTTCTGTCGTCAAAGTATTTTTTTGCCGGATATTCCAAAACGCGGTCATGCCGCGTAATTCGGACTCATTCCGTCCCCAGGAGCAAGATCCCGTCAGCGGCGGCGGTCAGGGCCTCCCAGAACCGGGGGAGGACCGCCCCGCCGTACTCCACGGTTCGGGCCAGCTCCTCCTGGGCGGTGACGTACTCCGTCAACTCCGCGCTGTCCCGGAAGATGAAGCGCTCCTCCTGGAGGAAGAAGCTCCCCCGGACCACCCGGCCATTCAGCCGGGAACAGAGCTCCAGCGCCTTTTCCGGGTCCCTCACCCGGGCGGGGTGGATGTGGTAGACCATCGCCAGGCTCTCCCGGCATCGGCACAGGACCTGCCAGCGGCAACCCCCCTGGGCCAGGGTCAGGCGGAACTGGCCGCCCTCCTCCCGGAAGTCCGCGCCGGTGCGCTCCAGCAGGGCTCTCATCTCCCCGGCGGCGTCCACAGGGACGTTGAAGCGCGGGTCCATGGGCTGTCACCCCCTCATCCTCCAGGTGCTCCGGCCAGCAGGGCGCCGGGCTGGACCAGGGTCGGCTCCATAACCGGGACGGAGAGGGGGACCGTGCCCGGCTCCCCCGGGGGGATGGTCAGCGCCGTCTCCTCCGGCTGGGGCCACTGGGCGGCCAGCAGAGCGGTCATGGCGGTGTTACCCACCCGGCCCGCCAGCTCCTCCAGGGTCCTGGGCGACGCCTCCAGGAGGGAGGTCCCCTCCAGCGCCGCCCGGGCCAGCGCGCCCACCTGGGTCAGCGGCTCCTCCCGCCGTCCCAGCTTCCGCTCCGGGGTCTTCCCCTCCGGGCGGTCCGCCCGGACTGTCCGGGCCTGATCCTGCCGTTCCATCGGGCGCTCCCTCCTCCCCGTCGCCGGGCGGCGGGCCCTCCGGTCCCTCGTCGCCGAGGCCGTCTCCGCCGTCCTCCGGGGGCGTCTCCGCCCCCAGGGCCTCCCGCAGGGCCGCGTCCAGGGCGGCGGCGAAGCCCGGTTCCTCCATCTCGGCCAGGGCCTCGTTGGCCCTGTCGGAGAGAAAGCGCAGTTTGTTGATGAACTCCACCCGCATCCGGGCCTTCTTGTCCAGGATGGTCCGGGTCCTGTCCACGGCGCTCTGAAGAAGGCCGCGCTCGTCGGCGCTCAGATCCTTGGGCCCGTTGAGCTGGGTCAGATACTGCTCCAGCAGGGCCTTCTCCCGGCTGTCGTCCAGGAAGGGGTACATCATCCACAGCGTGTCCGCCCCGTACTGGCCGGTCTCCGTCTTGTTCAGTCCGCCGACCACCAGCTTCTGCATATCCTCCACGGTGCGGCGGGCGTCCCGAAGGGTATCCACCACCACGCCCACGGCGCTGTTGGTAAAGGTGCGGTTAAAGACCACCTGGTCGGGGATGTGGCCGGGGACGTTCCGCACCGGGGAGCCCCCGTCGAACAACCGGCGCTGCTGTTCCCGGATGGGCTGGGACTGGCCGATGGTCTTTTTCAGGCAGGAGAAGAGCATCATCCGCCCCGTCCCCTGGAGGACCGCCGCGGAGAGGGTGCCCCGCTGAAAGGCGGTCTCGGAAAAACGGCGGAGGGAGGCTTGGTCCTCCCTGTTTTTCATCTGGTAAAAGGCCCGGCTGGAGGCGGGATCCGGGCCCCGCTCCCCGCTCTGGCCCCCGTAGAAGCTCTCCGGGGCGCTCTCCGTCCCCCTCTGTCCCGGCGGAGCGGCGGTCTGGCCCGCCGCCGGGGCGGCGGGGGCCTCCTCCGGCGCGCCGCCCTGGGCGCGGGTGAGGTCGTCGACGTGCCTGCGGCCCATGGCGTCAAAGGTCTGCTGGAAGTTCTCGGTGATGTGGTACACCGGGTCACGGTACTGGAAAAACTCGCTCCCCGCCGCCCAGGCGGACTGGCGCAGGAGCGTCCGCTCCAGCAGGTCCTTTTGCCGGGGGAGCGGCGGGAGGCGGCGCTTGGTCTGGATCTGGCTCATGGCGTCTCCCTCCCCAGGGCCAGCGCCATGCTCCGGGCGATGTGGGAAAAGGTCACGGGCCGGAGGATGAAATCGGTGCAGTGAAGGCGCATCCCGGCCAGGGCGTACTCCATGGTGTCGTCCACCAGGATGATGGGCAGCTCCCGGTCCCGCTCCCGGAGCAGGCGGGCCTGGAGAAAGCCCACGCTGCCCCCATAGCAGATGTAGACCACATCGAAGGACTCCGCGCAGTCCTGAAAAGAGGCGGGGTCGAGGAAGGTCAGGAGGGAGACGGGAAGCTGATAGAGGGCACAGTACTCCTCGATCCAGTGGACCATTTGCTCGGCTTCCCGCCGAATGCTCTCACAGACCGCGACCCGCATATCATCTCCCCCACCGCCGCTCCCGGCCCGTCCATCCGGGCGCTTGGATGAGCTTATCATACCTTCCCGTCCGCCCCGTTGCAAGAAAATCGGCGTGAACGCCGGGAAATCTACCTGAAGTGCATCCTCCCCGCCGGGGCGGGTGCGTTTCAGCGCCGTTTATCCCTATCCGTGCCGTTTTGCTTGCCCCGGGAGGCGCTGGGTGGTAAAGTAAAATTGCTGAGATAGTATGTGTATTTTCGCGCGTCGGCGCTTGGGAAAGGGGGTGTGAGGCGGATGTGGACACAGATGGAGAAGAAGGCCCCGGAGCTGGCGGAAGCCAAAGCGGACCCCGTCGCCCCGGAGACTGCCCCCGCCCTCCTGGGCCAGATCGCCCAGGCCGCCCAGGGGGACGACGGTCCCCGCCGTCCCCTGGACCTGAACACCGCCATGCGGGAGCGGATGGAGCGGCAGTTCGGCCTGGACTTCTCCGCCGTCCGGCTGGAGGAGTCCCCCCTGCCCGGTCAACTGGGCGCGGACGCCGTGGCCCAGGGCGACCTGATCCGCTTCGCCCCCGGCGCCTTCCAGCCGGACACGGCGGAGGGAGAACAGCTCCTCTCCCACGAGCTGGGCCACCTGGTCCGGCAGAGCCAGAGCCTGCCCCAGGACGCGGAGCCGGGGATGCCCTACTACGACCCCGCCGCCGAGTGGGGGGCGGACCACATGGCCCAGGGAGTCCCGGAGGACGGGGCGGTCCGGGCCTTCTCCCCCGTCCCCGCCGCCCAGGCCCCTATGGAGGGCAACCGCTTCTCCCGCTGGGTCCGCAATGCCCTCGCTCGGCATCAGGACTCGGAGGAGGGCGACGAGCTGGACGACCTGGAGGAGACAGAGGAGGAAGCCGCGCCGGAGGCCGCGCCGCCCGAGGAAACCCCGGCGGCCCCAGCCCCCTCCCAGTCCATCTTCCACCGGGCGGGGAACTGGTTCCGGGGTCTGGGCAGCCGCCTCTCCTCCGCCCTGGGAAGTGACGGCGAGGACGGCGTAGAGCTGAACGACCTGTCCGGCGGCGGTCCCGCCGACACCGGCCCGGAGGCCCGCCAGTCCCTCTTCAGCCGGGCGGGCGGCTGGCTCCAGGACAAGAAACAGCGCCTCGCCGCCTGGAAGTCCAGGATGGCGTCGATGGGACGCGACCAGTCCGAGGGCGAATACGAGGGTGGCTATCAGTTTGACGTCCTGCGGAACATCGCCCTCCAGCGCCGGGCAGAGCGCCAGGCCCAGGCGGAGGCCCAGGTCCGTCAGGCCAGGCGGGAACGCCGGGCGGCCCGCCGAGCCAGGCGGGAGCGCCACGCGGCCCGTCGAGCCGCTCGTCTGGCCGCGGCGGCTGCGGCGCCCGCGGCGGAGGCCGTCGGCGCGACCCCGGCGGCCCCGGCGGAGACTCCGGCGGCCCCGGTCGCGGACCAGGCGGCTCCGGCGGGAGGGGTCGTGGAGCGGGAAGCTCCGGCGGCGGAGACCCCGGCGGAGACCGTCGTCCCCGCCCCGGCGGCCCCGGCGCCAACCCCGGCGGTCCCCGCCCCCACCCAATCCCCGTCCGGCCGCATCGGCCTGTCCCTCCGCTCCATGCGGGAGCGCCACGCGGCGGACGAAGAGGAGGACGGCCTGGAGCTGGAGGACCTGGACGAGCCCGCCCCCACCCCCGCCCCGTCCCAGACGGACGACACAGATGACGACGACGAGGTCTTCCTCGGCGCGGACGACCTCATCCTCTGACCCATCGCGGGCGGTCCCGCCCGCCGTGACGACAGCAAAAAGCTCCCGCCCTCTCGGGCGGGAGCTTTTTTGTCTCAGCTGTCCCGGAAATTCTTCACGTAATACCCAGCCTTCTTGGCCTTCTTGCGCGCCTGGGCTCTGGCCTGCCGCAGTTCCTCCAGCCGCGCCCGGGCCCGCCCCTGGGTCTCCTGGTTGGAGGAGGTGGTGTCGATCTGGGCCCTCCCGGCCTCCCCGGCGGAGCTCATGGCGCTCTTGAACGCCTCCAGCTTCTTCAAAAAGGCGGGGAACACCTTGCCCCCATCCTTTCGGACCAGGGACAGCAGCTGGGAACCCCCCTCCCTCTCCTGCTCCTCCAGGAGCAACTGCTCGATGCTGCCCACCAGCGCCTGGTGCTTGAACAGCTGGCCCCTGGCGTTCAGTACCGTCTCCATGTCGTCGCTGTAAAGGTCCTTGAGGCTGACCTTCATGAACCGCTTGATGTCCGAACGGATCATCTTGGCCAGCGCCTTGGGGGAGTCCTGCCGTTTCAGCACGGCCTGGAGCAGGCTGTTCCGCTCCCCCTCCTCCCGGAAGGGGAGGGCGGCGGTCAGATAGGCGTCAGAGGTGGCCCGCCCGGTGAGGCGCTCTCCCACCGGCACCCCCAGCTGCTGTTGGAAGCTGTGGAGCACAGCCGCGTTCTGCTCCTGGACGGCGGCCCGCATATTGCCGCTGTGGAAGGCCATGCCGGTAATCCGGTCCTCCCGCTCCTGCGCCCGCCGGGTCTGCTCCCGCTCCTCCAGGGAGTGGGCCCCCTCTCCGCCCTCGCCCACGGTGAAGGTGGAGCGGTCCACGGGGATGATCCCCTCCTGCACCAGCTGTGAGCGTGTCTCGTCGGCCCGGCCCTCCGCCTCGGCGCGGTTGGCCTCCAGTTCCTCCTTTTCCTCGCCCACCGGCGCGGTGATCCCGTCGATGTTGGCGGCGCTGTACGCCAGGTTGTCCCCGCCGTCACCCATGGGGGCGGTCAGGTCCACGCCCTGCTCCTCCAGCTGCTGTCTCGTCCTTTGGGCCCGGTCCTCCGCCTCGGCGCGGTTGGCCTCCAGTTCCTCCTTTTCCTCGCCCACCGGCGCGGTGATCCCGTCGATGTTGGCG
>CANQMK010000001.1 GCA_947624895.1 uncultured Oscillospiraceae bacterium | reverse complement strand
TTTGCGTCATGTGTGCCTCTTTCTTTTTTTCTATAACTTATTAAGCTATTTTCTAGCAATTCAAAGCATTTTGCTGAGTTGCTGATAGAATTTAACGAAAAGGGGCATGGCTATGATTAGGATTTTACTATCCACCCGGCTTGGCGAGCGGAGGTGGACGCAAGCGGATCTGGCACGGGCCACCGGGATCAGACCCAACACCATCAACGACCTGTACCATGAGATGGCCGACCGGGTCAACCTAGAGCACCTGGACCTGATCTGCGAGGCCCTGGACTGTGACCTCTCTGAGATCATTGTCCGAACGCCCAACAGCGATGTGCGCGTTCGCTCTCGTGCTGGGCAACCATTACATACAGGGCCGAAGAAGTAGCCCTACTCCAAAAAGAAAGGCCCGGACACTTGATGTCCGGGCCTTTTCTTTCTCCTAATTCAAATCTCGCTCCCATCTGGCATAACAAATATGACCTTTACGCCACATCCGAGGGCGGCTGCAAGTGTGGTAATATCCCTCTCCGTGAAGTTGCCTCGGCTCATCTTGTTGGATAAGTTCTGGCGAGTTTGGCCGGACCGTTCTGCCAAGTCGCCCATAGTTACCTGGCTCCTCTTCATGATTAGCCGTAACTTCTCCGCTACTGTCATTTCCACGGCGTACCACCTCCCTAGCGGCTAGTATACACTAAAAAATTTCTACTGTCAAATATTTTTTTCAATTTTCACAAAAAAGTGTAAAATACCTATTGACAAACGACACGAAATAGTGTACTATATAGACAGAAAGGAGGTAACAAGAGCGGTGAACAACAAAATCGAAAGGAAGCGAGGCATGACCGACAAACAGACAGCTCAATTCCTCGAGGCCATCAAGATAATCGCAGAGAAGTCACCGTCTAGAGAGACGTTCTTGGAGGCCTTAAACAGAATCCAGATAGTCAAAATAGGCAAAAAGAAACCCCAGTAAACCACGACAGTAAACTGGGGGCCCGGGAGGGAACACCGCCCCCTTCCGGGGCACCCCCATTATAACAGGCGGTAGCGGCAAAGTCAAGGAGGAAACGAAAATGAAGTATATCGACATCAACAAGAGGTTCACCGAGATCGTGAACGAGTATTTGAGCAACGGTTACACCATCAACACCTCCACCATGTCTGGAAGCCAAGGCGAGACCGCCAGGGTGGATGTAACTGACGGGACGGAGGTAATCCGCATCGTGCTGGACTCGTTCTATACAGGCTACACCGGTCTTGAAGGTATGAAGATCTTGGTTGGCCGGGCCGAAGCCGATGTCAAGCCGCACCTCGGAGGTGATCGGTACATTGTCTGGAATAACAGGCTCGAAGTTCTGCGTTCTGAGTCGTTTTACAAAATCGGATCCAGTCGCAACGGCGGTGCCTTCTATGGATCAGAATCTGAGGCAGAGGCCGCCAACAGCAAGAGGATCGAACGGTACAAAAACCGGGACGGGCGCCAGAAGGAGGCAGACTTCTGTGGCAACGCTACCGCAAGAGAGATAGCCAAGCGTGTCATCCGCGAAAAGCTCAATGTCAGGCGCATCATTGAGGAAGATGTGCGGGTTTACAAGCGGGACGGCAAATACATGGTATCCTACCGTCACAAGCTTTATCGGCTTCGATAACAAGGAAGCCTGTCCTATCGGGCGCACGGGGAGAACGGGGTACACCCCAGACGATATGGAGGTTACAGCATGTTAGAGAAGACTTTAGCAAAAGAGATCCGCAAGGCGGCTCCGGCAAGGACCCAAGACCGGGACGGCTACTTCGCGTTTCTCAACAAAGTAAGGGACGCTGCTCGGGATATGAGCGTTACCTCGATTCGCAGGGACTTCGATGGGTTGGCCGCGAAGCATGGCCGGGCGGTCACGGCGGTCGTTCTGGCCGCTACCCTGTACGAGCGCCGGGAGCGCATCGATTGCTGGAATCTGAGCTGGGCCTGCGACACGCTCCGGTTCTGGCCGCACACGGAGGGGACGCTTCGGAGTGCCACCATCCAGGACGGCATCCACCCGACCGCAATTTGTGACTACGCCGCCGATTTCATTTGGTGCAACACGGAGCCGTAATTCAGCCGCCCGCCCCGGAGGTTACGAGGGCAGAAGGGAGTATTGATATGTCGATGGAAGAGCGCACAGTGTATTTTCCCACTATCCGGGATAAGCGAGATCTTCGCATGGCTTATAGCCTGCTGAGGAGCAGTTTCGAGGAGGGCCTTTCCTCGGAGCTGACGCAGGCGATCAAGCGGGCGATCCGGGCGTACAACCGCCGATGCCAGGAATATGATACCACCCACCGTTTCATCAAGGCCGACGGCGACTCTGCGACCCTGCTGGTGACGTTCCCGGAGAACATCATAGACCGCGAGGCGGCGGAGGACTATTTCCGCGCCTATGAGGAGCGGGAGTGTGCTCCCGGCCCCTACGACTGTACCGGGCAGGTGTTTACAGCTTGGTACAAAATATTTCAGCGCCGAGGCCGGTGGTACGCCTACCATCACCTCTGTATGGACGTTTGACAACACGCCTACCCTACCGGGTAAACACCAAGAAAGGAGCCTGATTATGAGTTGCAAGCAGTTTTCCAGAGGCGGCAATGACGACATCGCCGCCAAAAAGGCCATCGAGGCCTTTGCCGCGGTACAGGCCGATGGGACGCACCTCTGCCCCCGATGCGGCCGCTTCACCGTCAAGGACCGCCTGCGCACAAACGCCCTGAGCCGCTACGTCTCCGTTTACATCTGCGATGCCTGTGGGATGGATGAGGCAATCAGGGAGTTTGCCGGGAAGAGCATCCCCCTCCAGGACTGGGCCGTTGCCAAGTCCGGGGCGGCCATGCGGCATGACGACACCCACAAGCGCATGATCCGGGGCGAGGACTGCTGCCCGTTCTGGCGGCCAGACGAGGGCGGCACCTGTGTCGGCTGCCCCGGCGAGTCCCAGGCCTGCCTCTCCACGGACGGCACCGCCGACTGCTATCTGCACGGAATTGAAAGGAGGGACTAATTGTGAGATACATATTTACGCAATTAAAGGACTTGCCGAGATCTCCGGCTGGAACCGTAGTCAAGTGTATAGGCATAGAGCGTCGCTTGGATTACAATTTGCTTACCTACCGTCCCTACTATATCATAAGCAGAGTAGACGAGCGTGGAATCAACTGCATTGAGTATGCGGAGGTAGGAAATAGTGTCTACGATAATTCCGAGTGGTACAAAAGGGAGATCGATTATGAGTCGCTGGCCGATTTGAGGTGTCCAAAATGCGGAGGAACCAAAGGTACTTTCTTTGCGAAGTGCTCACATGAGGCCGATATTGACAGTGACAGGTATGGGGTACAGTTTAGCGTCGGATTTGAGTGCATATGCGGGCACAAAAGGATCATGTATGGTACGCATTACGGAAATATGGATTTACAGAAAGACATTGATGAGGGGCTGACTTAGGAGGGCAATCACAGCATGATTACTAAGGGCAGCGATCACATCCGCGTTGCCGGTCATGTCGGCACCTGGTATGTCATTGATGAGGGCCGCTTTGCCTGGATCGAGAACACGCCTAGCGGCGGGGTCAAGGAGATCCACGCGCACCTATTTCTTTTGGAGCCAAATCAGTGCGGCGATAAGGCCGCTTGCGTTATCGTGGACGAAAACGGCAACCTGGTCTTGGAGGACGCCAGGAATGGCTTTGACGATCTGGAAGAAGCCGGCTGGGAGAGAGAGGGAGATCAGCTATGACATGAGAATGTATCGCAGAGGGTGTAGATCAGGAAAAACAAAGCCTCTCTCAATCGCAAAGGCGAATGAGAGAGGCTTTTTGATGGCAAAAAGATTTTTTGAAAAAATCATATTTTATACTTGACAAGTAATAAAATATGAGTATAATAATGAGTGCAAGGGAAATACAAGACACCCAAAAAGCAACAAGGAGGCCATGAAAATGAAGAACATCGTATTGGAGTACGCATACAGCTACCCCGGCGTTACCATCGAGCGCAACGTCGAAGTAGGCCAGTGGGATAACGGGCGCGAGACCGGGACACTCTTTACCGGCAGCGGTGACTCGCAAGCCCTGGCCCACATCGGCTGGGACGACCTCGAAAAAATGGGTATCTGGACACGCGAGAGTGACGGCAGCTTCTACGGCTGCGGCAACCGTGCGTGGTACATTACCGAGGATGAGGCCGCCGCGCTTATTGCGCTTGACAACGAGCGCACCGCACAAATCGAGGCGAACCGGCCTGCGCGGGAAGCCGCTGAAGCCGAGTATGAGCGCCATTACCAGGCCGTCGTAAAGATGATGGACGATGACATCTACCCATACTGCTAAGCAAAGGAGGACATGATCATGACGCACAGAGAGGCTTATGTATTTGGATGGGTCTACGGGATAATTGAGGAGGCATTACACCGCAAAAACCATAGGGGCATCCCCGGAAACCCCACCCCATCACTCCGCATTTTGTCCTCTACGGCAATCGCGATCCAGGCGGCATCCCGTGAAGGCGTCCTGGAGGGCTTGGATCAAAAGATCGGAACAGCGTTCGAGGAAATAACCTGGGTAGACGAGCAACAGCCCGAGTCCGTCCAGCCCTTGGAGGTACAGGGCTCCTGGCAGATCGGCTACTACCACGCACGGGCCGGCAAGCCCTTGGCGCCTCCGGCGGACTCCCTGGACATCGAGGGCCGCCGGCGGGCCAAGAAGCTCTCCCAGGCCCAGCTTGCCGAGTTGGTGGGTGTCACCCAGGCGCAGATCTCCCGCTGGGAGAAGGGCCAGGCCCAGCCGTCAGCGGAAAACCGCAAACGGTTGATGGAGATCTTGACAGGGCTGGATAACGCGCCAGCTTAATCCCCCACAGACGACAAAAAGCCCCCTCCAGGAGAAGTGATCTCCCGGAGGGGGCTTTCTTATGCGTTGGGCGAACTCTCACCGGCATCGGGGGGGTGCTGGTCTGCCGCCCGCACGGTGTTCCTCCCGCCGTTGCCGGTGGCGCTCACCACCAACTCCCCGGTGTCCACCTGGCCATGGACGAATACCGCCAGTTTGATGATGACCTCCTTGGCATAAAACAGGAAGCCGGCCATGACGACCAGAGTAACCGCCGTCAGCAGATTAACCGCCTCACCGTTGATGGTGACGGCCAGCACATCGGGGTTCAGCCAACCGATCAGGTAGGTGACCGCGAAGCACGCGGCCACGATCGCCCCCTTGATGATGCCCCGGAGGAACTTGCCCCGGTCGAAGCTCTTGTCCAGGAAGGCGTCGATGCTCCCCAGGATGATGTTGACGGCGATCAGAGCGAGCAGGCCGAGGCCCAGGCGCAGCGCATTGATGGTCATACCCGCTCACCCCCTTCACCGTTGGATGCGGCCATATAATGCCGGACGGCGATTACCGCCGCTTTCAGCGTCTCGGCCCGGAGGTTCACGTCCGTATCACAGACATCCCGCTCGGTGCCGCCGTTGACGGCCTCATCGTCCAGCAACTTCTGAGCGAGGGGGCGCCAGTATGCGGGCACGTCCTTGATGTCAGCATATACGGGATTGAGCTCGTTGTAGACCTCCTCCACCACCTCCTTGATGACGGGGCGGAGTTCCGTCTTCATGATGTCCACCAGGGTCTCGCGCAGTTCTTCTTTGCTCATGTCGATGTCCTCCTTCTTGTTGTCGTTGGTTGCCGGGAGAGCGAGCCGCCGGGTGACTTCCTGGGCGATCTCCCCCTCCCGGAGATAGATGTAGTCGCCGGGACACGCCTTGTTTGCAAACCATCGGTGCGCCGTCAGCATCATCTCGTCGGCGGCGGGCTTGTAGGCAAGAGTGGCCTCCTTCCCGCCCAACCACAAGAGCTTCGTCTTGCCGTGCCTCTTGCAGATGTCGGTCATCAGATCGAGCATGGCCTGATACGCGGCGTCCGTGATGGCGTAGGGGTGCTGGGGGTCGGAGGCGATCTCAAACGTGATGGCCCTGTGGTCGTTCTCCCGGTTCGACGTACACCAAGAACGATCACCCTCGTCCACAAGGCCAGCATAATCACCGTCCCGCCCGATGGCGTAGTTGCAGGAAGCGCCGCTCTTGCCGTCGTAGTTGACGAACCGGGAGAGGTTTGCCGCCTGCCTGGCGGTGCATTGACCGACGATCACATGGGGCGTGAGGCGGTCGATGGAATGATTGCGGGGGTGGGTATGGTTTGGGGACAGTCTGATGTAAGTACACAGCGGGCTGAAGCCCATGGTGATCACTCCTTTCTCACAAAAAATCGCCCGTCTCAAGGCACCTCTTGTAGATCTCCTTGATCCTGGCGCAGGTCAAAACCACCCGTTCATTCTCAAAGTCTTTGTGGGCGTTACAGAACGCCTCGTACTCTGTAATGTCTCTGAGGATCTGGTTGAAGTGCTCCTCGGAGTGCTTGATGTTACGCACGGCCTCATCCGCAAATAGGAGGATGCGGTTGCGTTGGTCGATGGCCTCCTTCTCTCCGTCCCTGGAGTGGAGCTTTTCGACCTTCTTTTCCAGCGCGTCGATCTTCGCGATCAGTTCCGCGTTGATGGCCCGGCCAAAGGCCTTAGCCAGCCACGACCACGGGTAAATTTTGATGGGAGAGATCTGGACAAGCGTCATAATGACGGTAAGCGCCGCTCCTCCCCTGGCAAGAATTTCATCGAGGCTCAATGCTGGTCCCTCCTGGTGGATTGATAGATAGATGGCGGCGGGAGTGGCATTTGTCACCCCCGCCGTCAGCGATCACAGTTTGACCTCCAGGGCCTCGATGATCTCCTCGACCTCAGTCCGCAACAGAGCCGGGACCTGTTCGAGCGTCTTCTTGCCCTTGACGATCAGCGTCGCATAGACAACAGCCATGTCCTTGACCTCCTTTCTCAGCAGAATGTGTAAAAGAAAGAGCTGAAGGCTTTTCATAAGCCCTCAGCTCCCTTTTCCATCGCTTCGAGGATGGCCTGTACTTCTTTCCTCAGAAACTCCGGCACATCCTCTATGGTCTTCTTTCCCTTGCGGATCAGTTCGGCGTATACCCTGGCCATTACCGCTCACCTCCCAACGCCAGCTCGAAGACGTCGCAGAGGGCCATTTGGGTGTCGGTGACCTGTCCCTCCAAGTTAATGACCTTGTCGGTCAGTTCGGCCTTTTCCAGCTCCAGAGCGGCCACCTGGGTCTGAAGGGCGGGGATGATCTTCCCTTCGGCCTCCTGGAGCTTCGCCTGGGCCAGATACCCGTCAAACCCATTGAGCACGTCGTTCTCCAGGCCGTCGTAGTCGGCGACCTCAAGATGGTACTCGTCGTACTCAAAGCCGGTGATGGGCTTCCCATGGGGGCCTTCCTCTTCGTAGGGCTGAACATCCTCGAAGAAGCGGATCAGGCAGAACCCCGGCTTGTTAGGCTGCTCCTCCACTGTAAAGGCGTTGCTGGGAGCAACACTTCCTCGCACTCTCATTTCGCACGACCTCCTTTAGAACTTTGACCCCGATGGGGTCTATGTATTTCGTCCTCACGTTGTAGCTGTTGCTGTGCTTGAGCTGGCCGATCCGACTCAAAAGGCCGGCGGCCAGCCGCGGGGATATGGGCTTCTTCGCCTCTATCCGCTTTTTCGTCCGGCGGGCCTGCCGGGTGAGCCGGAGGAAGTTCCGCTTGCGGATGGTGACGTGGGTGTGGGCGAAGCGGTAGCCCACTGCCGACACCATGCGGGGGCGGCGTAGCCTCCGTTGCCTCTCCGTCAGCAGGCGGTGGCGCTTCTCCACGGCGGCGGTGAAGCTGGTGCGGTAGACCTGCCAGTTCTCCTTCATGGTCAGCCCCAGTTCCCGGCCCATAAAGTCCCGGATGGCGTTCACCGCCTTGTGGAGATCTCGCTTGCTCGGCCCCAGCAGGGTGATGTTGTCCATGTGGCGGGTCATGTACTTCACGCCGGGCAGGGTCATGATGAAACGGTCGAGCGGCTCTAGGTAGTAGTTGGCCGCCCACTGGCAGAGGTAGAAGCCGATGAACAGCCCCCGGCGCCCCTGGGTGATGTCCCTCCATGTGAGGCCCTGGTCTTTGGCCTCCTGGAGCGAGATGGGGCGGCAGGTCAGGGAGAGGGCCAGCAGAAGCAAAAATTCCCTGTCCTTGATCTTACGCTCGAACGCCTCCATGAGCCTGTCCAGCGGCAGGCTCGGATAGTAGCTCTTGACGTCCAGTTCGGCGGCGTACCGTGTCCCCTTCGGGTCGTTCTTCATGGCGCTCTTGAGCCGGAGGTACACCCGCCTCCCTCCCCGGCCAGGGACAGAGGAACACGACCAGTGGCACATCCCACGCATGAGGACATCCATCATGGCTTGGACTTCCATGATGTGCATGAGGGCGTCCGGGAAAAACGGGACACTGTTGGTGTCCCGGTTCTTCTGGCTGCTGACGTCGTAGATCGTCCTCTGGTTCGGCTGGCGAGGGCAAAAGGACCGCTCCCGCACAATGCGTTGCATCGTGGCCACATGGCCGTCCAGGTCGGCAAGTACACGGCGCACGTCCCGGCGGCGCCGCTTCTTGCTGTCTCTTGTCCCGATCGCGATACACCTTCGGATGAAGTCGGGGGCCTCCATCCGGGCGTAGATGTTGCCTACTCGTTTCGGCATGGTAGGAAGCACACTCCTTGTTTGCCTGCAAGGCTGGTCGAGAATAAACCTACTGAGCCCTGTCCTACTCGGCAATATTTTCACCAAGCGGTGGGGGAGAACCTACGCATATAGTTGTCGTGCAAACAAGGTGTCGCGCGCCGTCGTTCGAGTTCGTCTCATCCGACAGATAGTTGGCGTTGAACTGGAAGAGGCCGGCATTCGAGCGGTTGTTCCAGTTGCCGCCGCCGTACGGCAAACGGCCCACCCATCCGAAGCACAAGGCCCGACGCAGAGCGTAGGCAATCCCTGCCTGAATTATAGGCTGCGGTCGTCCCGCCGCCCATGGATTTGAGATGAAATAACGAATATTGTTATTTTCAAAATTGGCGCCGACCTCGCTTCGCTCGGTATAAAGGGCCGTTGCCGCACCCTGCGCCACTCACCAAAAACGTGGTGCTTGCTGATAGGTTTCCGGGGGCTGCGGCCCCCGGTCCCCCATTAGGGGTTAAAAAGGAGTCGCGCGCCGTCGCTCGAGCCCGTCTCATCCGACAGATAGTCGGCGCCGAACTGGAAGAGGCCGGCATCCGAGCGGTCGTACCAGCCGCCGCCGCCGCACGGCAAATACCACTCTTCGCTTTCGCCCCAGTAATAGCCATAATCCGGGATGTAGGTCGTCTCGCTCCCACTGATACCAGATGGGAGGAACGCCCACGGAGCGTTTTCCGGGGGTGAGGCGATGGCGCTGATGTAGCCGCCGTCATCATTGATGTCGGTCGTGTAGATACATTCGTAGCCGACATCCGTATCATCGTCGTACAGCTTGTGGTCCGTGCAGATGTACACGTCAAAGACGTTGATGTTGATACCGTCGATCCAGTAGAAGACATTTCCCCATATATTCTCCAGGTGGCGGTACTGAATGCAGGTCTTGCCGTCTTCGCCGGCGGCCCGCCCGGTGTGGTAGGACATGGTGTCGGTACCGCCGTTGTCGGCCTTGCCATCCGACCACGTCATGTCAACACGGCCTCGACCGATTTTCTTTTGGCAGTCCCAGTCGGCGAACTCGACCAGGTAGAGCAGCCACACGGCGTTCCAGGTGATGTAGTCGTACTGGCTCCACTTTTCGCCCTTGGCCCTGGCTTTCTCCCTGGCCTCCCCGCGGGTGATCTCCGTGAGCGGAGCAACCCCGGTCTTAGACATACCGTCCTCACTCATGGAGTAGCGGCTCAGATACTTGCCGGAGCCAGGATGCAGCCCGAAGCCGTCCTTGGGCTTGTCGGCGATGTAGAAATACCGCTTGCCGCCGGTCTCCATGAACTTGAACCAGAACTCCGGAATATAAACCATCGTGTCACGCCCGCGGGAAAAACCAGCGTCCCCCTTGCACGGGCCGACAGTGCCGTTGACGATGTTGTATTCGTCCATCTGGCTCCACGGCGCATAGCGGTCAAACGGCGAACTGCCCGACCCGGTGCCAACGGCGGGCGAAGGCTCGGTGCTGATATTCACTGTGACAAAGCCGTTGGGGTCGCTCGACTGGGTGAGCCGGGCCAGGGCCGTGGACGGATTCAACGGATCCCAGCAGACGCCGAACACAGAGGCGTAGTGGAGCGTGACAGGGTATTTTTTGACGGCATCCACCTGGATGACCTCGCTGGAGGACTCCTGACCTGACAGGGAGGCCTTGACCGTCCAGGCGCCGTACTCGGTGACCTCAAAGGTGGCCACGCCGCCGACGGCCTGGGCAGTCTTGGTGGTGCCGCCGTTGGAGCAGGTGACCGAGGAGCCGGTGGAGACGGACACCACGATCTGCGGATAGAGGATCGGGATGCTCTCCCGCACAGACTGCTTGACCTCGACCCAGGTGGTCTTTTTGGCCGTGCTCTTGTCGCTGGCATCCCAAATGAGGATCTCGTCATTGTCGGCCAGCGCGTCAATAGTCACGGCGTCGTTCTCGATGTTGCCGCCCCTTGTGATGGGCATGAGCAGATATTCTTTGCCCTTGATGACGATGGACAGGGCGCCGTCCACTTGCTGGATTGCCATATCGGTTTCCTCCAATCAGATTGTGTGATCTACACCGTGATGCCGCGGACAATGATGGTGCCGTCCGCCAGGCCGGCGGGCAGTTCATCATCTTTGCCCAACGGCAAGATGGTGGGCTGGGTCTCCAACTTGGCCTTGAGCGCGGAGGTGAAGTCCTCGGTCGATAAGCCCTTCCCCTCGACCCGGTCCACCTTCTTCCCGATGGCCTCGTTCAGCAGCCGCATGGCGTCCTTATTGTCGCCGATGAGGTCGCACAGCTCCTTGAGGGTGTCGCCAGTCTCCGGGGCGCCGTTGACCAACGCTCCAATTGCGGCGGAGATCTTGGCGTCTACCTCATCCGGGGTGATGACTTCGGACAGGTCGGCGTAGATCTCCACCATGGCATCGGCCAGGGTCATAGCCGTGCCGTTGTAGGTCACCTCTACCAGAGAGGCCTTTGTCCACAGGTCGAAAGGCACCCCATCGAGAGTGGCCCGTTCCAGGTACTTCTTGTCGCTCATGGTGATTGCCTCCCTATGAGAGTATGAGGTCGCCGTCAGAGGCCTGGGCCTCGGACAGACTGATGTTGAGAGCGTCGTACAGCTCTCCACTCAACTCAACTGCAGCCTTGTGCTTGCCCGTGTACGGCCCGGTGAGTAACACAACATCCTCGTTGGGCGCATCCTCATCCATGCCGTAGGTAGGCCGGTCGGCGTCTCTGTCCTTGGCCGTGCCGACGATACGTCCGCGGATGACGCCCTCCATAACGGCGGCGAATTCGCCGCGCGTGATGAACACGGTGGGGTCAAGCGTCACCGTCCAATGCCCGGTGTTGGAACAGGAGACCAGGGCGTAAAAGGTGTACTGAAAATCCGGGATCTCTGTTTTGCTGGGAATGACAATGCCCTGCTCGTGCTGGAACAGGGCCAGCATGGTGGACTGGCCGCCGGTGACGGTGGCCTTGATGCCGATTTGGTTGAGGACATAGCCCTCATCCGAGGGCGGGACACGGAGCTTCAATCGGTAGCCTTCGGGGAGCCGTTCAGCACCGAGGATGCTCAAGTCCTGCCTTTTGTTGACCAGGGCGGTCTGTGCGATGATGGCGACCTCTTGCACCGTGCCGGTGCCGCCTTCAGCCCCATCAAAATTCAGGACCTTCCCGCCAACCCA
Organism: uncultured Oscillospiraceae bacterium; assembly: GCA_947624895.1. Lineage (GTDB taxonomy): Bacteria > Bacillota > Clostridia > Oscillospirales > Oscillospiraceae > MGBC124762. Next base: position 58,737 of record CANQMK010000001.1, on the reverse strand, counting down.
GGCGTTGAGCAGAGCGTTTCCGGCGTTTGTGATCACGCCGATCCAGTTCGTTGCCATAGTCTACCTCCTAATACCTGACCGCCGTTGCGCCGTCTACCATCTCAACGCCGACGCAGGCCGCCCCGGTATACATGGTCGCGCTGGCCCCGGCGTCGTAGTATTCCACGGTATCCAGCACCGACCGCAGGGGCTTGTAGTAATTGACCTTCTCCAACACGCGCTGGTGGAGGGCCGGAGACACGTCTGCGTAAGTCGAATTGATCCGCAGCCGAAAATGGTACGGCTGGCCCTCGTACTCCCACCACTCCAACACCTTTGTGTCGGGGTAGATAGAGCAGATGGCGGATGTAACGCCGGCCTTGGTGCCGAGTGTGCGGTGGACGTACCAACTGCTCTTGAGGATCTGCCGCTTCTGTTCCAGCGTGAAGTCCCCATCCCACCAGTCCACCTTGAAGTCGTGGGCGAGTATGTCCAGAAGATCCTCCGGGAGTTCATCGATGCGGGTGTAGATAGACATCTCCCTGCTCTCGTTGACCACCGCCTCCAGGACGGCGGCCGTGGCACTGCCCAGGGCCACCATGCTGTTGTCCATAGCCAGGGCCTCCGGGAATACCCGCATGAGGTTCTCGGCGGTGAGGGAATGCGCCGCGTCATTCATCCTCGAAGCCCCCATTCGTGATTTTGATGGTGCCGAGCTGGGCGACCTGCGGGACCTCGGCGTTGTTCTTTCCGTCTCGCAGTACGGTAAAGTCCGGGCTGGTGAGGACGATGCGCTTGATGGCTGATGTCCCCACATATTCCCCAGCCTCGGCGTCCCAGGTCTTCCCCACGGTGCCGAGGTAGGCCCTCAGCTCGTCAGGGTTGATGTCCCGCCCCAATTTGCCGTGTTGCCACTCCACATACTCCTGGACGGCGGCCTCCACCCGCCCCTGGATCTCCTCGGAGCTGATGGTGGCGCCGTCCTTGATGTAGTAAACGAACTCGATGTTGTAGGTCACCGTGTCGGGATCCTTGACGCTCACCAGGTCGGTCATGGGGCGCCTGTCCTCCTGGTTACACGCCGCCAGCACCGCCGCCTTGATCTCCTCCCCCGCCGGGGTGCCGTCCGCCATGAGGACGTAGATGGCCACCTCGCCGGCGGCGGGAGAGTTGGCGGCCACATCGGCGATCTCCGTGGACACGGCCTTGGCGAAGTAGATGTAACTGCCCCTTGCCCCGGCACAGCTATATCCGTCCATGCTGGCCCGGAGGAGTTCGTAGAACTCATCATCGCTGGCGGCGTCCGAGCCGCCGGCGCTCTCCGTGATATTCTCGACCCCGGAGCAGTAGTCGTAGAGATCCACCATGGTGTTGATCTGGCCGGGGGTGTACCCATTGCCCAGCACCCCGGCTGCTTGGCAGTGCACCGGGATGTCGGCGTAGGTGTCCCCGGCGGTGATGTAGACGTCAGCATCGGTGGACCAGGTCAGGGAGTTGTTGCCGTCGGTCACCCGTGTTCCAACGGGAACGAGGACGGGACTTGTCTGCGGCTCCGAGATGTGGAACCGCACCGTGCAGGCGGCGGGCTTGGCCTCCGGGCGCTTGTCCAGGTAGAACAGGTCGGCCAGGGCGTCCAGATTTTCGCCAGACGCTCGGCTGGGCACGTTTTGGTTGGCATTGTAATTGCTCGCCACCCTCTCGTGCAGAATGACCGTCGCCACCCAGAGAATAAATTGCTTCTCCGGGCTGGCCGGGTGAACGCTGATACCCACCATCCGCTCGTACATGGCCACCAACTGCGCGATCAACGTGTCGGTGTCGGTGTCGAAAAACTGGTATTCAGGGTTGCGCATTGATCTCCACCTCCACGGTAGGAATGAGCCGCCCAGGGGTGGCGGCGTCGTCGGTGAAGGTGACGCCAACCACCGTGGCCCGCGGCTCGTATTTCTCCACGGCCTCCTTGACCTCGGCCAGCAGCATGGTCTTGGCCACCGGGATAGGCTTGTCTACAAAGTTTTGGGGCAGGCCCCCATCTCTCCAAAGGGGCGCCGTCCCCTGCCTGGTAGCCAGGATGATGGCAACATTTTGGAGGACGGACGCCACGGTATCGGTTTCGTTGAGCCGGATGTGGGTCAGGTCTGCGGCGTTGACTTTGTAGGCCACGGTATTCACCCCCTCAAATATCCCTGAAGCGTCACGCTGACGGTGGCCGTCAGAATGTCGCCATCGGCGTCACAGGTCGTGACCTTGATCTTATGGCTGAGCACAGTCCATCGGTATTCGCCGTAGGCGTGAGTGCCGACGACCAGCGGCACGGCCCTTCCGGTGCGCTCATAGGTCCACAGCTCGGTGATGGAGTCCATGGGGTTCACGCCAAGGAACGCCGATAGCACCATGTCAAATGTGTAACCGTCCGGCTTGCTCCCGGTAAACTCGGTCAGGCTGCCGTGCAGGTGGCGGTCGTGTGTGCCGTACTGTGCGGAGCCGGACCATACCATGTTTTGTAGCGTCTGGATGGCCTCGCTTGAGACCGTGAAAGGGATCTCCCCCAGGCATCCAACAACCATTTACAGCCCTCCCAGGATAAAACCGTCCCCATCATCGACGGGGAGGTAGAGCACTACCACCTGATCATTGACCCTCGGCATCCATGCGGTGGTGACGCTCTCCGCGTGGGAATGGCCAGGGACGGCCTTGGCCGTGCCGCTGCCTCCCCCTGTGTAGGTGTCCACCACGGTGACGTCATGGCCGTGCCCACCATCCTCGGTGATGGACAGTCCCATGTTTCTGTGTTGCAGGACGTTGAGCCAGCCGGAGATCATATCCGTCTCCGGGAACTTGACCCTGGCCCGGAGCTTTTCCGCGTCAACGTCGGCAACAATGCCGCGCTGTACCATCCGGGACAATACCCGCTCAACCTCTGTCGCCATCAACATCCCTCCAATACACGCCGGAGCTTGATCTTCGTGACATAACCGTTTTTGTCCACGCTGTGGACGGCCTGCTTGATGATATACCTGCCGTTCCACGGTCCCCACCCATCCAACAGAATGGTGACCCCAGACACAAGGCCGGGGTCACCGGGGAGGGTAAAGGACGCGCTCTTGGCGTACTTGTTGTGGAGCCGCAGCCGTTTGGCCGCCAGGGTGTTCGCGTCGGCCACACTGGACACCTTGGCCCAGATCTCCAACTGCTGGTTGGTCTTGGCATCCTCCTTGTAGTCCTCGGCGTAGGCCTTGCCCTCGATGAGCTTGCCGGTGGCCGGATCGGTGTAGCGCACCCGGCACGAGGAATACTTGGTGTCGGTGGAGCCGATGGTCAGGCTGTACTTGGAGTAGCTACCGTCCTTCCGGCGGATCGTCCTTACCTCCGGCTTGGCCTCATAGGCCGCCTGGTCGAAGGCCACGATGATGTTATTGGTCGCCTTCAGGGAGATGCCCGCATCGTGGCAGAGCCGGGAGGAAAAGGCGATGTCGCTCTCCCGGAACTGCTCTACCCGCTCATAGACCGGGTCGTAGGCGCTCTCCCAGAGGACGGTCATGCCGTTCTCCGATCCCACTTGTTGGAGGATGCCGGACAATGAGATATTCTCCCACGCCCGGGTCTTCTCCGTCTGCCGCACCTGGGAGGTGTAGGGCAGTGAGGTCGCCTTGATGGTGATGACAGCCGGCGGCCCGGAGGCCACCACGCTGTCGAGCTCGAATTGGCCACAGTCCAGCGCCTCGTCCTTGCCGTCTCCGTGCCAGTTTTCCCGCACGAAGACCGCCTGGATCTTCATGCTGGTTGAGGTCGCTATGGCGGGCGCCCCGCCGTCTCCTCCTGGGATCTTGATCTTCTGCCCCGGATAGATGAGGTTCGGATTTTTGAGACCGTTGTACTCGGCCAGCTTCTGCCACGTTGTCCCGTACTGGGCGGCGATCTTTGACAGGTTGTCCCCCTTGACCACCGTGTAGACCGCCTCGCCGGAGTCCGCCTCGGAGCCGCCACCTTGCCCATCTACAGGCTTGATGTATTGGGCGCTCACATAGGCATCCTTGCCGCCATACTGGATGGAAGCCCAGCCGTTTTCGATGGACAGCACCTCCACCGCGGCGCCACACACCAGAGCGCCAAGACGAGCATAACTCGTGCTTGGCCCGGAACGCACATTTAAGCCGCTTTTGGCTGTGACCATGTAGGATGATGGCCCACCGCCAGAAACGCCGCCCTGGGCCGTTGCAACGGCCGCAGCGTCCACTGCGGAGGCCAACCAGTTTTCCATCCAGATGCCGTCCCTGTCCTGGAGCTTGATTTGGAGGTCGTCTGTCTCGTCCTCCTCGTTGTCGGTATAGGTCACGGACAGGAGGTATTGCCTCATGTCCTCGGTGATGTCCGTCCCGGCAAATGCGATCTGTACCGCAGTGCGCCGGGCAAGATCCTTTTGGCTCATCCCGCCACCCTCTTCCATGGAGGCGTGGCGCTGTCAGGCGCGCTCACCGCAACGGCATCGGGAAGGGTCAGGACGATGCCCGCCGGGAAGATGAAGATGTCCCGGTACTCCGGGTTGAGGTTCATCAGCTTGTCGGTGTAGGCCACGTCGCCAAGCTGCGTGTAGGCGATACTGTCCCACATATCTCCCTGTACGGTGGTGTAGGTATTCATCGGTAGGCTCTCCTTTCGGCGTCGTCCTGTTCATCGCGTATGCGGTCCATGACCTCGTCGGCGACCATGTCGGCAATCTCCCTCGCCTTGGCGTCCAGCGCATCGACCGTGTCCTGGGAGGCGTTGCCATCAACATGGACATCGACCCTGACAGACAGGTTTCTGTCAAAACCACCGTAGCCGCCACCGTTGAAGAACGGCTTGGGGAGTTCTGGCCTTGGGTCGACATCCAACTCCGGCCTGTGGTTCTGCATATACACCAGCTCCGGGCCATTCTCGCCCACCAGGGCCATGCCCTCCTGGGCGTACCTTGTTCCGGTGGCGTAGGCTTCCGGGGTCATACCGCCCATGGCCGAGACAATGGCGGCATACTCGGCCAACAGCTTCTCAGTCTCCCGTGCGGTCAGTACCCCTTCCCCGCCCCGCATATACACCAGCTCCGGGCCATTCTCGCCCACCAGGGCCATGCCCTGACGTGCGTAGTTCGTCCCGTCTGCGTAGTGGTGGCCGGGAATGTCAAAGTAAGAACCCATCCATCCCGTGTTCTTGTGCTGGGATAGGGCCTTGCTCGCCGCGTCACCGATGGCGCTGTAGGCCGCCTGTACCCTGGGCAGCATATCGTTGGCGGCGTCGATATAGCTCTGGACAGTGTCCTGGGCGGCCAGGCCGGCCTCGTCGGAGAAGTTCATCTCCGCGATGTCCTCCTCCAGCGCCCGCGTCAACTCATCCATCTCATGGTCGAAGTTGGTCTTCATTTCGGCCAGGCTGTCACTGGTGTCGCGCTGGGCGTCCTGGACCGCCTGGAAATTCTCCACCATCTCGGCCAATTCGCTGTCGGTGGCATTTACCATACCGGCGATGGCGTTGACACTCTCCGGGGAGCCATCGGCAAAAGAGGCGATAACCTCCTGCAGTCCCTCGATCTCCTCCGTGCGGTCACGCAGGGTCGCAAGGTTGGCGTTGTAGTCCTCCCAGTATTTGGCCTGGCTTTCCAGGTTTGCGTTGATGTTGCCCACGCTGGTGGCTACCACCTGGTCGGCCTGATCCCAGATCTCGTACTGCCCCGAAACGCTCTCGTAGGCGGCGGTATATGCCTCGTTGTATTTTTCCACGAGGCTTTGCATGGCGGCGCCGGTTTCGTTGATACGATCGACAACAGCGGCGCCGGTGGTCTCGGCAACATCGCCATACCCGCCAAGCGCGGAGGACAATTGCTCGATCTGCGCCTGGTTTTCCTCGTAGGCGGTCCGGGCCTTCGCTTCCTCGGCCTGCTGGGCCGCAAGCGCATCGATGGCTTCTTTGTTGCGCGCGAGGGCGCCCGCATTTTCGGACGCCCACTTCCTGGCGGCCGCTTCACCAGCCGGGGCCGGAGAGAGCTCTACATACTTTTCGTCGAATTCTTTCTGCCTTTTTGCTGTCTCCTCCCTCTCCCTGGCGAGATTGGCTTCCAGTTCGGCCTCCTTAGAGATCTGCTCCTTCAACTGGTCGTACATTGCCTTGTTTTTCTCTCTTGCGGCCTCAGCCCGTGCCATGCGCAGGACTGCATCAGCGCCCATATTGAGGGAGTCCGCATACTGATCGTAGGCAAGCCCGAGCTGGGGCATGGCCTCGTTGAGCAATTCGACAACCGCCAAAATTTCCTTCTTGGTCTTTGCCGTCTTTCCTTCAACGGACATCAGGTCTTCCAGCTTCTTGCCAAGCGCAACGGTACTTTCCGCCTCCGTGTCGATGCCGTCAATGGTTTCTTCGTAAGCGGCCATCAGCTCGTTGTGAGCGTCAATGACAGCGCGGTTGGCTTCAGCCAGCTCTTTGGTGGTCGTCTTGTTGTCCTCATAGGCGGCGGTGGCGTCATCCAGTTCCCGCTTGAGGAGTTGGGCTTCGGCGGAGGTCTCGCCCATGGCATCCCGGACTTTCTCGTACTCGGCCTGAAGGTCTTGCATGGCGTCATACTGCGCTCTGGAGGTGGCGGTCAAGGACTCATACTCGCTCTGGCAACCCTCATAGGTAGCCGCCAGAGTTCCGACGGCGACCCCAAGGCCGACAACAGCCGTTGTCATCAGGACGATGGGGTTCATGTTCATAACCACGTTCCACGCCGCCTGGGCCAACTGGGCCGCTTTTACCGCAGCGACAACGCCCAGGATGGTAGCGGTAGCCGCCGCCAGTCCGGCAACAATGGAAGCGATGGCCTTTACGATACCAGGATTTTTCTTGACAAACTCGTTGATGGCGCCAAACACCTGAGCCGCCACTTCATAGAGCCTCTGCATAGCAGGCGTGAACTGCTCGCCAACGCTGATCTTCAGGCCGTCCCACGCGGATTTGGCGATGGTGAGTTGGCCGTTCATGTTGTCCAATTTGATCTTCGCCATGCGCTCCGCGGAACCGGTGCAGTTGTCAATGCTGGTGGCCAGCTTGACATAGTCCTCCTCGGTGGCGTTGAGGATGGATAGCAAGCCAGCGTAGCCGCGCAGACCGGCGATGGCCTGGGCATTGCTCATTTTCTCGGCCTCTGTCATTTCGGCAAAGAGGTCGCGCAGTTCTTCGGTGGTCGCACCAAACTCCTTCATGGTGCCATCGGCATTGACGGCGGTAAATTCATACTCGCCGAATGCGGCGCTTGTCAGGGTCACACCCTCCAACAATCCGTTGAAGATATTTTTCAGGCTGGTACCGGCAAGGCTCCCCTTGATGCCGCTGTTGGCCATCATGCCGACGGCTGTGGCAACATCCTCAATGCTGTACCCAAGGGCGCCGGCCAGCGGGGCGGACATTTTGAACGTCTCACCCATGATGGACACATTGGTGTTGGCGTTGGTGGCGGCGGCGGCCAAAACATCGGAGAAGTGGGCCGTATCCGCCGCCGTCAGGCCAAACGCCGTGAGGTTGTCCGTTACGATGTCGGACACCCTGGCCAGATCCTCCCCGGAGGCGGCGGCCAGTTGCAATACGCCATCCATGCCCTGAAGCATATCGGCGGCGGACCATCCGGCCATGCCCATGTAGCCCATGGCGTCGGCGGCCTCTTTGGCGGTGAATTTGGTGGAGGCGCCCAGCTCCTTGGCCTCGGCGCTCAAAGCGGCCATCTCCTGGGCGGAGGCCCCGGACAGGGCCTCCACCGTGGACATTGCCTCTTCGAAGTCGCCGGCGATGCCAACGCACTCCATGTAGGCGTCGCCGATCTCCTTGAGAGCGGCCACCAGCCCAGCGGCCACCAGCGCCTCCTTGACATTGGCAAACGCCTCTTCTCCGGCGTCACCGAATGCCCCGGCGCTTTCTGCGGCCTCCTCCTGCTTGCGCTTCAGCTCGTCGATTTGGGTGCCCAGCCGCGCGCTTTCGCCGGTGAGGTTGTCGGTGTCCACGCCGGCCTCCTGGAGCGCCCTTTCCATCTCCTGGAGCTTTTGGGTCTGGCTCTGCAGGGAGGCGGAAGTCTTGTCGATTTGCTGTTGTTTGGACAGGAGCTTATTTTCAAGAGAAGAGGAATACCCCTCCGTCTCCTGGATCTCCTTCTGGATGTTGTCGTATTGCTGCTGAAGCACCTCCAACTTCTTTTGGGTGGCTTCAACGGCGCTCTGCTGTTTCTGGTAAGCGGCGATGTTTCCCTGGGTCTTGTTGAGGTCCTGGATCTCCTTCTGCATGGAGGCAACGGAGGCTTGGGCTTTGGTGAAGGTGCTGGCAAAGGCGCTGTCAAGCTGGGCTTGGAGCTTATATAACACGCTGTATTGCTTGCCAATGTCCATACAAAAGCCACCTCCTTACCGTTTCTGTTTCCTGGCTTCCTCCATTTCCCTTTGGAGTTGGTTGTTGGCCTTTACCCACTCATGCAACGAAGTGAGCCGCAAGCCCAGCCAGTAAGAAGCGGGTGTGTTGTTGTTTTGCGCCAGAATGAGAGCGGTCTGACGGAGTTGTTCTCCGGGGGACATATCCCCGCCGGTTACAACTCCGCACCGAGCAAAAAAGCACGCGCCTTTCCGGTAATACGGTTGAAGTCACGCAGGGGCATGGCCCGAAGGACATTGACCGCCAGCGGGACGGTACACGCCCGGGCCGCAATTACGCTCAGGTAGGTAATGTTCGCCGCCGGGACAAGGGCTGCTTTGCGGACACGATCCATCTCGTCCTGCGCGGCGATGGCATCATTGCCCGTCAGGGTAGAAAAGTCAAAGGTCAGGCTATTGTAGGTCTGGCCCTCATAGGAAAAGGGCTTTTTGAAAGTGTGGGTATAGATGTCATCGTTTTGGGCCTCGGCCTCGGCCGTGGCAACGGCCAGTTCCTCGGGGTCAACATGGACGGCCTCATCGATCTTCTTAACGGTCTTCTTGGTCTCGCTCATGGTGTATACTCCTTTCAAAAACAGGCCCGGAGCGGCTGTTGGCCGCCCCGGGCGTGTCGGGTTTCCGCGGGTTATTTGCCGGTCATTTGCCGAGGGCCTTGCGGACATCGGCCATGTAGTCCGTCCCATTGATCCGGCAGATGTAGTTGAACGGATCGATGCACCACAGCTCCTTGCCGTTCTTGTACGCCTCGTAGCGGTATACGGCGTACTGGCCGGAGGCCGCGGAGGCGGAGGCGGGCGCGATCTGGCCGGGGGAGGTGGTCTTGGGCACGACCAGCATCACGAACTTGTCAACCTGCACCTCCTTGGCGGTGTCAACCGTATCCCAATACTGCTCGGCAATACGGACGTCAATGTTGTGCTTGCGGGGCTCCGCCAGCTTCGTGGCGGCGTCAGTGACACTGCGAAAGTTCATCTGGCAGGTCATAGCCTCCATCATGCCGATCAGGACGGCCTCGATGTTGCCGCCAATGCCGGCGCCGGTGATGGTCTGGCTCAGGTAGGTAATGTCGGGCGGGGTGATGTTGGCGATGCCGACAAAGTTCACGGCATCCTCGTAGACCTCGAAATCGATGATGGCTTCAGGCTGCTTGCTCATGTTTTTTCTCCTCCTTTACGCCTGGAGGGCAGACGCCACATAGGAGGCGTCATACTCCACGACAAAGTCGATCTCCTGGGCGGGACTGGGCGGAGTCATGTAGATGTGCACCTTGATGATGCCCGCCATCAGGTCGGACAGGGGATTCTCCTCCTCATTGAACTCCACCCTGGCGCCCAGGAGATAGCCGGAGCCAACCAGGCCGGAGAGCCAGATGTTGGCGGTGTCAATGATGGAGTCGATGAGCCGCCGGTTCATGGGCTTATCCAGCCGATCCCAGAAGGTCTTAATCAGGGAGGTGGTCACCCAGCCGAACATCCGGGAGATGGGGATATAGTAGTCCTTGACGTCGGTGTTGGTGGGGTAACAGGCGGTGTAGTTGCCCCAGCACTTGAAGCCGCCCATGAAGTTCAGCCCGGTCACAATGCCATTGGCGTTGAGGATGTTGGCCTGGTCGAGCGTCAGCAGGACCTCGGTGCCATCCTCCAGGCACAGGCTGTCGCACTGGATGGTCTTGTTGCTGGGGCTCTCGTAGGGGATGCCCCCATTGTCGGCGTCCACCAGGGCCATGCGCCCAGCCAGTTGGGTGCTGGCGTGGAACACCTTATCGCCCAGCCTCTCCATGGGCCAGCAGACGATCTGATCGGCGTCCACCGCGTTGAGCGCCGCCTTGCCGCTGATGGCGGCGTCATAGGTCTTGGCGCCGTCATCCCCGCAGCCGATGTCGATCAGAGCCTTGGCCGGGAACATCCCGTTGATACCGGCGGCCTTGGTGGCCATGACGGCGGCCACCTCAGCCTTGTGGGACCAGCCGGGGGCGCAGATCAGATCAGGCACGACGCCAAACATGGTCATGCACAGGTCGATGCCCTGCATCCCGCTCGCCACGGTAGCGGCGGTGACAGCGGTGAGATCGACCTTCTTGTAGCCCACGTTCAGCGTGGGGGCGGAGTAGGCGGAGCCCTCTTCGATGAGTTCGATGACCAGGGCCTCGCCGTCATAGTAGGTGTCGTAGTCGGTGCCCTTGGCGTAGGTGCTCCCCTCGCCGCCGGCCTCCTTGACCACCAGATCGTCGTTGTTCAGCGCCTCGATGGGGAGCTTGATCCTGTGGTCGGCCACGCTCAGGTCGGCGGCCTCCTGGCTGGTGGTCATCTTCTCGCAGTCCAGGACGTTCAAGAAGATGGCGGGCTGGCAGCCGTAGAGCAGAAAGTGGGAGTGCATGCCCTCGCAGAGCGTGTAGCTCTTCCAGTTGTCGGAGTAGCCGAGCTTGTCAACGGCCTCATCCCAACTGGTGCAAAGCACCGGCGTCCCCACCTTCGCGGGGGAGGCGGCGCTCTGCACCGGCGCGGTGCCGACAAAAACCGGGATGCCGCACTCCGCCACCACGGGGGTGCCGACGCTGGTCCCCTTCTGCGAGACATAAACGCCGTGTTTCATGGTTTAACCTCCTTAGTTGATCTCCCCGGCGGCCAGCTTCTGATACTGCACAAAAAGCAGGTTGCCGGGGGTCTTGACCTTGATGCGGTCGGTCTTCAGCGTGGCGCCATCCACCACCAGAGCGGCGATCAGGGGCCGCTTTTCCACGATGGGGGCAAGCTCCTTCAGAACCTTCGCCTTGTCGCCCTCATAGATGTGTCCGGTCTGGATCACGCCATGGATGCTGGGACCGATATAGGCGCAGAAACCGGCGCTTTTGGCGGTCTGCTCCTTCTTGACGGCCTTGGTGGTGGGCGCCTCCACCTTCTTTTCGGCGGGGGCGGCGACCACAGCGGCCGCGTTCTCGCCCTCGGTTTTCACCTGGGCGGGCTTGATGTTCTTGCTCATAGGTACCTCGTGACCTCTCTTTCCACAGCCGGGAGTTTCCAGGTGGTGATCATCTCTCCGGCGTAATAGGGTGTGGTATCGTCCGGGTAGGCCATGCACTCCACCTTGGCCTTCTTGTCCAGCTCAAACTTGCCGTCAATGATGACCTTGCGGAGCAGATGGATACGCAGCCGCTCCATGAGGCCCAACAGGGCCAGACCACCAGCCTCCTCGTTCTTTTCGTTGTAGACGACAAAGATAGAGCGGACGACAGCGGTCGAAGTGTCCATCTCTCCTTCCTTCTGCTCGTCGGCCCCGGTGATGAATTGATGGAGAACGTAGGGGGCGTTCCGATTGGCCGCTCTGCTGTTCGGTACCCGCATACAGAATACCTTGGCAGGGCGATCCCTCGGCTTGTCATTCTCGTTCTCCTGCATTTCCACCGGCAGAAGGAGATCGGCCACGGCTGTCTCTGTTTCGAGCTTCAGCGCCTCCAACAGCGCAACTCTGTCCATAACCTATCCTCCCCATCCGTCCAAGATCCGCAGTGTCTCGTGGTCAAGCCGTGCCTCGAAGGTCTCCCGGATGGTGGCCTCCATCTGCTCTACCACCTGATCGTTCTCCATCATGTGGGCGGTGCTGGGGCCGTACTTTTGCTCGACCGGGAAGCGGGATGCGCCCAGGCGCTCAAACACGGCAGCGGGGCCAAAGACCTTTGCCACGAAAGCGTGATCCAGGGCGGTGGCCCCGCCGTTGCGCTTGACCTGGGTCTGTACCCGACCATCTCGGCCGAACTTGGTGTTGAAGGTCAGCAGCGGGATGACGTGGCCGGCGAAAGATACCCTCACCTCGGCCACGCCATCAGAGCCGCCGGATACGGTGGTTTTCTCTGTGACCCGCCGCATAAAGTCGCCCTTGCTGATGGTGTATTGGGCGGCGGCAAACTGCCCCGCCCTGGTCTTCGCGGTGTCGCCGGCCCTGCGCAGGGCGTTGTGGGCCGCCTTGAAGGCGGCGCCGGGGAAACCAGCCAGGATCTTGTTCACATGGTCGAGCCCGTGGCCGCCCACGGACTCCATGGAGATAACACCCATCTGCTGGCTCATTGCGTCACCGCCTCCAACTCCACCCGCAGCATCCCCTCCGCGCACGAGGAGGCGGCCACGGTGAAGCGGCGGAAAAATCCGCCGCCCCCCTCCCGGTTGTTGATGTAGATCTCGATGCCCTGCTTGGGCTGGTTGCCGCCAAGGTCCTCCTTGCGGCAGTGCAGGACGGCGCTCACCAGAAAGAGGCCCTGCGCGTGGTCGCTGACGACCTGGCGCCGGTCCTTCTCCTTGACGCCGGTGAGGACGATGGGAATGTCCACATATTCCTCCCCGTCATAGCGGATGGTGCGCCGGTCGGCAAACTCATCCGTGTTGAGAAACACAGCCTCGTTGTCGGCGGCCACCATGTCCCGGAAGGTGCTCATCACACCGGGACCTCGGCGCTGAGGTCGGGCGGCTGATCGTCGTCCTGGTCGTCCTGGCCGTCCACGTCAAGCTCGATGGAGGACAGCAGGGCCACATAGTCGGCCTTGGCCCTGCAACGCTTGGCGTCCAGCCCGAGGTCATGGGCCAGCTTCGCCAAGGCGGAGTTGGTCATAGCCGCCAGGCTCTCCTCAGTAAAGCGGCCATCCACGATGTCCACTTCGTCGGGCAGCTCCACGCCCAGCAGGGCCACATTCCGGCCGCCGTCCTTGTCGGGGGTATCGTTACCCTTGCCGTCCTCCGCGGTGGGCACAGGGGCCGTTGCAACGGCGCTTACGGCGGCGCTGATGATGGGCGTAGTCTCATACGCCGCCACGCCACGGGCAACCAGGCGGGCCTCCTCTTCCGGCGCCAGGGTGATGGCCCCGTCCGCACTGGTCTTGTAGCCCTTGGTGGTGCCGCAGGTCCCACAGGTGATCCTGATCATTTCATATCACTCCTTTTCATTTTCCGTCGGCGTTACGCCGCGAACACGTCCTTGGCGGAGGTCCAGGGACACATGGTCTTGGGCGCCAGCAGAGGACGGCTGGACAGGATCGTATCGTCCACAGGCGGGACGACGGTGGACACATGGTTGGGCACATAGACGCCGGCGCGGGTGTGCCACGCATTGTCCATCTCCTTCTGCGTCACGGCGCCGAACAGGCCCTTGCCGCAGTTGGGAGCGGTGACAACGGCGCTGCCCTCCTTCAGATAGGGCTCCTCCGCCCCGGTCTGGTCCTGGAAGGTACCGTCGTTGACGAAGATCTCCAGGCGGCGGCCGCCAAAATTGAACCGGCCCAGGGAAGTGACGTACTCGGTCAGGGCCTCGGGGTTGATGGCGCCGTAGTCGGCCCGGCGGTTGTCCATCATCCCAAGGATCCAGGGATCCTCCATGAGGAAGTTGCCGACGTCGTTGGACACCAGCAGATCGGTGGCGGGGCGGCCCCTGCGGGTGAGCATCTTGATCATCTGCACGATGTCCCAGTACCAGTTACCGGGGGTGTGCTCATCCTTGCTGTGCTCCCAGGCGGCGCCGGGAGTAAAGAGGGCCGGGTTGTTGTCGCCGTCGTAGAACCGGGCCGGGACATCCTGGAATACCTCCGGGTCGTCCGTCTGGTGGCGCATCACACAGCCGTTGTTGAGCATGGTCTCGCAGGCCAGCCACTCCAGGCGGCGGGAGATGCGGGCCATCAGGTCGTTCAGGTCGCCCATCAGCAGCCTCCGGGCCCGCTGCTCAGGGGTGGCGGTGCTCATGATGCTCTCGCCAAAATTGCGCTGGTTGAGCTGGTCGATGGTCAGGGGCTTGGAGATGGAGATGTTGCCGGGTTCCAGCTCGAAGGTGCTGAACCCGCCGCGGCCCACAGGCAGAGGGGCGATCCGGGGCAGCACGAAGGGGGCCGCCTTGCGGTTCCCCTCCTTGTAGTCCGCCAGCACCTTGCTGGTACCGAACACGTCCATGGAGATGTCGGTGGGGAAGTAGCGGCGCTTGAAGAACGTGGGCTCGGGAGCCAGATCTTCCACGGCCGCCATCATGTACAGGGTATCGTAGATATTCATGTCGTCCTCTCCTCTCAGCTGGGCATCATATCGGTCAGGATGATGCCGCCATTGCGCAGCGCCTCCCGATCCTTGATGGTCAGGTTATAGCCGTCGGCCATGACCAGGGCGTTTCTGTTGAAACACCCGGCGATGTAGACGACCCCCGTCACACCGTCGCCGGAGAACCGGGCAGCGGTGAAGCTGGTGGCCGCGCACACGGCGCCGTCAGCGCCCTTCCAGGTGAAGGTCAGGTCAAAGGTCTTGTCGACCCTGGCCGTGCCGCTCGCGTCAGCGACGGAGAAGTAGACAACAGGCTTGCCGCCGATGACGTCATCGCTGTCCTTCTCCAGCTTGATCTCATCGGAGCCATCGGCGGCCTTCAGAATCTCGCCGTTGCTCTTGATGATCACGCTCTTGGCCTCGGCGCCGGCGGGAGGGTCGAACACCAGGCCCACATAGACGTAGGTGGTGTTGCCCACCTGATGGGTGATCTTCTTGTCGATGTCCCCGGTGGGCTTATACACGATCTTCCCGCCCTCAACGGTAATGCCGGCCTTGGCATACTCCGCCGCGTACTGGCTCACCAACTCGGCCTTCTGACCGGGCTGGTCGGCAGGGACACTCCCGGTGTCCAGGGTGTCCGCGAGGACGCAGTTGGCCTTACCGCCGGCACCGAGGAGGGTATACAGGCCGCTCTCCTCGTCCAGCGACAGCACGGAGCCGCGCGGCAGCACACTCTGGTTGTTGGCGATTTTGACGCCGGTGGTGAGCGCGCGAGGGTACGGGCCAGCGATCAGGTTGTCCTGGCTGGTCTCGCCCACCTTGCGGGCCAGATTTTCACGGTTCATCTTATATAACCTCCTTCTTGTGCTCGTTGAACGCCTTGGCGTCCGCCCTGGCCTGGGCCAGCATAGCCTCATCCGTGGCGGCCGTGGGGTTGACGCCGCCGGTGCTGTCAACGCCCGTGACGTCCTGGGCGCCGGAGTCCGCGATGTCGGCCTCCATGGCGGCCAGGAACTTTTTGCCGTTCTTGGCGGCGGCCTGGGCGGCGCGGTAGGTCATCTCCTGGGCGGTGCAGGCGGTGTCGCCATACTTCGCCGCGTTGATGGTCTCCGCATCGTACAGTCCGGCCAGAGCATCGATTTCCTGGATGCGCTGGCGCTCCGCCTGAGCGGCATCTTCCCGCTGCTCGGCAGCGGGAGCGGGGGTTCCGGCAACCGCACCAGGGGCACCAGCGCCGTCGCCGCCAGTCTCGGCGGCTCTGGCCTCGGCCTCCAGTTCAGCAGCCGCTTCCGGGTACTTGGCCCGGAACTCTGCGAGGGTCATAGGGTTTCCTCCTCCTTCGCCGGTCGTTGCCGGCTCTTTATTTGTCCCAACCGTGGCCGAGGCCTCGGGTGTGACCGTAGGGATGTTGTCCGGGGCAAACGTCCCCGGAGCGAGATGGATCTGTTTGCCCCGGAACACCAAGGCCCGCCCATCGGCGCTGGCGGCGATGTCCAGAGGCTCGGCGTCCTCGATGATCTCATCGGCAAAGCCCTTCTCTACCGCCTCCCGGCCCGTCATGTAGGTAGTCTCCTCCATCATGTGGCGGATGACCGTGGCGGATAGGCCGGTCTTGCGCCTGTAGATCTCCGCCTGCATCTTGTCGTAGGCGGTAAGCGAATCAGTGACCTCCAACACATCGGAGGCGTTGTAGTACCCAAACAAAAACGAGGCCGCCTGGTGGATCATGATGAGGCTGGACGGGTTCACCTTGATGTGGTCACAGGCGCACATGATGAGGGAGCCGCCGGACATGGCCACTCCGTCCACGACACAGGTGAGCGTCGCGCCTCCGCGGGCCAGTTCCCGGAGCCGGTTGTGGATGATGTTGGCCACGCCGGCGTCACCGCCGTAGCTGTTCATGCGGATGGTGATGTCCGTGCACCCGGCGATCTTCTCCAAATCTGTCATGAACTCATCCAGGAGGATATAGGCCCCCTCCATGGGGTTCCCCTCCCAGTCGGTGGGGCGCTGTTCCAGGATGGTGCCGTACATAGTCAGCTCGGCTGACTGCCCGTCCACCGTAGCCATGGCGTACACAGGCGTTTTGATGTCGATGCTGACCCCTTGCTTGCGACTCATTCTTCATCTTCCTCCCCTTTGTCCAGCGTGTCGGTGGTCTGACCGCCACCGCCGGCGGCGGCCAACAAGGCAATCTCTTCGCCGCGCTTGGCTACGTTGGCCCGCCAGTCGCCGCCGGAGTCCTCCATGGTGGCCTGTTCGCTGGTCGTGATGGCCTGGTTGATCTTGATGACGGCGGCCTTTGCCTCCTTGAGCGGGTCGAGACTGCCTTGCACCGGCCCGATCCAACGGGCGCCGCTCCACGCCTCCCGGATGAGCGGGTCATTGAAAAAGCCAGGAGCCTTGATACGGCCCCTGGCTACCGCCTCGCACAGCCAGACCTCGTAGGTGGGCTGGCAGAAACTCCTCACCAGCCACTTCCGGCGCATGCGGAATTCCTCCCATGCGTCCAGCAGGGCGGCCCTGGCGGACGAATAGGAGGAGTTGTACTCCTTGACCAGCACATCATAGGGGATGCCGAGCCCAGCGCCGATCAGTTTGCAGAAGGTCTTGACAAAGGCATCGAAGCCGGCGGTGGGGATGTTGGGGGAGCCAAATTTGATGTCCTCCCCATCCTCCAGGTGGGCCACCGTACCCGGCCCCATCTCGTACTCGTTTTCGCTCTCGGACACGCCGCGCCCATCATCGTCGCCCGCCTCGTTGAAGGGGATGGTGGATGGGTCGGTGGTGGTGACGATCCAGGCGGTAAAGAAGCTCTGCACCAGGGCGGCCATCAGCTCGGACTCCGTGTAGCGCCGAAGCTGGAGAAGCTGTTCGATGACCGGGGCCAGGTACGTCACGCCCCGGTACTGATCAGGCCTCTCGCTGCTCATAACGTGGAGGATGTTGGGTAGCCCCAGGCGCTGGCCATACGCCTCCACTCTGGTCCACGTCGTCATTTCGGCGGTGCTCTGCCACGGGTAGGTACTGCGGATGTGGTAGGCCACCACCATGCCGTTGTCGTCCACCTCCACCCCGTCATAGATGCGGTTCCCGTTGTCCTGGTTTCGCCCGTCTGTGATCCCCAGCACTCCCGTTGACAGGGTCGGGGTACTCACCCGATCCGCTTCGATCAGATGGACCCGCAGGGAGTAGGGATTTGTACGGGTGGGCGGGTAGCGCTTGAACAGCGGGAACACATCCCCGGACTGGAGCCATGAGATAAGGGCCAACTGCTGTTGGCTGTCAAAATCGTTCATGCCGATGGCGTCGCAGTTTTGTTTGTGGCTGGACCATAGCCTCCACTCGGCCTCTGTGCGCTGTTCCCACGCCTGGGCCTCCTCCGGCCCCAGCCCAAGAACGGCCCGATCGATGGCGGGCTTGAGGGTCAGACCCACGCCCACCACCTTGGTGCGGTTGGTGTTGATGGCAGAGGTAGCCAGCGGGGCCGACATAAACAACATCCGGCCTCTCTGTCTGAGGGTGTCGTTGTTCCAGTTGATATCCTCATTGGGACTCCCGCTTTGGGGAGTAAACCCCTTCATGGCCCGCCGGGTCAGGCTGGCCCCCGCCTCGCTGTATCCCTTTGCCCTTGGTCTTACCGTGTCGGGCAGATAGAGCCCGGTCCTCTTATCCTGGCGAATGACGGCCACCTCCTGTCTCAAATCAAAACGAGCCGTCCGGCGGCGAAAGGAGCGGCAAACTCCGCCGGACAGCTCGTGGCAAAGCCGCTGTGGGGCGGCTTGTACCCATGTCTACGGCCCATCCGGGCCGGTGCCCTCTACCAATCCCTGGGCAGGACGGCAAAGGCCTTGCGGGAGCGATGGCCGGCCAACTGCGCTTCAAGCTGGTCTACCTCCCGCTCGGCGGCCTCGATCTCCTGTCGGAGATCACCGATGTCCAGGCGGGTCAGCTCCCGGTCGTCGATGGTGTAGCTTTTCACCCGGCCATCTACCAGAGCCAGATACGCCGCCCGGAGCTTTTCCAGGGCCTTGCGCCGGAAATCAAGCCGGGCTCTGATCTCTACGTTGTCCGCCATACCTCTCACCCTCCGTTACCAGGCGTCAAAGTATTTGTCTATACCGCCCCCGGATCTCTTGCGCTTCTTGCGCTTTGGTGTCGCCGCCACGGCCGGGGCGCCATCCGTGGCGTGCTGTCCCCGCGCGGCCTTCAGCTTGCGGTCGATGTCGTCAAGGTCTTTCGGGAGAACCTTGAAGGCCGCCATGCCATAGTTGCGGCAGTCCAACCGCTCGTTGCGCTCATGGCCGGGGATCTTCTTCCAAATCCAAGGTTGCTTCTTGGCGGCGTCGTACTCCAGCCGCTCGGAGAGCAGGCCAGTGAAGTAGGCGGAGCCGTAGTCGTCCCGCCGGGGAAAGTGACAGTATTTCGGGCCGGGGGTCTGCACCCGCAGGTTGTCCATGATGATCTGCTTCCCGGCGTCTACCCCGATCTGATACTGCCAGCAGGTCCCGACGACCACCTGACGGACCACGATCTTCATCTTCTTGGGCGGGCTGGTGTAGGGCCTATCCGGGCCGGGCATACCCTTGACGGCAAACACCTTCTTGCCCTGTCGGGCGCGGCAGAACTGCCGCACCTCCTGGGTGAAGTGCCCGCCCTCATCCACGAAGCTGATGCTCATCTTCAGCCCCAGGCCGTCCCGGAAGTGGAGCACCCGGTCAAAAACCAGGGCGTCCAGTTTCTCCCACACGGCGGGGTCATCCGGGCGGCCCATGACCACCCCGACCTCCAAGCCCCAGGTCTCCCCAAAATGGCCGTGGCCGATGATCTCGTACTCCATGCGATCATCCTGGGTGTCCACCCCGGCGGTCAGCACCAGCACACCGTCGGGCAGTTCGTCCACGGGGTTCCCCTCGGCGTCCACGCCGTACATCTCCCGGCGGGCCATCAGGCTGTCCTCATCCTCCAGATCGCCCCGGTCCTCCCAGAGCTGGCCGAAGCAGGTGTTGTAGACGACCTGTAGCTTTTTGCTGCTGCCGGTGGCATTCAGAAACTTCAGGACGATGGACGACCAGGTGGCCCACTGGCTGACAAAGGCATTGAGCCAGAAAGAGCGCGTCCCCTGCTCATAGGCGTCGGGGTTGTCCGCCTCCCAGCGCGCGGGCTGGCGCTTCATGGTCTGCTCGTCGGACACGCACCCGCACCCGGGGCAGACATAGTAGACCGACTTGATCTTGTAGGTGGTCTTGCCGGCCACCACCACCTCGTCATATTCAAAGCGGATGTCCGCCCACTGGATTTCGTGGTATTCGCCGCAATGGGGGCAGCGGGACTTCCACCGCTCCATCGTGCCGGTCGCATAGGCGGCCTCGATGGCGCTGGCGTTCTTGATGGTCGGGGTGCTGACTTCTACAGCCTTGGCGTTGTAGAAGGTGGTCTGTCTGGCCATGGCCAGATCCCAGGGGTCGCCCTCGTTGCCGGCGCTCGTCGCCCATCGGTCACGCTCGTCGCCGAATACATAGCGGATCGGCTTGGATGCCAGGGCGTGGGCCTCGGTGGAGCCGCACATGGTCAGGATGCCGCCGGGGTATGTCTTTTGCAGGATCGTGTTTGAGCTGTCCCGGCTCTTGGGGTCGGACACCTTCTTCCGCAGCGTCGGGCAGTCCCGTATCATCGGGGCAATCCGCAGTTTGGAGTATTCCTTGGCGTCAATGGTCGTCGGGTGGACGAACAGGATGGAGCCAGGATCCTCGTCGATGATGTATCCGATGCCGTTATTGAGAAACTCGCTCTTGCCGACCTGGGACGCGGCCACCATGACGATGTGCCGCACTTTGGCGTCGGTGAAGGCGTCCATAGGCTCCCGGAGGTAGGGCGTCCGGGAGGTGCGCCACGGCCCTGGCTCTGCGCTGCTCTCGGTGGAGAGGCGGCGCCGCTTCTCGGCCCACTGGCTCACGGTCAGGTTGGCGGGTGGCTGCATTCCGGCCATTACTTCGGCGATGACCCGGTTTAGACGGATGGCGTCAAGTTCAGTCGTCATCGTCATCACGCCCCTGCCCGGTGTCCCAGCTTCGCCGCTCCCGCACCCGCTCCTCGTATTTCTTGGGGTCATAGCGGTAACTGGCCAACTCCCTCATGACCAGGGCGACCTCCCTACGGATGATCTCGGAGGCTTCGGCGGCAGTCTGTGCGGCGCACACATCCACCGCCAGGCGGCCGGGCAGGGCCATCAATGCGGAGCGGGTGGTGTAGACCAAGTCCTCTGTCATGGCCTTCACGTCCTCGGCGCGGTGCATCTTGCCCTGGAGCTCCTTCATCTCCAACCGGGCCATCTCCGCCTTTGCCGCTTTCAGCGTGACCTCGGCCTGGCGCTTGCCCTTTTCCATCTTGGCCTCTTCCTCGCTGGTGGTCGGCCTGGACTGACCGGCGATGTACCGCTGAACAGAGGCGGCCAAGTTGAAGACCCCCTTGCCGGTCCTTTCGAGCTGGCCGTCCTCGGCCAACTGGCGAACACGCCGCCCGGTTATGCCCAAGACACAGGCCAGCTCCGTAGTGCTGACCTCTGTATCGGGCGTAATCCTCGCCTCTGCCATACCTTTTCCCTCCCCTCTCTGTGCCGTTTTGTCCATAGTGGCATCCGTTCTGGAACGGAAACACCCCATTTTTGCCCCCACTAACTACACGAATTTCGGGGTCGAAGCGCCCGCAACCAATGGGGCCGCCCCGTCACAGTACCTTTTTTCGGTCGATGGCGTCCGCTGTGCCCCTGTTTGGGGTTGCAACGCCCAGGAGCGTCCATTCAGCCTGTTGGGTATGTGTAACCATGGGGAGAGCGTAGAAGCCGCCCTAAGCGGCCCCTACGCCCTCTCCTGTTGTCCCTCTGTCTCTATACCTTCACGACGACCTCCGCTTTGCTGTATCCACGCACCCCTTTGGTCATGAGGGCCAGGAACTCATCCCTGGTGAAATCGGAGAGCCGGAAGACTTCTTCTGGTTTCATTCCCAGTTGTTTCCCGATCTCCTGTACGCTCTTGCCCTCGTCCATGAGCTTCTTCACGATGGCCTTCATAGGTTCGAGCAGATGCGTTCCTCTTGCCCTGTTGTGGGTGATGGTGCCATAGACATCGGCCGAGCTGTCCTCTCCGTGGTCGACAATGACCACAGGAACTTTCCCTCCCAGCTTTGTCAGGAGCGGTTCACGCCCTGATACCGTCCAGCGGTGGAAACCGTCGATGATGGTGTAGTCCGGGCGCACCACGATGGGGAGCGTCCAGCCGTTGGTCAGGATGGACTGGGTGAGGAGCTGCAGGTTGTCCTCGCTGACCTTGTTGGGGTTGTAGTCATTTGCGCGCAGCTTATCCCGGCTCACCCATTGGAGGGAGGCGAGCGGGGAGAAGACGTCAATCTCCATGCCGTTTCACCTTCTTCTTCGGGTTGTAGTCGTTGTATATCTGCGTCCAGAGGATGCGGAGTATGCGCATCTTGGGGTCTCCGTACAGAAGCCCCTCGTACATCCGCTTGTAGTGCTTCTCCTGGGCCACGCCGTAGGTCTTGATGAAAAGCCCACGCCAGCTACGGAGGTTCTTCTTCGTGTCCGAGGCGATGGTGTACTTGTCCGTGTTCAGGAACAGGATGTCTTTGCAGAGGGCCTTGTAGTCCTTCTTGGCCTGGCCCTCCTCCAGCTCCTTGCGCTTATCGCTGGAGCGGCGGAACATCTCGCTGTTCCAATAGAGTAGCACCAGGTAGGCGTTTGGCTCCCGGCGCTCGATACGCTGCCAAAGCTCGTTGTCCGTTTCGGCGATCCAGCGGAGGCCCTGGGTACCGCAGTCCCCGAAGAAGGCACAGAGCCGGAGGTTGTTCTTCTTCACCCCGGCCTCATAGAGCCTCATGTAGATCTCCGGGAATTCCAGGTTGCGCTCCCGGATGTAGAGCCAGATGTCCTTGTCCCGCCAGTCGTAGATGGGGTAGAACGCCCCGCCGGGTGTCACCTTTGTCATGTCCAACCGGGCAAGGACTTGGAGGCGGGTCAAGGACTCCGACGTTCGAAGCCCTATCATCTGCACCCCATCGGAAAACGCCCTCCGGCAGAAGGTCTGGTAGTTCATCTCCCCCGGGTAGTGAAGCACCGGGTGGGACATGATGGCAAAAGGCGGTGGCTTCCTGATCCACTCATCCTCTTTTCCGGGTTCCCAGGTTATCCAGCTCTCCGAGGTGGTCAGGTGGTCCAGCACAGACACCTGCTTGAACGGCAGGCAAAACCACAGAAACGGTACGCCCACCGAGGCAAACTTCTTTCGCCAGCGGTGGGCGGCGTCCACCATGGAGGTGTAAAGGCCCTCCTCGTCGATGAAGACGATGGTGAGTTGCTTGGGGTCGATCTCCCCGGCCATGATAAGGTCGTATGTCAGGCTGGACAGGCACAAGCTATCCTTACCGCACGAAAAGGAGAGATACACCTTCACGCCGGTGGAAAACAGGTTCTTGATGCGGGTCTTGGCGGCGTCCAGCACATTGATGCTGCTGGTCAGCTTCTTTAGAGGCATATCCGCTCACCGCATTTCGGGCAGGTGATGAACTTCTCCACCCCGGGCTTTTCGGCGATCGCATCCTGCGGCGCCTCGCCGGCGGGCTGGGGCGGAGTGGGTTGCTGTCCGCCGGTGGAAGCGGCGGGCCGCTCCGATACCTTGTCCACATCGCCCTGATCAAAGGCGCCGTAGCCGCTGACCATATCATCTACGTCGGCAGCGGCGGCGTTCATCATGTCCAGGAGGTCGGCATCCCAGCCGGGCACATCAACGTCACCGTCCAGAGACTTGATGATCTCCTCAAAGGCGTCCATGTCGGTGATGCCCAGCTCGTAGACCCGGTTATCGGCCATCATGAGCTTTTTCTTCTGGGCCTCGGTCATCCCGGAGATGATGTAGCAGTCGCACTCCTTGGCCCCCATCTGGACAAGGGCCAGGTAGAGGCCATTCCCGGCGATGATCTCCCCGGCCTCGTCAATGACAACAGGCTTGATTTGACCGAACATCTCCAGAGAACGGACATACTCGGCGATCTGCTTGTCGGTGTGCTTGCGGATATTCCGCTCGGGCGGGTGGAGGTCGGTCAGGGACTTCTTGACGATCTTCATTTGACCGCCGCCCCCCTTCTCCTGTCGACGACCCTCTTAATAAGGGCGGCGAGGAGGATGGCGACGATCAGGTAGACCCTGCTCTCGGCCATGAGCGTCCAAACGCCCATCACCCCCAGCGGGGCGACCCAGGCCCAAAAAGCCAGGGAAAAGAGGTTGATGCCAAGCCCCACCCCTCTGCCAAACACGGCAAACTCCGAGTAGACGAAGGAAGAAAGCGAGGAAATGGCCAGCGCAGAGAGCAACACCGCCTTGCAGATGTTGAGCGCCGGGGACAGCCCGGTGAAAATCAGGGAGAACGCAAAGAACAAATAGACGCCAAAGCCGATCCCGCCGTAAATGAACGCCTTGGTAATGTCCACACGGCTGACCTGCTCCTCGTTGCGCTCGTTGTAGTCCAGGAGCTTGAAGAAGTAGGGATAGGTAAACGGCCCAGGCAGTAACAGCAACCCCTTATACAGCCCTTGCAACAGGTTTCCGGTCTCCATCCCTGCCGGGAGGTCCACCACCTTGTTGCCGGCGATCACCACAGAGGCGAGGTACAGGGCGACCACCAGAGCGTATATGACCCACATGCCGCCGTTGTCCGTCATGATGTTGGCGATAATGCCGCGGCGATACAGCGCCATGATGAAGCCCAGCGTGACAGCGTAGGTCAATATCATGCCACCCACCTGGCCCAGCGGCGTGGAGGCCCACGCCTCGGAGATGGCCGTCATGCACAGCCAGATCTGGAAAATGCTGAACAAGGCCAGCACCAGGCGGCACGGCTTCGTCCGCATGATCTCCCTGACCGTAGGCAGTTTCCAAATGACCAGCCCGAAGACGATGCAGGCCAGGGTGTTGAAGATACACCAGATAAGCGCCGGGACAACGCCCAGCGTGTTGGCCAGCGTGGTCGAGTTCATAAGTGACCCGGCGCCGGCCCACGATGCCGCTATGCTGAGGGCATAGTATGCGGTGGGGTTCTGCTTGAACTTGCTTTTGATGCGCGAAAACACGATGGTTTTCCTCCTTTGTTGTGTGCGTCCGCTGTCTGGTGTTGGCGTCCACCAGACCCGGCGCCGGCCCACCGCGCAAGGAGTAACACGGCGGCCAAAACCTCCTTCCCAAAAGAATGACTGCCACCCCGAAGGGTGGCAGCCTGGCTTGATGTAGGATTTTACAGGTGCCATTCTGACACATATCGCCGGGAACCACAAGGACATGGCGGGACAACTTTCAGGCAACATCGACACCGATTGCCCGGAGGTATCGGTAACAGGCCTTTTTCACGCCGTCCTCGGTGTTCCGGCCACCGATGACATCGGCAACCTCGCCCCAGGTGAGGCAACGGAGAAAGCGGAGCCGGAAGATCATGCGGGTCTGGTCGTTCTCGATGGCGCTGATGAACTCCGTCACCTGGCCTCGCCTCCGCTCGATCTCCCCCTGGAGCCAGGCGATCTGGTCTTTCAGGTCGGCGATCTCCACGGCCAGGTCGCCCACCTTGTCGCTGACGCCGCGGGTGTGCGGCATCCCGGTGAGGACCTGGGCGCCGGGATGCGCTTTGGACTCAAACGACGCCAACATCTCCCTGTCCCGGTGCAGACGCTCCAGGAGCTTATGATATTGTGACAGTTCGTGCAGCGTCATGCTAGTCACCCCCCGTTCTCAATGTGTCTTTCGTCTAAATGGTCGTCACAGTTTTGGCTCCAACGACATCATGCGTGTTCGGCATTACAGGTTGCTCCGCCATTACAAAATGCATCTCAACCGAACAAACAGAAGTGCACGTCCGCAAAAACGTCACGCTAAATGATGCAGGAAAGTACATATAGTCAAAGGAAAATCCCATCGCAACCTGTGCGGCCCAGCGATTCGCTTCATTCCTACTGGCACCAAGTGACATGAGCATCTTGCAAAAGCGTTTTCTGGTCATGGTACCTCCTCCATCCCCCACTCATCCGGGGGCGTTCCTGTGATGCGGCCCGCTTCGCAGACATAGCCGGTGTAGATCAGGCAGTCCCTCCCGCACTCCTCATGCCGATGGCACTCTGCCACGATTTCTCCAAGGGTCCAGTATTTGATAGGCCTACCCATCATAAGCCCTCTTTCCTTCTTTGTATGGGTGTTGATATGGCATAGCATAGGTCTCTATAAGTACAACCAAGATGGTTGGCAACCGCTGAGATCATCATGCTAAGGCCGCTCAAAACCATATCTTCCGGCCCGCAGACGGACACGGAACCGTTGACGCCGTCGCGGTTGCAATCCTTGAGCTCAACGTGGAGGATAGCGGTTTCGCTGTCCTTGCCTGCCCCATTGTTGATTTCAATCATGCGCCACTCCTCCTTAACTTGAATTTTTTCTCCAGCCACCTTCGCACACACTTCTGGCTCGGCGCTGGCTTTTGCGCCCGCCAGCGGCGCCGGGAGAAGATCCGCCACTTCGGCGGCTCCTCGAGCTCCCAATACTGTAACATTTGAGCTTCGTACTCCAGCCGTAGATAGTAGCGCCGTTTATGCTCTCGTCGCGCGCTCATTTCACGTCCTCCTTCGTCTCATCATCGGTCGGTGGAAGTAGTTTTCTTACCATGCGGGCAATTTTGAGTTGCCGCTTCTCCACGCCCCGGAGGTTCTCCTCAATGGCGTGGGCCCTTAACTGGATGTCCATGATGCGGTCGGTGCCGTTCAGCTCGTTGTCGATTCTTGCCGCCAAAGAGGCTTTTGCCTTGTCGCGGGCCTCCTTGGTCTTGTAGCTCACGCCAAGGGAACGCCCACTCCGGAGGTACACTGTCAGTTGGAAGGGATAGGTGTTAAGGCCGGAGTTTTCGCCGATGGAGATACTCTCCACCTCCTGGGCCGGGAAAAGGTAGTATTTCTCAAACTGGATCATGTCCGTCCCCTCCTTGATGCTGTCTCATACTCAGTCTTCCTCCTCCATCTTCAGTTTGTTCTCCCGGGGTGCGGCGGTTCCAGGCTTCGACTGCATGAGCGTAAACGTCTGAAACCGACTCATATTCGTACTGGTAAAACATGGGAGTCCTACACCCGCAAGCGCGGCATTGTACCAGGGCTTGCTTCCTACCATTTTGTCTGCCTGGAAACCCCTTCTTCAGTTTGGCTTCACCTCCACAAAACGGGCAAGGTCTCAGCTCCATCATTCAGCCTCCTTGGGAGGGTGTCGGTAGATTTTTCCGCCATTGGAAATAAATGTTTCAAGCATAACCTGCCCCGGAGAGGAGCACAGATAGATAAGTCCCTTGCTTTTCCAGGCGCAATCTACCAAACACCACCTGGAGTAATGTTTGTAGCCGTCAGGTTCTTCTGCCCATACTGGCTGGCCGTCCATCTGCCGCAATTCCTCCAGCGTCAGCGGCTCGGCCTTTTCCGCCTCTTTGGGTTGTGCAGGACAACTCGTACAAGCGGAGCAAGGGCTCTTCACCCTCTGCTGGGCACGGAGAGCGACCAACTCCTCCAGCCACAATTTAAGCTGCTCATGCTCTTGGGCGCACCCCTCGCATCCATCGGCGCGGAGGCGTGGGATGCATTCGTCCAGGTGTTTGATTGCGTCCTCAACCGTCATGCGGCCGGCCTCATCCCTCGCCCCGGCCCTGGCCTGCCCCGCCTTGAGCGCGGCCACCTCCTCCGGGGTGAGCCCAGTGTCCTCGTAGAGTTTGAGCTTCTCGCGAAGCGCAGAGAAACCCCAGGCGGTAGTGTGGAGCATTCCGAGAATACCCTCTGGCGAATACGGCACATCCATCACAAGATCCGCCATGAAACAATCCAGGTCCCGATCATCCGCAGGGAGGGTAAAATCCTGTATGTGCAGGGCATTCGCCGCCGCGAGGCGAATAAGGTCGGTCAGTTTGATGTCCTCAAACTCCATCCCGCAGTTGCGGCCCCACGTTTCGCCGCCCTTGACGTAAAACAGGTTGAGAGCATGGGAGACGTTGTCATCCGGCTGGTCGGTCGTCAGTCGGCCATAGCTCCATCTTTTTCCCTGCTTTTCGCTCATTCACAATTCCTCCTCTCTATCTCCATCCTGTCCTCCCGCATGGTGCGCTTCATCGCGTCGCACAAGTCCTCCGGATCCCAGCCGATTTCTTTTGCCAACTTCCAGATTAGTGTGGCCAGCCCGTTCAGTAGTAACGCCGATGGCCCAGCCACGTCCACGACCGCCTCGCCCAGTTTCCCGGCCACACGCGTCACCTCGACATTGAGTCTGGCATAATCCATGTCCATGATCTCACCCTCATCACTTGAATTTTTGAAAAGCTAAAAAAGACTGTAATTCAGTTCTTCGTCCAGCATAGCCCAGCGGAAGCGCGGGTCGCCTGGGACAAGGAGGTGTTCGTCTTCCATCTGAAAGCGCCGGTCAAAGTCGTGGACGGTGTGTCCATCCGCGTGGAACGTGACCGGGCTATCTGCATCCCATTTGAGTAGCAGCGCCCACAGCTCCGGGTAGTTACGCCGCAGTAAGCGAAGCTGATCCACGCCCTGGTTGTGGCACATCCAGCACCCATCCCGGCAGCCCGTCTCGTAGGTCGGCGCAAGGATCCCTTCGTGCTGGCAATAGAGTCCGCACAGGCCTTCTTCAATCCCAAATTCCACCAGCGGCGCCCGCTTGCGGTCATTGAGCTGGGCGAAGCGTTTTGGCTCGTCTGCGGCTATGCCCAGGTACTCCACGATATTTCTACCGCCTCTCGCGGCGGGGGATCTCACATGCTCCACCTTGAGCTTTTTGCACCAGCTACCGATTTGTGCGGGGAAGCCCTGCGGGGTTTGGACGTTCCGCTTGAGGTCCGACTGGCACCACTTGTTCCAGAGATCCGGGAAGCCACGGATCGCACCTTGTGGATATGCCCCCCCGGCATTTTTACGTTTTGGGATGTGGTAGAACATTCCCTCGTATGTGACCTTTTTCCCTCCCCGCATAGCGCAAAGGTGCTCGACCTCGATGTGGTACTTTCGCCAGATGTACTCGTCGGCCCTGGCCTTGAATTCTACCATCCTTGGGTGCTCCCCCCGGATGGTGTCAGTGGCCCACACGTCGGTCGTGGTGATACGGTCAAGGGGAAGTCTGCGGGTGAAGATCACATCCAGCATTTTCATGCTGTCCTTGCCGTGGCTGATCCGGGCGATGTACTGAAGCTGGGCGTCAGCTATGTGGGCTTCCCTCTCCAACGGCTGTCTCCCCTCTCAAAACATTACCGTCTGCGGCTCGTAGTTGAGCCACAGCGTTTCCATTCTCGCCCCGCCGCCCTCGCATTGGGCCTTGTGCTGCAGCTTAGTCCACCCCTGGAGGGTTTTGTCGTATAGGTCATTGTCATAGCCGGACAATCTTCACAAGGCAACGTCACCGGCGGCCTTTTCCTTCTGTGCGGCTCCATCCCTGCGTGACAAGCAGGGCACTCTTCTGGTAGGATCTCGTCTTCCTCCTGGATAATGTGGCCGCACCGATTGCACTGGTAGAGGTCATAGACAATGTTCCCGTGCGGCACCCATGTACTCCGCACAGCCTCCACCTCGGCGGCGGGCAGCATGTCCAACACCCCCAAGATCTCCTCCAGGGTGTTGGTCCGCCCATCCTGGTAGGCCCGGGCGATCTCCGCCGCGGCCGCCGCCCGGCTGATGTAACCAGTCATACCGATTGCTCCTTTCTCTTGTCAAAATCCCCTCAGTTCGTGGATTTCATCGACTTTGAGATTCACGTTTTCAATCTCTTCTACAAGATTTAAGTAGGTTTCCCTGGCCCCTGTGGCGCCCTCGTGCATACCCTCAGCCGCCCGGGTTTTGCGTCTTTCGAGCTTGGCCCGCTCGGCCAAAAGGCTTTTTTCCGCCAGCTCCAGGATCTCCCGCATAGTTATCATCCCCGTCACCTCCTCCGCCTGAAGGCGCCGCACCTAATACGGATGGCACACACCAGGCCCACCCTAAAGCAGTAGCCATACGCCGTGGCTTGGGCCCTGATCTTCCTCGGCTCCCGAAACTCCGCGAAGTAATCGCAGGAGTAGCATTTTCCGGCCCGCTTTTCAGCCTCTGCCACGGCCCGCGCCCCCTTTTTTTGTCACCTCATAGGTCCCTCCGTATCTCCGGCGGCCACACTCGGCGCAGGTGATCTTATTGTCCACCCCGCCGGCGACTTTGCGGATGGCGTAGCCCGTTGCCAGTTTTGCGGCGCAGACGCCGCACAGATCAAGCGTTCTCATCGTGCTCCTCCATTTCTTTCCTCAGATCGTCCTTGATGTAGTAGTCCAGCCCCCTGGCCTGGCAGATGGCCTCGGCATTGCGGCCAAACTCTGCCCAGTCGATGTTAGAGGGGTGGTAGTTCAGCTTGCCGATCTTCACCCGGTCAAACAAGATGCCACTGCCCATGAGCGTCCGCAAAACGAGGTCGGCGTCAAGCACAGGCTCAAATGAAACCCAGGTCTTGATACCGGCATCCCGGGCGTAGGCGACATCCCGGCAACGGTCAGAGGGCAGGGATGCCCAGGGTTCATCCCACAAAGCATTGCCATCCCAGCAAGAAATCGTCACGCCGTACCAGTCCCCGCTGTCCAGCAGGTCGAAGTCCCTGCGGCCGCTGCCCTTGGTGAGTATCTGGACATGGTTTCCAGCGTCCTTGATGGCCTTGATGATCTCCCTGGTGGCGGTGCTGTCACAGCCCTCCGGGTATGGATCGCAGGTAAAGCACAGGTGGATGAGCTTGCCGGTAATGCCCTCCTGGTCAAGCTGGCGCTTCACGGCGTCAACGATGCCGGGGCGGGGCTCCACGCAGGTGTGGAACTGCTCACGCTCCTTGCGAAGAACGCCAGGGGCAAAGCAATAGAAGCACCGATGGGGGCAGCCGGTGTAGATGTTGACGGCGAGATCGCCGTACTCACCAGCCTTTCCCTTGGGCGTATAGATGGGTTTCATTCAGCATTCTCCTTCCATGGGTCTGTCTCGCACCGCAACCTCGACACGGTCCAGATCCTTTTTGGTGTAGACGAAGCAGCCGGCAACCGGCCTTCCGCCTATGAACATTGTCCCGTTTGGGCGTGCGGCCTCCCTGCGTTTCTTCTTTTTTTGGTTTCGCTCCCAGTCTCTCATGGGGTAACAGACCGTGGGGCAGTTTGGTTTCCGCTTGCACCCCTCGCAGGGGCTTTTGGGGGCGGGCCTCATGTGGCACCCCTCCAGTCCCACAGCGCCTGTTGCCCTTTGGCCGGGATGGGGTCGATCTGGCTCATATCCTCGAACTCCCAGGCGTACCGTCTGAGGGTAAAATCACCCAGGGCCAGTTCTTGCGGCGGAAGCGTCCGCATAAACTCCTCTGTGATGGCGTTGCAACGCACCAGATTGGCCGTTCCAATCACCGCCCCTATAGGGAGATGGTCCGGTCCTCCACGCCTCCGTAAGAGCCTCTCCATGAGCAAGGCGGTTTGACGTTCCCCGGCCGAGCCGTGGGCCAGCGCGTCAATGACCTGACGCGCCGGCCGCTTGGCGGCATGGATGGCTATGGGGCCTCGGTAGGTGGTAGCCCAGCTCCGAGTCTCATAGAGCTTGTCCCCGCAGACAAGGAGGGTGGCGTAGGGCTGCCAGATGGTGATCGCCTTCACGGTGCCTCCCTCCCTGTGTCACACTGGACGGCAACATGGCACAGATCTCGGAGCGCGGCCTTTTTGGGCCGGATGATGAGTACAGGGCGGGTGTCATCGAGTACGCATTCGACCTCATCCACCGTACAGCCCGCAAAGGCAGCCACTTCCCGCCGCATCCGCTCGATTTTGCTGGGGGTGTCCTCCATCTGCATCGCCATGCCCTGCCAGCCGGGGGCACGGTATGTAACCTCGGCGCAAATCCGCAAATCCTGATCAGTCGCCACCACCTTCACCCTCCTTACCGGCTTTGTCGCCCTTGGGATCCTGGCTTTGAGAGGCCGTCTTTTTGTACGCCTCGTGTGTCCCGTTCAGGAGCGCCGTCTCCTCGTTGGACATCACATAGCCCAGCTCCCACAACCAGTTGTAGAGCATTTCCAGCTTGGCGTTGCGCGCGAACACGGGAAACTCAGACCGTCCACAATGTCCCGTGCAGGTCTCGGTTTCGCGGTCGTTGAAGTACGCGTAGACCAGCTTGGCCATATCCTTTGGGCTGAGCTTGGCATAGGCCTCCCAGGCCTTGATCATCCGCTCGTCGCCGGTGCGCTCTACTCCCAAAACGTCGAGGATCTTGCCCCGGTCCGAGTAGTTAAAGTCAACGGCCTCCAGTAGAACCGCATAGACAGCGCCGGTCAGGATGCTCTCCCTGTTCTTCGTCCCCATCGCAACGCCGGCAATAAACTCCCGGCGGAGGTCATAGGCAGTTTTGGCCGCGGCGTCCAGGGCCTTCCACGCCGCGTCGATCGCCGCGCCCTTGGCCTTCTCCTCGGGCGATTTCTTCTTCGGCTTTGCCTTTTTCTCCTTTGCCAGCAATCTCAAGGTGCCTTCGTTAAGCGCATAGTAGACAGGCTCTTTCCACGTTTTGGGCAACTTCTCCTTGGTCTCTTCCCAATTTTCCAGATAAACGTAGTACGGACAGCCCGGATAGGTTTCATACTTGCCGCAATAAAGATCTTTCTTGGGGATCTCTATCGCCCCGATCTCTTTCAGCCACTTCTTCACAGCGGGTTTGTTTTTCCTGATGAGCTGCTTGTTCATGGCCTCCCTGAAACTATGATTGAATTCATTTGTGCCGATGTCCTGCAGCACCTTGTTCCGCTCCGCAAGGCTCTCGATTTTATTCAGCTGATCCAGATCCCCCATGGAGATCTGCCGAGTGGCCACCTCCCGCAGCGTTTCCTGATCCAGCTCCGTGAGCTTCACCCGCCGCCGGACCGTGGTCTCGGAAAACCCGGTCTGCTGGGCGATCTCCTCCACCGTACACCCCAGGTCCATCATCAGTTGGAACCCCTGGGCCTGCTCGTAAACGGTGAGGTCAGAGCGTTGCATGTTCTCCATGAGCATGGTCCTGACCTGCTCGGCCTCTGTCATTTCCACCACAGCGCAGGGCAGCTCGGACACCCCGGCCAGCTTCGCCGCCGCCATCCGGCGGTGGCCGATGATCACCCGGTAGCCATCCACAGCCTTGCCCTTCTTGCCAGGGAGTTTCCCGGACCAAGGCACAACGGTCAAGTTCTGAAAGATGCCGTTTGCCTTGATGCTATCCGACAACTCGGACAGGTCACCCAGGTCTTTGCGGGGGTTCTCCGGGTGTGGGTACAGTTGCTCGATGGGGATGAGTTTGATTGCTTCCATAGTGCTTGCTCCTTTCGTCTTGCCGATTTACCCCTCAGCCGGGGAGTTGGATGTAATTCTGTGCGTTTTCTTGTCCATGCCCTCCAGCATTTTCTCCAGGGGCCATCGCTCCGGGCAGGTGTAAATCACTTTCCAGCGGTAGGTGTGCACCGGGTAGCTGTGGCCTCCCAGGATGTTTGGCCTGGTGACTGCCTCTCGCCGTTCCAGAAAGTACGCCATCAACTGCCTCCTCTCCGCTTGGTCCTGGCATCGTGGACAATGGGTGCCGCCGCATTGAGTTGGCTGAGCGGCATACTCATATATCCCTGTCCGCCCGTCAGGGCCACAAGCAGATCCGATAAGGCTTCGCCGGCCTCTTGCAAATTGGCGTACCGACCCAACGTCACCGGCGGTCGGTCGTCGCGGTAGCTGGCTACCACAAGCACCGCGTCATATTTTTCTACCAAACAGTACCGCTCCGGGTACTCAGCCCTCACGAGTTGCTTTCCATCCTGGCTCAAGATGTACATGGTCACCTCTCCTTGCTATGCTTCCGGCGCCATTTGCGCTGGGCCTGTTTCTTTCTGGCTTGTCTGCAAGCCTGACAAAACGTCTGCTCCGCCCGCTCAAAGAAGGTAGCTCCACACCTGGCGCAGTATTGGGGTGGGATGCGCCGGAACTCTGTGCAGTCGTCGCAGTTGTCGCACCCAGCAGAGCACCCCTTGATGTCGTGCCAGTTGAGGCACATGAAGCGTTGCCAGTACGGATCGTAGCCCAGCTCGTTCATGCGGTAGCGGAGCAGGGCGTCCAGCGCAGATAGGTTTTTCCTGACCTCCACTCTCGTCCGCGATAGGTTGACCGCCTGCCTGATCGTCGGCTCTGGTGCGCCGGTTCCCCATGGGCCATCGCCGATCATGCTCCGTACCTTATCGGCGTTCTCGGTCAGGTAGTCGTAGTATACCTTCCCCCGGACAGCCTTTTCGGAGATACCAAGGGCGTCCCCGATGGCTTGGTAACTGTCACCGCTGCGGATGCCGTCAGCGAGGATCTGGAACATCTCCTCTGTCCAAGTTCCCTGGCGGCCACCGCAGGGAATGCGGATGGGTCTGTCCTCCAGGCCGAGATCTTTTATGCGCCTTTGAATGGCGCCGCAAGAGCGGGACATCTCCTTGGACAGCTCGGCCCAGGTGTACTTGTGCATGGATAGGAGCATTTTCAGCCGGGAGTCGGCCTCCTCCGTCCACACATCCTTTCGCTGGATGGCACAGGCGGTAAAGTCTTTCTTCCTCTGCTCTGCCACCCAGGGCGGCTCCTCGCCCAGTGCCAGCGGCTCCATCCTCGAGAAGTCGATGAACGAGCGGTTTTTCTCAGCCCACTTCCAAAACTCATCCAGATAGACCACCCGGACGGACTGTGCAAGCCTGCGCTTTCTGTGGACCGGCAAGCCTCTGTTCTTGACCCAGCTTTTCAGTTTGTAGTTGCCGCCACCGTCATATCCCATAGCCAGGTGCAACTGGTTCAGTGATACATACTCACCGCCTTCAAGGTACCTGCCAAGGCCAAGCCTTCTGGCTCTGGCCTGCACCGCTGTCTCTGTGCGGTTCAGTGCTTTGGCTATTCCGCCGACAGAGATAACGCCCCACTTCTCGCTAAGCAGATCTTCTTCTTCTGGCGTCCAAGGCTTACCGCCGCCATGACTACTGCGCTCGCGGCTCAGTCTCTTGGTGTGTCTGCGGGTGGCGACTTGGCTCGGGTGGCAGTGGAAGTACCTGGCCAGCTCCTCGTCCGTCAGCTTCTGATAATTGGCTTGGAGGTACATATCCTCTGCGGCTGTCCATCGTTTCACGCCTGCACCCC
Organism: uncultured Oscillospiraceae bacterium; assembly: GCA_947624895.1. Classification (GTDB taxonomy): domain Bacteria; phylum Bacillota; class Clostridia; order Oscillospirales; family Oscillospiraceae; genus MGBC124762. The sequence goes on along the minus strand of CANQMK010000001.1, from coordinate 24,108 downwards.
CCTCAAAACAATGTGAACTGTCCTTCTTCATTGGCCCGGAGGTTTATGATCTCCGGCGCCGTGGGTTGCGTTTTGTCTGCTCCGGGGGCGGCCTCCCCAACAGGGAGGGCACCTTTGGTGCCACCCATTCGGGATATCATCATGTCCACCGTTGCCCACAGGCGGCGGTAGTGCCAGATGTCCCGGAAGTACATTGGGGTGTACCAGACGTTGTCACCGGGAGCCACGAGCAGCCCATTGGGGCCGAAGCTGACCATCGGATCAGCGAGGGAGTCGCCGACCGTTACATATCCGGCACACCCCAAGAGGCTTAGCTGTATATAGCACATCATGGCCACGGTGTAGTCGATGTCCTGAGCGGCGAACAGGACGGAGGTCTGGCAGTTGATGCCACGATCCCGGCAGACGTTCGCAAAGGCCAGGAGCAGGGCGCCACCGCCACAACACGGGTCAGAAACAGATACCCATCCGTCCCGTTCTATTTGCGCCGCCAGAGCGTCTCCGGCGCTCATTTCAGCCATGCACCGGCAGACGCAGTATGGTGTGAAAAACTGCCCGGCGTGGTCGTTGCCAAGGTTCAGACCCATATACATCTCACCCAGGAAGTCCTGGTTGGGGTTTCCGTCCAAACTGGTCACCGCGGATGCCAGCATGTGGGACAGGGCCTCAAGTTCCTTTGGCTGATATTTCTTGGCCCGGTCAAGATACGCCTTCTCCCTGGCCTCCCGGTGGTAGGTGTCCACCGCATTTGAGATAGCGATGGCGCCCATGGATACAAAGTCCTGCCAAACCTCCCAGCGGGAGTAGCGGCCGCTCAGTTCATCCAGAGTTTTGGCGACCTCCTTCATGGCCTCGTCCTGGAATTGGCGGGCCGTTTTCTTGGCCATGCCTTACTCCTGACCCTCTCCTGGCTCTTCAGGCGAGATCTCGATGGCAGGGGGGTTACGATAACCCCGGCGAATGCCGGCCTCATATCCAGCCCGGTACGCCCGCTTGTAGACCCGTTCCAGGTAGGCGTTCATCTGCTCCCTGTCCATGTGCTTGACGGCCTTGTAGTCCTCACGCCTCATCATCGCCGGGCACCTCCTTGTTGTCACCCAGGCCGGGGATCTTGGCGTCCTCGGGCTCGTCATAGGGCAAGACCTCACGGGTGGAACCGCCGAAGGGGCCGACCACGCCGTTCTTCTCCATCTTGTCCATGATCCGGGCGGCCTTGGCATAGCCGATCTTCATCGCGCGCTGGAGGAAAGACACGCTGGCCTTGTTCTCCTGGCGCACCAGGCTGGTGGCGGTGGCCACCTCGTCAGCGTCCAGATCTTCGGCGCCGTCATCAGGGTCATCCTCTCCGGCGCCGCCGGCATCGCCAGCCCCGGCCTCGTCCTCGTCATCGGCCTTGTCAGCGGGATCCTCCTCATCGCTCTCGTCAATGACGGGGGCCGCCCGGCCACGGAGCAGATCACGCTCCATCACGTCCTGAAAGAAGAAGCCGGTGTAAGAGGCGTACAGGTTTTTGAACAGGCTTTTGAAGCGCCCAAAGAGGGCGTCGCCGATGGTGAAGGTCTTGGACATGCGGTAGACCAGGACGCCATCCACCATGGAGAAGGTGATGGTAGCGTCCGGGCTGGTGAAGTTGTCCTTGTCTTCCCGCTCCAGGAGGGACATCTGAGCGTCCAGCCCGTCGGCCGGCCGGATGGTCAGCTTAAAGGGGTACTTGTCCTTGCGGAGCCGGAACACCATGTTGTGCTCGTCGCACAGACCTTCCAGCTTCTTCTTGTAACTCTCGTACTTGGATATCTCGCTCATGGTAATTACTCCTTTCGCATTTTGCCTTAGCCGAGGAGCAGGAGCCGTCCGGCCCTGTCTCTCGGCACACGGTACGGTTGTAGGTCGGCCTCGGTGACGTACTTCCGGCCATACCTCTGCTTCATGGTTTTCCAGTCGTCCCAGGGCAGACGGTAGACCGCCCCAGAGTGGAAGCCAACCAGCACATAGCACCTGGCGCCCAGGGCTTGGTGTCGATCTAGGTAGTCGCCCTGCTCCGGGCGTACCCGGTCCTGCGTCACACGGTCTGTGCTGGTGTACTTCGCCTCGAACATGACCGTCCGCCCGCCTTTGATGACGCCCTTGTAGTCTGGCTGTGCCTTGCGCTCGTAGCAGGCCACAAACTGGCCGCGGCCTAGGCTGCGGATTGGCTTCATCGGCTCCGGGGTCTTCTCCACCAAGGCGCTCCCCCGGAGGCGATAATACTCAAACGCCGCATCCAGGCGGCCCTCGAACTCCTTGCCCCTGGCCCGGTTGAGTTTGCCCTGCAGTTGGAGGCGGGGATCTTTCCCCTGGGCGATCATTGGATCAGCTCTCCCAGGTATCCGCCGACGGCGAACAAGGTCAGCCCGATCACCAAAGGCGGCACCACCATCGCCGTCGACATTCCGAGGTCGCTGTTGCCGGCGGCGCCGAGGGTCAGCAGAAGGCCAAAGCCACAGATGGTGCGCCAGACTGTGCGGCGGATGTGGCCGGGCTTTCGCCCTCGGTATCTCTTGCTTGTCATGTACACTCCTTTCTTCGCCCCGGTAGGGCGAGCGTCACCCCGCCGTCAAAGGCAGGGTCTTGTCGGATCAGTGCTATGTAGGCGGCCTCAAAGCCCTTGTAGTTCCAGTGGCGCCCCGCCTCATCCCGGACAATGAGCGCATCCGGGCCGCCCATGGCCGTAATCACAGCCCTAACAGGAGTTTCACGCGGGAGCCTTTCCAGAAAGTCAGTGACATCGCCATTCCGTGCGGCAGCGGCGATCATCAAGGTTTGCCACGATCTCTTGATAGCCCGCTTGATGTCACGTTCCACCGTCTCGGCCGCTGCCCGGAACTCGGCAATGGTGGGCGGGTACTTGGACTCCATGCAGAGCCGCAGTACCGCCTGCTGGCCCGTCCAGAAGTCAATGTCCCTTGTGGTGTCCGTCCACAACTTGACGGTAGGTCCCAGCTTTGCGAGGCCGCCTTTGAACGTCTCGGCGTTTGGCCACGCCAGGAGCATGACGCCGAAGATCTCTGTCATTTCCTTTGCGGTCATATCAGACCTCCCCCGAAGAGAGGGCGGCGTGGAGGGCTTGCAGATCCTCCATAGCGCCGGACGCACCGGCGGCGCGGCTACGCCCCTGCTGGTGGACGCCGCCCCGGTCCTGCTCACGGGCCAACCAGCCGTTTACAAACCGCAGGATGCCTCGGCGGGTCTTCCGCCTGGTCGGGTTGGCAGTCAGCCACCCCATCATGTTTCGCAGCTGCTGTATCACGTCGACAGCAGGGTACAGGCCCGCCCATTCTTGGCACTGCTCCTGTGAGACTGCGTATCCAGTCCCATCATTCAGCGGTAACACGATCACCGACTCCGGCTGCTGGGGCGGGAGTGCGTCAGCACTTCCCCCCACACCCCCTTTATGCTGTTTTTTCCCTGTAGAAGTAGAATGTATATATATATCTTTTACTTCTTTATCTAACCTATCCTTACCTAACCTAACCTTACCTAACCTAACCTGGGGTTCCATTTGGTTGCCATCTGGTTGCCAAGTGGTTGCCATAGGTGCGCCCGGGGGCAACAGGGGCGTTGCGCCGTCTGCGGGATGGTCGGTGTAGGCCCCGTCCGGCTTGACGAACAGGGTGGCCTTCTCCTCTTGGTACAGGGTCTCTTTGTAGCGGTCGCTCCTGATGGTGTTGAGCATGCGCCAGTGCTTGATAACGACGATCCCGCTCTCAAAGACCAGGATAAACCGCTTTGCGGCGAGGAGCTTGAGATCATCGTCGGCGGCGCCTATGAGCCGCTGAATACGCCGCGCGTTGCTCACAAACCCATCATCGTCCGCCCTCATGCCCAGGTGGAAATATAGCGCCTGAGCGGAGAGGGGCATGTCCAGGAACGCATCGGTGTCCACGATCTGCATCGAGAACATCCGTCGCTGTGCCATAGCGGACACCTCCCATCAGAACGGCAAATCGCCGTCATCATCGTTGTCAAGGTCCCGGAATTGCTGGTTCAGAGGGGGTCTGTCGTCCCGCTGGGCGGGAGGCTGGCGGGTACCGCCGCCACCATACCCTCCACCATAGGCGCTGGGCTGATACCCGGCGGAAGGGCCGTTGTCGTCCCGCTTGCTGTCCCCGAAGTAGATACTGTCGGCCACGACCTCGGCGGTGACGCGCTTATTCCCGTCCCGGTCTGTGTAGGGGCGGATCTGGAGCCGCCCATCCACCACAGCCATGCGGCCTTTGGTGAAGTACCGGGAGACGAACTCGGCGGTGTTGCGCCAGGTCACGATGGTGACGAAGTCGGTTTCCCTCTCCCCGGTCTCCTTGTTCTTGAAGTCCCGATCCACGGCAATGCGGAAGGTGGCCACCGGGACCCCGCCGGGAGTTTGCCGGAGATCCGGGTCCGCCACCAGGCGGCCCATCAAAACGATGTGGTTAAGCATCGGCTCTCTCTCCCTGCTCCTGATCTGTCGTGCCACTATCCTCTCCCCGGCCCTCGAACAACGCCGTCTGGAGGGTTTCAGTGTCAAGGACACGCTTGGCATACCCGGCTACGCTTGTGACTTCGAAGCTGTCACAGTCACTCTCGACCGCACAGATGATCATATCGAGGAGGGCGCCTTTCTTCACGAGCGACCGGTATTCCTCAATAGGGATGGTCGCTGTGTCCGCCGGGGAAATGAGAATGTCGTTCTTTTCGCTGTAATGCGCCATTTTGCTGTACTCCTTTCATGTACTCGAAAATGATGTTGATGGCTGTCTTGCATTGGGCCACGTCGAACATCCCGATGTGTGTTTTTTCGACCGGGAGCCCCATTTGCTGAGCCAGCCAGGCGTAGGCGGCGTTGCGCCTGCCCCTGAATGGTCCATGCTGCCACAGAGGGTCAAAGACAGCGTGGGCGTTGCGCTTCCAGTGGCGGAGTTCCGCGTTGGCCAGCCGACCCAGGGGCTTGTCGGTGCCCTTGTGGACTCCGACATAGGCGCCGCACTTTGGGCAGAGGTAGATCAGGCCGTAGCTCTCGCCGTAGACGACCTTGCTATCCACCAGGTCCGCCTTTGTGCCGCAGTAGTCGCAGTAGACGTCTCTCATCCTTTACCCCACGCCTCCTTGTACCGGGAGACCTGCTCCGGGGTGTCCGTCTCGATGCCAACCTGCTGGCACTCGTAGATGATGCCGTCCAGGAAAACGCTCATCTCCTTTGTGCTGTATTCGCTGGTGCCCTTGATTGCCCGGTAGTGGATGAACCGCTTGCCATCCACAAACCCCTCGCCGATCTGAGCGTAGTGCCTGGCCACCCGGCGGGGTGGAACGTCCTCCCGCAAGGAGAACATGACCACGACCTCATTCCCCAGCCCGTCCGTGTAGGTCTCGCTGGCGCCATACTGCCGGAGGAGGTTTTCGTAGAGGTCGTCCTTGTCGGTCTTGAGGGCCACGGCCAACTGCTCGATGAGGGCCCAGGCGTAGCTGTTGGCCCGGAGGCTCCTGGGCTCGACCCGCTTCTTGATGGAGAATGTGATCTCCTGCTCTCCCAGCTTGTCCCATAGGCGCTGGCAACTCTCGCGGGTAGAAATGGTCAGCAGCTTCTCACCGCTACGGGAGTAGGAGAGATCTTTCAGACGCCCGTTCACGATCTCGCCATCCATTTCTCCTGGTAGATCTCCATGTTCCCAGTATCGCGGAGCCAGTCCAGGAAGGCCTCGATGGTGGGGATGATGCTGGGGGTGTCCTCCCGCTCGTACCGCTCCGTCCAGACCTCGGAGCCGTTGCTGACCACATACTCAAAGGCGGTGGCCTCCGGGACGATCTCCAGGTAGACCGGGTGCTGGGTGCTCTTGATGTATTTTCCCCGGTCGTATTTCCTGGAGAATTTGATGTCCCGGATGATCCCGGCCTTCAGGGCATCCAGGCGGCCATAGAGGAGGATGGACGTGCCGCCCACCTGGATCTCCTTTTGGGCTGTCACTTGGAGGAGGCTGCCGTCCAGGATACGGGCGACCTCAGCGGCGGCTTTGTACCAATCGTTGGAGGTATCGCCGGCGCCATGGGTGATGGCGGTGACCAGATCCTCGAAGTCAATGCCGTTCTGCATGGCCTCGGTGGTCGGCGTCCTCTCTCGGCGGAGGGTGGCCATGAACTCGGCGTAGGCGTCCTTTTCGGTGGTGGCGTCCTCATACGGGTCATCCTTCATAGCGTAGAGCCAGGAGGACAAGAGCGAGTGGGTCAGAAGATACCGAGCCATTTACTCGCCCTCCTTCTCCGGGGGTGCGGGCGTGTAGACCTTCGCCACCTTGTCATAGAACAGGTTGCAGGACTTGGCCCGCTTCTTGAACAGGACGCCCAGCTCCTTCCTCGAGGTCAAGGCGTGGGGAATGGCCGCAATAGCGGCCACGGCCGCGTTGGCGCTGGCGGCGTCGGTGACGGTGGCGATGATGGCATTGCCGGCCTCCATGGCCTCATCGTAGATCTTCTTGTCGGAGGCGGCCTTCTCGGCCTCCTCGCCGGAAATGGCGTTGTACTTGGCAAAGAGCCGGGTCAGGAAGTCGTTGGGCGTCTCCGGCGTCAGCTCCGGGATCTGCATGACGCCATGGATGCCGCGGGTGCCCTTGGCAAAGTACCGCTCGCAGTTGGAGAATCCAATCGTGCGGATGTTGCCCCGCATTTCCATGAAGCCGCCCAGGTCCATGACCTCCCAAACGGAGTTCTTGGAGGAACCCTCGGCCTTGATGCGGAGCCTGGTATCATCGCCGTCCTTATCCTCGACGGTATGGAAAACGATAACGATGTGCTTGTCCAGCACATAGATGATGTGGTCAAGGAAGCGTTGGAATTCCTTGCCCAGCCAGCCGTAGCCCTTCAGGGACAGGCTACCGTCCCGCTGGCCGTATTTGGGCTCGATCTTCCGGCCATAGTTGCCCATGATGGTCAGGAGCTTGCCGCCGGTGTCCACCACGATGGTCTGGTAGTCGGCCAGGCGGGTCTTGACGGCGGCCAGCTCCATCTCGGAGCAGCCCATGCCGAGGTCGTTGCGCAGCTCCTCGTAGTCCCTGGGCTGGGTCACGCCAGCGGCCAGGTTGAGGATCTCCCGGTTGATCCGCTCCGCGGAGAGGTCAACATCGATGTAGAGGGGCTTGGGCGCAGACAGCGCCAGGGTGGTCTTGCCGATGCCGGGATAGCCGGCGATCAGGAGGCGGATCTTCTTCTCCGCGAAGGTCAGGCTTTCAGGCTTGCAAATCATATCAGTGTCTCCTTTCAGGTCAGGTATAGATATTTCTCGTTACCGTGATCTTCTCGTGGCACCGGGCTCCAAGATTGCCACGCTTGGCCATTGTGGTCGCCATAAACTGTGCTTCCGTGTAGTAGGCACAGCAGTTCAGGAACCCCTCGTCACGATCGGGGTGGAGCGCCCGGAAGATGGCACAGGCCGTTTTGGCGTCCGGGGCCTCGATCTCCGTCCAGCCGCCCACAAAGGGCTGCCCTTCCGAGCCGTAAGTGAAGTAATATTTGCTCATTGGATATCCTCCTATCAGTCCCAGGTATATCGGCGGGGAACAAGAGTAACCTCCTTGCGTACAGGGTCACACGGTTCACCGTCGAAGCTGTTTCGATACTTGGTGAAGATTTTGGGCGCGTAGTCTTTGCGCGGATTCACGTCAACATAGAGATTTCCGGCACGGTCTTGATATACGGGACGATTTGAACTGTCGAGCCCCAAAAATTTAAGAACCAAAAAGGTTTCCCTCCTTTTCCTGGAAACACTCGGGCACACCCCAGGCGTCCAGGGCTTCCATACAGATGTCACAGCCGACGCACTCGCCGGAACGGTCCCGGTAGATGGTCTCGCACTCCTCGCCGCAGATGGGGCAACGAGGCGCCGGCGGCTCCTTGCCGTCCGGGTAGCCCGTCCGCTCACAGTTGCGGATGATGGGGTGGTCGGGGATGTCAGCCATGGTCAGACCCCCATCCGAGGTACTTGTATACCATGTCGGCGACCCAATCCTGGGTGGTGGCATAGCCATCGGCCCGTATTTGCCGTTGCAACGCCGAATACGCCCCATCTTCCAGCCGAGCCGAGATACGACACGTCAGACGGTTGCCGCCCATTCTGGCCCGTCTACGGGCCTCTAGAAGCTCTGGGGCGAATTTGCGGTAGAGAGCGTCCATAACGTCTGGCCTGAGACTGACGCCGTAATCCACGCCGTGCTCTACCTTTGAGAGCAGCGCCTTGTCGAACCTGGGGTAGATCTCCCTGATGGCATCGGCCAGTTCTCTGGCCGGGATGCGCTTCTCCAGGCGCAAGGCCCGGAGTTCGTCAGACACGGACACGGCGACACCCCCTATTGACTTCTCGGCCCCAAGCTGATAAACTTTCCTTGGGTCTTGTGCCCGAGGTCGTTCCCGGTTCGGCGGGGGCGGCCTCCTTTTTTTCGTCGTGGCAGTCGCATCGCTCCCCGGAATCAAGGGCACAGCCGCAATCGGGGCACACTCTGTACTGCACTTTTGTCACCTCCTCAAACAGCCGCGGCATTCAGTCGGCGCCAGAGCGTGTGGGGCATGGTCATGATCCGCCAACCAAGAGTCTCCAGCTCGGTGGCCCGGTCATAGGACTCCACGTCTTGGGAGAAGCGGGTAACGGCGTTGCCAACGCCATACAAAGACAAGTCGCCGCCATCAATCAGGTGGCCCAAGATGCCCTTGCTTTCGTCCTGACTGATCCTGTACTCTGTGGCCGCCAGTTCAATGACCTTGGGAGCGTCCTGGGGCCTCATTTTGACCTGGGTGGCCTCCCGCATGCGATCAACGATCTGCTCAAACCTGACCTGGTCAACCGCCGCCCGGACCGTGTCCTCGATCTTCATCAAAAATGCCCGGTCATCAGCTTCCACCGTCTCGTCACGGAATATGGTGTAGTCCTCGCCGACTTCGTTGGCCTTGCCAACATGGTACTTGCGGAGACGGCCATCCTCGGCAATCATGCCGTTGGTGCAGACCAAGCGGTAGATCAGCGGGGAGACGGTCACGCTGCCCTGGCCAACCTCACTGTTGGTGATGAGGATGCCGGCCTGGACCACATCGCCCTTGTTGACCTCGGCCTGGATGCGGGGGTTTACGACCTTCAGATACATGCGGGAGTCCGTCAGCTCGCAGCTAACCACACTGGCTCCGTCCATGGCGCCGATGATGGGGAGGACTGCCTGGGCAACCTCGTAGTTATCAATTCGGCGGTAACGGTCAGAGAGGAAAGCCCTGGCAACGCCGTCCATCGTCCGCACCATGCGACGCACCGTCAACTGCCTGGACAACCAGTGGTTGACATTGGTGGCCAAGAGGCCAGGGTCTTCATGTCTCATGCGATCGTAGTACTGAGCTGGGATCTTCAAGTGCTGTCCCACCTGCCTATGGGCGATCTCGTTCAGCCCAAAGGCCTCGTAGGCGTCATACGCCCCAATTCGGAGTTCCGGCTGCTCATCAACGATGTCCATGTGCAGGGCGCCGCTCTCAACAACGAAGTCCCTTTTGGCACCCGACTGCCGGTCCAGCTCGATGGCAAGTTCCTGGAGGGTTCTGCCTGTTTTCATTCTTGTGCTCCTTTCTTTGCTCTGCGTTTTGACCTAGTGCGCCTTGCGGCCAGCCATGCCTGGTAGCGTTCCTCTGCCCCAGGTATCGCAAACGCCAGGTCCATGATTTCCAGGGCGCCCTTGGCGAGTGCTTCTTGCCGGAAGGCTGGGATAGTTGCCGTGTCCACATGGATAGCGCAGTCCCCACACGCTACTGGCAACGGCATCCTGTTCACCTCCTTTCGCCGTCATTCGCACATCATGCGACAACATGACCAAAAAAAATAGCCATAGCATCATCGGCGCTTAAACCAAGCACCTCGACAATGCGGTTGGCATCTCTAACGGTCATGTTTTTGCCCCCATCGCTCATTTTCCTGTAAAGCGTGGCACGGTCCATATCCAGTTTTGCCGCAAGGTCTGTAACCGAAAAGCCGTGTTCCACAATCTTTCCCTTGAGCTTGTTGACGTTGACACAGTTCATAGTTGTCACCTCCTTTTCGCATACTGTGCGATAACCGCATATTACCACAGGAATGTCGCACTGTCAATACTTCATTCGCAAATTATGCGAAATTTTTTCATTTGTTTGTGTTTTTGTGTTGCAAATTTGCGACACTCATGCTAGAATGGTAGCAACAAGGAGGTCATAGCTATGCCAACATTGGGAGACAGGATCAGAGACCGCCGCCTGGAGCTTGGCTTGACCGTTGACGATGTTGCTAAGCGGTTGGGTAAAAACCGAGCCACAGTTTACAGGTATGAAAGTGATGAAATCGAAAATTTCCCGCTTGCTGTTATTGCACCATTGGCCGATGTTCTTCAAGTGCCTCCGTCCTACTTGATGGGCTGGTCGGAGGCAGGCAATGAAAAAAATAGCCCCCCTGTCTCGGCTGACAGGGAGGCTACTCTTGACCAATCTCTCATTGATGTACTTGTTGGCCTGAACCCTGATGAACAGGAGAAGGTCGAAGCGTTTGTACAAGGGTTGATAGCAGCTCGACCAAAGCCCTCTTCTCCTCTGGAGTGAGGGAATGGACAAGCCGCTCTGCTTCAGTTCTTTCCACCGTTTCCCCTTTCCGCCTCGGCGCGCCACGGCTCATTTTTGCGCTGATTGAATTATAACACGAATGCGTAGTTTTGACATAAAAGGGTAAATAATAACATTCGACATACTTTGACAAGGAGGCTATTTCTATGAAAAGGCTGTGTATTATCCTGCCCATTCTCCTCCTGCTGGTTGGGTGTGCCAGTCAACAGGCGGAGGAACCGTCTGCAGCCCCATCCGAGAGCGACACAAAGATCCCGCAGGAAACTTTGAATGATATTAATACCAGGCTCACCGATTTTTTCTATGGACATGACAATGTCTCTATCGTTGTGCTCGATGATGGTGATGGCGCCTTCGAAACGTCTCTCCATGCGGTGGGGATGGTGTTGCAGATCACATTCCCGGATTTCGCAAACGCTATGGTGATCCAGTCTCAGGAGCTTGCCGAGGAGTACGGCCTATCGCTTTCCGAGGTATCTATCACCTTCACTGCCGGAGAAGAAGATGTAATGAGGTGGAGCACAAACGACTGCATATCAGGGATCCTTTTCGACGCATATAACGGAAACGAAATTCTGCTGAAAAACCAGAGTATAGCGGATCTGGTGGACAGATATGGCGCCATGGACTGGTTTTACCCACTAAGCTCTGCGGAGTAATCAGTGGTCATACCCAAAAAAGGGGGTGATGTTTTTGCCGCGCAGAATGGGCTCCGCGGAGATGGCGGACGAAAGGCCAGGCGTGATATATGCCAGATTTTCATCTCATGCGCAAAAGGAAGAGAGCATCGAGCAGCAGGTCGAGGAGTGCATGGCCTTCGCCGTCGCCCAGCACATCAAGGTGCTCCGGGTCTACGCCGACAAGGCCATCACCGGGAAAACGGATAAGCGGCCCAACTTCCAGCGAATGCTTCGGGACGCGGAGAAACGTGAGTTTGCGGTAGTCATAGCCTACAAATCGAACCGCATCGCACGGAATATGCTCCACGCTCTCAGCTATGAGGACAGGCTGGCAAGGCTTGGCATTGAGACCCTATATGCCAAAGAGGAATTCGGCAACACCGCCGCCGGCCGCTTTGCCCTGCGTACTATGATGAATGTAAATCAGTTCTACTCCGAGAACATGGGAGAGGACATCAAGCGCGGCATGGAGGACAACGCCAGGAATTGCAAGGTCAATGGATCTCTCCCGCTCGGCTATGTCAGAGGGCCGGACGGGAAATACGCCATCGATGAGGCAGAGGCGGCCATTGTCCGGGAGATCTACCGCAGAGTGCTGGATGGGGAGTCCTTCGCCTCGATTGCCGCCGATCTCAACGCCAGGGGGATCAAGACAAAGCAGAAGAAGCCCTGGAATAAAAACAGCTTTCATCGTCTCTGCACCAACGACAATTATATCGGCGTATATCGTCACTCAGGCTATGTCAATGAGTGCGGCATCCCTCCAATCATCGAGAAGGAGGTGTTCTACAAAATGCAACGGCATTTGACCACGAAGAAAAATCCGAGAGGAAAGCACCGGGAAAGTGGGGATTATCTCCTCACTGGGAAATTGCACTGCGGTTATTGCAAGTCCTACATGGTCGGCATATCCGGCACCAGCCACACTGGGAGCAAGCACTATTACTATACCTGTAACGGACACCTGAGAGGCGGCGGATGCCAGAAGAAGAGTGTAAAAAAGGAGTTCATCGAGCGAACGGTGGCCGAGTTGACCCAGCGGTTTATCCTCCGGGATGATGTGATAGAGTGGATAGCCGACGGAACAATCAAAATACTGGAGCAGTCAGGCAGTAAAGAGGAAATCGACAGGCTGGAAGCGGAGCTGTCCCAAAACAGGAAGGCGGTCAAAAACATTATGACCGCCATCGAGCAGGGCATTTTCACCGTCACCACGAAAGATCGCCTGTTGGAACTGGAGGGAGAAATCGCCGAGCTGGAGAAAACCATTGTGCTGGCCAAGGCGGCCCAGGAGGAGAGGCATGTTGAGAAGGAGCGCATCATCTGGTCCATGGAACAGTTCCGGGATGGTGCCGTGGAAAGTAAGGAGTACCAAAAGAGGCTCATTGACACATTCGTTAAGGCGGTCTATCTATGGGATGACAAAATCGAGATCCATTATTACTACACAGACAAGGACGAAATTTTGAGCTTCACCCTTACAGACAAGGACGACCCGAACTCCCCGGAAGAAGTTGTATGCGATGGCCCTGGGGTTCTTACAAATTCTCCTGGGGGCCACCACGTCGCCGTGAGCGTTCGCTCACGGCGACTTTTTCATGAGCGTCCCCGCGCGTGTTCCGCCGCGGCGTCTTTTCCCGCCAAGACAAAGGGCCGCCTGTCTCTCGACAGGCGGCCCTTTCGTGTGTATTCGCTTTTTCGCGGCGTCCTCGCGGGGGCGCGTGCGGATGGTCGCCGCCCGCGCGCGGGTCTCAGCGCTCCAGCGCGGCCCAGTCGCGCATGGGCTCGACGCTCTCCCACGTCTCGTAGGTCTCGCCGTCGATCACCACATCCCCGCCGCACGTATGGGAGTTTGTGGCCTCCTGGACCTCGGCGTAGTACCACTTGCGCTTATCCATGTTGTCCGTCCAGGCGATCATATCCTCGCGCAGATGATCCTCGTGGGGCTTACGGCCCAGGAGCCGGTTGAACACCGCCATGGCCTCGGCGCGGGTCAGCGGGTCCTCCGGCCTGAACTGGTCCCCGTCGCCCTGCATCAACTCGTAGTGGTCGGCCAGGAGCACCGCCTGGGTATACCACTTCGTCTCATCCACGTCGGTAAACCGGTTGACAAGGACGGTCCCCTCGCTCTTCTCGTAGAACCTGACCACCATGGCGGCCACCTCGGCGCGGGTGATCTTGTCGTCGGGATCGAAGCTGCCGTGACCGTCACCCTGGACGATGCCCAGGTTGTGGAGCACCGCCACGGCGTGGTTGTACCAGGCGTCGCTCCGCACATCGGGGAAGCCGCTCGTCTCGCTCCAGTTGGCCTCCCGGGCCTCGTCGGTGAGGAGGCGGAAGAGGATGGTGGCGACCTCCGCCCGGGTGATGTCCTGTTCGGGCCGGACCTCATGGGCCGTCACGCCGATGATGTAGCCGTAGTGTTCCGTCCTGTCGATGGCGGGGGAAGGAGTCCGGCCGCTGCCGCTGCCCGAGGCGACCCGCACGTTCCACCGCGCGGTGTAGGTCACGTCGGCGTTGACCGTGACGGTGTCCCCGGCCTTGTAGAGGTTTTCGTCACCTTCAGCGGACCAGCCCAGGAAGGTGTAGCCCGCCTTTGTGGGGTCCGCGGGGAAGGTGAAGCTCTCGCCCGCATTGACGGGATTGCTGGCTGCGAAGTCGTCCCCCGCCGTGCCGCCGTTCAGGTCCAGGGTGACCGTAAACGTCTTGGGCGCGGCGACCGCCTCATATTGCGCGGTGTAGGTCACGTCGGCGGTGACCGCCACGGTGTCCCCCGCCTTGTAGAGGGTTTCGTCGCCCGCGGCGGACCAGCCCTGGAAGGTATAGCCTGCCTTTGCGGGGTCGGCGGGGAAGGTGAAGCTCTCGCCCTCCTTGACGGAATTCTTGGCCGTGAAGTCGTCTCCCGCCGTGCCGCCGTTCAGGTCCAGGGTGACCTGGAACGTCTTGGGCGCGGCGACCGCCTCATATTGCGCCGTGTAGGTCACGTCGGCGTTGACTGTGACGGTGTCCCCGGCCTTGTAGAGGTTTTCGTCACCTTCAGCGGACCAGCCCAGGAAGGTATAGCCTGCCTTCGTGGGGTCGGCGGGGAAGGTGAAGCTCTCGCCCGCATTGACGGGATTGCTGGTCGCGAAGTCGTCCCCCGCCGTGCCGCCGTTCAGGTCCAGGGTGACCGTGAACGTCTTGGGCGCGGCGACCGCCTCATATTGCGCGGTGTAGGTCACGTCGGCGGTGACCGTGACGGTGTCCCCCGCCTTGTAGAGGGTTTCGTCGCCCTCAGCGGACCAGCCCAGGAAGGTGTAGCCTTCCTTTGTGGGATCGGCGGGGAAGGTGAAGCTCTCGCCCTCCTTGACCGTCGTGCTGGCCGTGAAGCCCTCCCCTTCCGTGCCGCCGTTCAGGTCCAGGGTGACCTGGAACGTCTTGGGCGCGGCGACCGCCTCATATTGCGCGGTGTAGGTCACGTCTGCGGTGACCGCCACGGTATCCCCAGCCTTGTAGAGCGTCTTGCCGCCGTCGGAGGACCAGCCCAGGAAGGTGTAGCCCTCCTTTGTGGGGTCCGCGGGGAAGGTGAAGCTCTCGCCCTCCTTGACGGAATTCTTGGCTGTGAAGCCCTCCCCCGCTGTGCCGCCGTTCAGGTCCAGGGTGACCGTGAACGTCTTGGGCGTGACCGCAACTTCCTCATACCGGGCTGTGTAGGTCACGTCGGCGGTGACCGCCACGGTGTCCCCGGCCTTGTAGAGGTTTTCGTCACCCACGGCGGACCAGCCCAGGAAGGTATAGCCTGCCTTCGTGGGGTCGGCGGGGAAGGTGAAGCTCTCGCCCTCCTTGACGGAATTCTTGGTTGTGAAGCCCTCCCCCGCTGTGCCGCCGTTCAGGTCCAGGGTGACCTGGAACGTCTTGGGCGCGGCGACCGCCTCGTATTGCGCCGTGTAGGTCACGTCGGCGGTGACTGTGACGGTGTCCCCGGCCTTGTAGAGGTTTTCGTCACCCTCAGCGGACCAGCCCAGGAAGGTATAGCCCGCCTTTGTGGGGTCCGCGGGGAAGGTGAAGCTCTCGCCCGCATTGACGGGATTGCTGGCTGCGAAGTCGTCCCCCGCCGTGCCGCCGTTCAGGTCCAGGGTGACCGTAAACGCGACCTCGTCATACAGGGCCACATAGGTCACGTCGGCGGTGACCCTGAATGTGTCTCCCGCCTGGCGGAGGGTCTTGCCGCCGTCGGAAGACCAGCCCCGGAAGGTATAGCCCGCCTTGATGGGGTCGGCGGGGAAGGTGAACCATTCGCCGTCGAGCAGCACGCTCTGGCGCTGGAAATCGTCTCCGCCGGTCCCGCCATTGATGTTAAGGGTGATGGTGTAGTACGTCTCTTTAAAATCCGCGATGCCGTTTTCGTTCTCGTCAGACGCCCAGACCGCGAAGGCGTTCTGGAACCGCGTATCGTAGATCACGCGGTAATAGACGCCGTCCTCGTCCGTATATCCGTTGGCCTCCCCTGCGATCACCCAGTTCTCATAATCGATCCGGGACGTACAGGCGCCGTGGGAGTAGCCGCTCCAGCCCACCTGGACATAGTGACCGACCACCTGGCCCTTGTCGTCCAGCAGGTCGGCGGAGTCGAAGTAATCGTTGGGGGCCAGTTCGACGCCCGTGCCGGGAAGAATGTCCACCTGGAACGGGGGCTCGGCTTTGGTCACGTGCAGGGAGTATCCCGCAGGAAGGGTCGACGCATTGCTCTGGGAAAGGTACTGATTCCGATGGTAGGTGTGGGTGAGGGTGGTCTCCAGGTAGTCGGCAATGCTATTGTGGTTGACGTCCGCCGCCCAGAGCGCGTATACTTTCGCGTTTGATTCCGCGCTGGTGAGGTTGACTGCTTTGATCGGCTTCCCGTCGACGCTCGCCTCGCTTGTGATCAGGTCCTCAGGCGCCGCGCTCCAGCCGATCAGCACGGCGCCGTCCCGGCAGATCATCATCGCGCCGTATTCCAGGGCCAGGAGGGTGGCGTCGTCGCCGGGGTGGTGATAGTCGTTGCACACGTAAAACATACCGCTCTCGTCCACGGTGTACCCCTCGCGGACCTGGCCGCCGTTGATGTAGTACTCCACGTGCAGGGCGTCTTTGCAGTAGTCGGGCTTGCCGTCCGCGTCCGCGTCCGTGGCGTACACGGCGTAGAGGGTAACGTCGCCCACCCCCGCGGGCACGGTGAAGGGACTGGTCACCAGGGATCGGGCCATCTCTATGTCGCGCTCTTCCAACGGCGTCTTGATCACCTCGTCATACCGCGTCCTGCTCCAGCCTGCGAAGACGTAGGCGCCCTTCGTGAGCGCGGGGGTTGTCTCCAGGGGATACGCCGCGCCGGGGAGAACGTCGATCAGGGGAGCGGGCACGTCACCCGCGCCGCCGTTTTTGTCGTAGAAGACCGAGACAGGGGTCTCTTGATAGTCGGGCGTGCCGTTTTTGTTCTTGTCCGCGGCCCAGACCGCGAAGACGGTGGCGTCCGCGTCCGCGGGGATGACCACGCTGGCGATGAACGTGACCTCGGGCTTTTTCTCGCAGGGGGTCTCGCCCAGGTTGGTGGCACTCCAGCCCACGAAGACGGCCTGCCCGTTGATGGTCTGCTTGGTCCATACGCCGCCTTCCAGCGTTTCATCGCTGGAGGGCCGCCAGAGGCTCTCCGTGTTGCCGGGCTTATAGGCGGTCCCCGCGATATCGGCCAGGCTCTGGGGCGCGATGCCGCCGTTGGTCATGTAGCTGATGTGGTGGCCGGTTGAAACGTAGCCGCAGACGAGGCAGGTGATGTTGTCCTCGTCCCAGGTGTGGCTCGTCTCGCCGCCAAGGCGGGTCTCGGTGGCATTGCTGGGGTCGTCGCAGATGATGCGGGCTTCTTCCTCGTCGCCGTCACCTTCAGCCACAGCTTCAGCTTCCGCGTCCATACGCTTGCAGTGCCGCTCCTGAAGGCGCTCCGTGGTGCAAAAATAGTTTTCCGAGTCCACGTTTTCCCACTCGCTCCAGTCGTGGCCGAGGGCGGGTAGGTTGACCGTGTACGTATACGCGCCAGACGATGTGTCAAACTCGCCGCACACCGTACACCGGGGCTTATAGGTAATATGCCCTTCCTTCGTACAGCCCGATTCGACCCGTTCGATCTGTTCATACTCGTCGGGATCTCTGGGGAATCTGTGCCCCGCGGCGGGAACCGGGACCGTTATCGTGGTTCCACAGTCATCGCAGGTGAAGGTCATCTCGCCTTCCGCAGTGCAGGTTGGCGGGGTGAGCACGCCCGCCTCTTCCTTGAGGGAGCCGTCCTCGTTCTGGAAGGAATGCTTGGTGTAGCCCTCATGGACCTTGTCGATCTCGAATTCCAACACATCGCCGCAGGTGGTGCAGATATAGTAGATGTGTCCTGAGGCATATTCCGTGGGGGGGATGTAGAGGTGCGTGTTTTCCACATAGGTGTGCCCGTTGGGGTCACCCACCTGGATCTTCATTGCCGTCGAGCTGGTATACGCGTTGCAGAGCTTGCAGCGGATGTGTTCTATTGGCCCCGTGGTGCAGGTCGCCTCGTCTACTTTCTCCACATAGTATTGGTGGCCCGTAGGCGTGGTCTCCTCCCGGCTGACCTCCTTCCCGCAGGTCTGGCAGACATATACCGTGACCCACGGCTCGGTGCATTTTTTGTCGTCGTCTGGCTCTATCACGGTTTTATCCAGCACCTCGGAGTGCGCGTGCTGTTTCTCCACAATGTTGGAGCACTGGATCCCGCAGTCATGCAGCACCTCTTTCATGCGCGCCAGGTCTTCCTCGTCCTCGTACTCCAGGGTGATCGTGCCGTCTACGAGGGCGGGACTCACCTTCGCGTAGAGCAGACCGTCGGGGTAGACCGTCACGTTTCCGTGGATGGTCCCGCCGTGCACCGTACCTTCTTCATTGCAGTTGAGTTCCAGCGTACCCCCCGACTTGACCGTCACGTTGCCGTATACCTCGCCGCTGTTGTACAGGTGCGCGCCTTCGGCCAGCTCTATGTCTCCTTTTATATCACCTTCGTTGTGGAAGCTGCTCTCGCCCGCGCTCTCCGTGAGGGAGCCTCTTACCGTTACGTTGCCTGTGATGACGCCGTTCTCCGCGTTCTTTATCATCGAGCCGTTCTCAAGCCGGATGTTCCCATCGATGATGTGGTTGTTGACGACGGTGGAGACGCGCCCTTCGTTGTTGAAGTAGGAATAAACAGAGATGTTTCCCTTGATCGTGCCGTCGTTGGTGAGGTACTCGTCGCCGCTGGCGTAGCCGCCCAGGATGGCCGCCGCGCCCACGACGAAGTTTTGCTCCACGGTCATGCCTTCGCCGACATTCCCGATGTTCATCAGGGCGATGTCCAGCGCCCAATCTGTGCCCTCGTCGGTCAGGCTGCAGGTGTTGCCGTGGATCCATCCGCCGTTGAGCCGCAGCGCGTCGGCGGAGGGCTGCTGATAGATGCTGCTGATGCCCGCGCCGATGTTGTCGTGGATCTCGCCGCCGTTCATCTCGAAGGCGCCGCCGTTGTAGAGATAGATCGTCTGGCCCCAGCCGTAGGAGCCGCCCCGGAGGCCGACGTTGTGGCCGATCTCGCCGCCGTTCATGTGGAGCTTGGCGTAGGTCTCGCCCTTATTATCCCCGTCTTTGACCCCATCGGTTTTTTTATGCAGCTGGACGAAGACGCCGTTGGTGTCCGCCGCCACGTTGTTGAGGATCTTCGTACCCTCGTCCATATAGACCTGGGTGCCCTCCATCGCCACCACCAGGCCGCCGTTGCCGCCGTAGCAGTAGTTGTCCTCCATGGTGGTGCAGCCGCCCAGATCGATCTCATTTTTGTCTGTGTTGCCGATACAGACCCCGGACCGGGAGGCGTTATGCTGGAAAACAGCGCCGGCCCCCGTCACCTCCAGCTTGCCGTCTTCGGTGGATGTGAAGTCGATGAAATGTCGGTCGTCTTCATATCCATCCCCCGCGAAGAAGTTCTCCAGGGTCACGTCCTCCAGTATGAGGGCGCCGCCGGCGACCTTGATGAGGCTGTCGGTGGAGACCACGTTCCCCAGAAGCTCCCTGATGGGGTGGCCGCCCCTCGGGTCTTCCAGGACATCGATATCGTAACTCTTGTTCAGCTCTTTCTCATATTCCAGCTTTTCCTGGTCGATCTCCCACTGGCCCTCTCCGTCGATGGTCACGTTTTGCAGCGTGACGGTGTCGCCCTTGCCGACCTGGAGGATGGCGCCGGTGTAATGCTCTTGCGGGATGGCGCCCGCCTCCCCTTCGTCCTCCAGGGCCGCCAGGCTGATCCCGGGGTCCATGAGGATGCTCATGACCGCCTCATCGCCCAGTTCCGGGTCCGTGAGGATGGTATTGGGATTTACGAAGCTGTCCCGGGTGATGGTGTGGCCCTGGCCGTTGATGGTCACGTCCCCCACCCCGTCCGGCAGTTTGGCCGCAAAGCCCACCTTGATGTCGTCCGTCAGGTAGATGGTCTCGCCGCCCGTCAGGCTGTGGAGGGCGAGGGAGAGACGGCTGAAGGCCGTGCCCGTATCCACATCCTGGCCGGGTTCGGCAACGATGATATTTTTGTTCTCTCCGGTGTCCCCCAGCGCGTAGTTCGTAAACCGGGTCCCCGCGGGGAGGGTGACGGTAGGCGCGCTGGACGAATTTTGCTGCTTACCGTCAAGATCATTGTATGTCACCTCGTAGCCGGTGAGCAGGAAGCCCTCATAGGGGCCTTTTGTGACCACGAGGTACACATCATTTTTCTTCATCTTGCCGATAAAACCGCGCAGGTAGGCCGCGTTGCCCGAGCCGAACAGCTTGAGGGGGTATCCGTCAAGCTTAGGATCAGGATCAGGCCGATAGAAGGTATAAGACGTTTCGCCGGTGGTTTCGTCCGTCTTTATTTCGATCCTGAATTGTGCGTCCGTGGTCTCGTAGGTGCCGGGCTCCACAAAATCCTCTGCGGTAACAGCATCTCCGATGTTGTAGTACTTGTCCGCGGCGAAGTTGGTCTGGGTGCTCTCGCCGGCTTTATGCCCCTTTGCACTACTTTTGCTCTTGAAGGTGTGCGCGGAATGCGCCACACCCGATTCATCCGTATCGTTCCACGTGAACTCGCCTCTCGCCGTGCATTCGTTGTAGGTGGCGCTGGAACTGCTGGTGCTGACTTTGCCGGTGGTATATCCGTTCAGCCACACGCTGATCGTCCCGGGGACAATCGTATTCTCGTCCTCGTTCACCTTGCCGTCTCCGTTGTCGTCCCGGATGGCGTCAAAGGCCACGTCCGCGGGCAGGGGTTTCTCGCTGGAAGTGAGATCACCCCAGAAGATCTGGCCCTCTTCGGTGACGGTGATCATATAGTCGAGGCTGGCTTCGTCTATATAGTAGTGACCGGCGTGGGTCTTGAAGTACGCCTTGGCCGCGTCCTTGTTCGCGTCGGTGTAGGCCCTGTCGTTTGCATAGAGCTTGGTGGACAAGGGCTTGTTGTTGTTGGGGTCGCTGGTTTTCGTCTTCACCTCCCAGGGGTTTCCGTTGGCATCGGCGTTGTCATACAGGTACGCGTTAGCGGCCGGAGAGAAAAAGGAAGAACCATTGGCCGCCGCGCTGAAGGTAAATGCGGTCTCCGCGCACTGGGCGATATTGGCAAGGGTATCATTCTTCTGTGCGGCGCGCCATTCGGGCACGACGACTTTGACGCCGGTCACGCCTTTGACGTTGCCCAGGTTGGCGTTGTCGTGCTTGGTCTCCACCGTCAGATCCAGCGCCACGTCTGTAAAGATATACTCCTCGTTCTTGGAGTCGACGGCGTGGACCGAGACCTCGCCCTTGTCGCTTATCTCGATGTACCATGTCCCCTCCGCCGCGGTGGGGTGGTACGTGCCGGAGTAGTCCGCCAGGTATGCCTCCCCCATGGCCCGGTCCTCGTCGGAATAGAAGGTGCCCACCAGGTACTTGCACTCGGTCTCCTCCCCGACCTTGTGGTAGATCGCGGCGCCGGTCACGGCGAACTGGTGGTCGTCGATGGGGTTGACCACCTTGCCGTTCCAGGCCAGATCGATGACCGCATCCTGGGTGCACCCCTCGTCGAGATACCAGCCCGTCACGGGGACAGAGATGGTGGTGAGGTACTTGCCCTTGTTGCCGTACTCTTTGTTGGGGTCTACCCCCGTGTAGGTCGTGTCCTGCACAAAGGCGGGGGCGGGGTTTGTCACCTCCACGTAGGCGTCGGTATCAAACTTGGTGTAGATCTTGCCCGTCTCCCCGTCCACCTTGATCTTCCAGCCGGAGCCGTCGTTGAGGGTGTACTCGCCGTGGACATACTGCTTCATGTAGGCGTTGCCCTCGTCGATGATCTCCGCCTTGCTGTACTTGATGGCGGTGCTGTAAATGTGGGAGACCTCTTCGCTCTCCGGCTTGTAGCAGGTGACGTCACTACTGACGGCGAACTGTAGGTTGGCCGGGTCCCACGTCATGGCGACGGTTTGCCGTTTTGCGCTCGGGGCCTTCTGCTTCGCGCTGTCGAACCAGTCCTCTTTGGAAAACACGACGGAGGTCACATTCGACCCGGCTTCGTCACCCTCGCGCCAGTTTGTATTATCGACCGTGTAGGAAAGAGGGGTCAGGTCCGTACCGTCTTTTGTGTGGAGTTTAACGGTCCCGTCCTCTTCGATCACGATGTTTTCATCCGATCCGTCGCTTACAAGATATTCCCCCGCATAGGGGCTGAGCTTGGACTTCGCAAAAGCGGTAAGGTCGCTGCGCTCAAAACGCAGAGCGGGTAAACAGACGATTGTCTTTTCATTCTGCTTGTATACTTTATCTTGCTTCGCCGTCGTAAAGTACAGCGCGCCTTGGCCGTAGCCGGCGGACTTGTTGACGCTGTCATAGCCCCACGTCAATGTGATATAGGCGGGTGTGGTCCAGCTTGTATTTGTGTACCACCCCGGCAGAGCCACGACCATCGTGTTGACCCTTTGTGTTCCGCTTGTGGTCGCGCCGGCGGTCATAACGGCCTCGTACTTATGCTCCTCGTCTACACAGAGATAGACGTGGCCGCCAGCATCAATTTCGATCTTCCAGCCGCCTATGCCGTCGATGTCCCCGCCGTAGACCGTCCCGTAGCTCTCGGAAAGGGCATAGGTGCCGGCATAATCCTGGAAATACGCATAGGAGAAGATGCCGTCGCCGGCGATAAAGTAGCAGTTTGTGGTAAAGCCTTTGATCACGTTCTTGTCGGCGTCGTAGAAGGTGGCGGCGGCGCACTTGAAGGACTTGTGGGCAAAGGATGAGTTGACCGCCGTCGTCCAGGTGAGCGTCAGCGTATGATAATTTTTGGCAGACGTGGAAGCCGAGTTATACCAATCGGGGCTGGTGAAGGTGATTGCCGTGACCGCCCTGGGGG
The DNA here is from genome assembly GCA_947624895.1 of uncultured Oscillospiraceae bacterium. Classification (GTDB taxonomy): domain Bacteria; phylum Bacillota; class Clostridia; order Oscillospirales; family Oscillospiraceae; genus MGBC124762. The sequence continues at coordinate 1,404 of CANQMK010000001.1, read as the reverse complement.
CAGACGCGTTCGTTTTGATATAACTGATAAACGCGTTGTCCGCCTTGCCCTCCTCGTCGGACAGGGTCACATCGCCGTCGTCCCCTACGGTCACCTTCCAGCCCGAGCCGTCGGGCAGGATGTAGTCCCCGGAGAGGTCGGCGAAAAACTCCTTCAGAACCGTCTCGTTGTAGTAGCAGGGGTCGCTGGAGAAGGCGTAGTCTTTCAGCTCGCCGGTGTCGTCCTTATCCCAATAGATATGATAGCTGTTGGGCATGGTGAAATAGCCGTTGCTGTTGAGGGTAACGGTGAGGATCGCCTCCGTCTCGCCCGCCGCGTCCGCGTACCAGCCGTCGTGGTGGAAGACGATGGCGCCGGGCTTTCCTGTGGAGGAGGTCACGCTGTTAAAGGTCGCCGTGGCGCCGGTGTCCTCGCCCTCGTAGTAAAGGGCTGCGTCGCCGTCCTCGCCGATTACGATGCTCCACGCCGTATCGCTGTTGCCCTCCGTGTGCCGCTTGGTCACGTAGGTGCCGGTCAGCTCGCCGCTGACAAAGTAATTCTTTACCTTCTCCGCGTTGGCGTCGTCGGGGTCGATGGAGATGGGGGCGATCTCCGGCTGGGAAAGGTCGCCGTCCGCGTCCGCGCCGTCCGCCGGGGCGTCGGCGTCCGCGTCAGCGCCCGCCCCCGGGGCCTCTCCGCCCTCCGGGTCGGCCGGAGCCTCCTCCTCGGCCAGCTTCTCCAGCGGCTGTACGACCTTGAACAGGGCCGGAGCGTCCAGGACGTTCTCCTCTTCCCCGTCGTCCGTGACCTCCTCCGTGGCCGCGTCTTCCGGCGGCATTTCCTCAGAAAGGGTCGAACCGTCCGCGGCGATCTCCTCCGCCAAAGGCTCCGTGGCGTCGCTCTCCGCCGCCAAAACCTCGGTCGGCAAAAGCGCCACGAACATGACAAGCGCCAGCGCCAGGGCCAAAATTCTCTTGCACATGATAGTTCACCTTTCTTTTCTTATATGTGGTGAGTGAGCGTCCATTCTGTCCGTGGGGGACTCCCACGGACAGAGCTGGGCCGGCCCAGCTCGGATCGTTTTTCCTGACAAATTTAACGGACCAGGTCAAAATTCGACGGTTACCATTATACTATGTTCACCCGTGAACGGGTCAAGAGGAAGGGCGGAAAAAGTTGGACAATTTTTCCCCAACTTGGGGGGAATTTTTTGAGCTTTGGGACAGGCCACGCACCGGCCCGGCTCGGATAGCGCCCTCCACACTTGACAAATCCCGGTTTTCCCGGTATCATTCTATCATGTTCACCCGTGAACAGGTCAAGAGGGGAGGCAAAGAAGTTGGAGGAATTTTTCTCGATCCATCAGGTGAGTAAGAGCTGCGGGGTGTCCCGCTCCACCCTCATGCGGCTGGAGGAGCGGGGTCT